>JAZQGX010000302.1:0-2301 GCA_045540275.1 Kiritimatiellia bacterium | reverse complement strand
TAAGTTCGTCGTCGCTTTCCTGCGCGGCGATCTGGATATCAACGCAACGAAGCTGCGCAACTACATTAAGGCCGAGATCCATCCGGCTGAGATCACCGCGGAAAGCGGCCTTGCCGCCGGATTCATCGGTCCCAAGGGTCTGCCGGCGGATGTGAAGGTGGTTTACGACGCGTCTCTGAAGGGCGTCAACTGGTTCGCCACCGGCGCGAACGAGACCGATATGCACTATGTCGGCTTCAACATTGAGCGCGAGATGGGCGAGGTCGAGTATGTGGACGTGGCCAAGGCGTACGACGGCGGCATCTGCCCGGTCTGCGGCAAGCCCACCGTTTACACCTCCCGAGGCATCGAGGTCGGCAACATCTTCCAGCTGGGCACCAAGTACACCGAGTCCATGGGCATGACCTATGTCGACGCGGACGGCACCCTGAAGAACCCGATCATGGGCTGCTACGGCATCGGCGTTGGCCGTCTGGCCGCGTCCCTCTGCCAGGCGCACCGCGATGATTACGGCCCCATCTGGCCCATCTCCATCGCTCCCTGGCAGGTTCAGATCTGCTCTCTGCGTCCGGACAATGAGGAAGTTGCCGCCATGTCCCAGAAGATCTATGACGAGCTGACTGCCAAGGGCGTTGAGGTTCTGTGGGACGACCGTCCTGTCAGCGCCGGCGTCATGTTCTCCGACGCCGGCCTGTTCGGCGTGCCGGTACGCGGGGTCGTCAGCCCCAAGGGCCTGAAGAACGGCACCATCGAGATCTCCGCCCGCGACAAGTCCATGCAGGAGAAGAAGCCCGCGGAAGAGGCCGTCGAGTTCGTATACAACTATGTGGTTGAGGAGCTCAAGAAGCTGAACTGCAGGCTGTAAGAAGTGAAATAGCAGGCGTTCCTCTTATTCTGTATTGAATGGAAAGAACGAACTAGATGACAGGCGCGGCGGAGGAATCTGCTGTGCCTGTTCTGGTAGAAGTAGTATTTGGCTCAGTGTGTTGAAAAAGACAGGGCGATAAACTTGAATTTGATGAAAAGTTAAGTTGAATAGGGCAAAGATATATGATTGAAATTAGAAAAGCCAACCTAGATGACATTCACGGAATTATTGAGGTGTGTTCAGCGGGGTATAGCAACACATACCCCGATTTGTTGCCACAACAGTATATAGAGAAGATTATTGATGATTTCTACAACGAAGAAAGAGTTGAAAAAGAGATACTCAATACTAGTCAAGCGTGGAACGGCTGGTTTGTTGCCGTTGATGACGGGAAAATAGTTGGTGCTGGCGGGGGTGGATTTGCTGGCGAAGAAGTGGCTGAATTATATGTACTTTACTTAGACCCTAAAAGAAAACGAGAGGGAATCGGCAGGAAATTATTAGAGACTATAACCAATGACCAGATGGAACGGGGTGCAAAAGAACAGTGGGTGTCCGTTGCAAAAGGTAACTTTATGGGAATACCTTTTTATGAAGCGGTTGGCTTCAAATATCAATATGAACAACCTACATATGGACTTCCACAAGACGAAGGGTTTATGTCATTACGATATATGCGAAGTTTAGTAAGTGAAGTCGGTTTGTAAAGACACTTATGGTGCCAAATTCCAAGTTATCGAACAGACAAAAGATGCGCTGTAACATGCTCTATCGTGTGGCGCGAACAACAACAAAAGCCAAGCTGAACAATGCAGCCTGGCTTTTGGTATATACAGATCATTGATTAAGAGGCGCAGAGAGCTTATCTGAACTGAATCGAATAGATATCCGCGTCCTTGATGCGCATGGTGAGAACCACTTCTTTCCCGGAGAGCGAGGCAAGGACATTTTCCTCAAAGTGAATGCGCTTGTCGGTGGAGTTGCCGAAGGTGCGGCAGGATTCTCGAAGGTGAAGAAGGAGCGTTCATTGTCCGTGCCGGGGATGGCGGCGGGCGTTATTGTACGGCATCCAGGACGATGTATCCGAATCGTTCAAGCCGGATTTCGCATCCGTCTGTGCACACGCCGCGGGACATGAGGATTCTTGTTCCTTCCGGCAGGTCTTCGATCTGTACGGACAGCGGCGCGTCGGCTATGCTGGCGACGAGGACGATTCTTTCCCCGCGGAGCGATCGTTCAAACGCGATGACATGGTTATCTTCCGGGCAGGGCAGCCAGCGGGTTGTGCCGTATTGCAGGACGGCGCGTTCCCGCTTGAGAGAATTGAGGCGTTTCATGATCTCCTGACGGCGAAGGCTGTAGCCCCTTCCGGCAATGGAGCGGTCGGTGACTTCGTAGAGTCCCATGTGAAAGCGATTGGCGAACATATTGAT
>JAZQGX010000301.1:0-10371 GCA_045540275.1 Kiritimatiellia bacterium | reverse complement strand
CGGCTTCACGACGCAAAAGCAGATCAAGGTCAAGATCGAGGTTGACATTGAACCGCCGCCGGGCTTTTCAACAGAACAAAAGCTGTTGGTCAAGCCGGTGTCGCGTTGGATTCGTACCTATTCGATAGGCGATCTGTTTGCCGGAAAGGTCAGCGCTGCTCTTTTCCGTGCCTGGCGCACGCGAACTAAGGGACGTGACTGGTACGATTTTGAGTGGTATGTGAGGAATGGCTATGCATGCCATTTGGGGCACCTTGTGGAGCGGTGCAAGGAGTTCGCCCCCGAAATCGACCTTTCTTCGCGCGAAGCGCTCATTGCCGCGTTTAGGAAGCGCATTGCGGCAATAGAATTCAAGGCAGCGAGCGAAGATGTCCGACCGTATTTGGAGGATGCTTCCTGCCTCGACATCTGGAGTCCGGAATACTTCAATTCGCTTGTCGATATGATCAAGGTGGAGTTGTAGGTCTTTAGACAGGATTAACAGGATTGACAGGATTAAGAAAGAAACGTGAGGATGAAAAACAAAACAGAATTGCCGATGATGATTGCGCGGGGTGTTGCGGTAGCGGCGAAGGTGATAGCAGCCTTGTCGCTGCTGGCGGTGATTTTCGTCGTTCTTGTTTTTGCGCTGGAGTTCCCCGGCATGAGGAAATATAATCGCCTTTGCGATTACCCAAACAAGGATGCTTTGTTGGCAGCAGAGCCAGATGAGGTGAAGAAGGTCTTCGATTTCAGCCAGAACGGAACGAACTATACGGCTGTTGTCCTTTCGTGGATCGGCTTTTTGCCGTCTGGTCCCGCAGTATTCATCTATAATGAAGAAGGTGTCCGCGTAGATCACTGTTCGGACTCAGGTGACAATGACAGCTTTCTGTGGCGATGGCACTGTGCCTGGTAGGTTAGAACTGTGTAAGCCGAAAGGAGCGGCCCATGAAACCATTTGCACGAATCGGCGTGAAATGTTGCCAACCACCTTCGCCAAGGCTACGGCGGTCAAGATGTGAAAGTGTTGCCAGTACCGATACCAATTGTCAATGAAAGGAAATCAGCCAAATGATAGGGATTTGCCCCAGATGCGGACGCGAGCTCGTGCGCAGCTCGACACCGACCGGCAAGGTTTGCTTTCGTTGCGCATCCTGTGGCGGCGTCGCCGTTACGCTTCCCGTGCTCCGCAAATCGCTGGATGTGAGAAGCATAGCCGCGTTGACGCGCTCGGCCCGTGCCGCTGAACACGCCGGATGCACATGCCCAGGTTGCGGAGGTAGCATGAGCCTTTTGAAAGTCGGCGACGGGAAGAACAAGCTGGAGATAGATGTTTGCGGGCGCTGTCTTTCCGTTTGGTGCGACAAGGGTGAATACGAGACGCTTGCTCCGCCCCTGACGAAGTCGGACGAGAGGTCCATGCGGTCCATGCGGGAACTTGTTGCGCAGGCTTCGCCGGAGGCGCGCGAACGCTACGTCAACGCGCTGCTGGAATCCCTGCCGGAGGAAGTCTCGCCCGCCGATTTTGACATTGGGGATATCTTGCGCGACATAGCGCGTCTCATTATCGGAGTGCCTACACTATGGCGGACGGTCAAACCTGTGTCGCCGATTTTCACGATTCTGATGACACTTGCCTTGCCAGTTGCGCAGGCCTGCATATACTATCAATTTCATGATTTGGATGCAGCATATTACAGTTATCGCAACTTCTGGCAGATCAGCGCGAGCATGGCCGAGAAATACGGCTTCGACCTGTCAGCACCGCTGAACGCGATTACTTTCCCGTTTGTGCAGACATCGGGCAGAACGGCGTTGATTTACGCACCTCTGCTTTTCATTCCGCTTGCCGCTGTCGAGCGGCGCATTGGACATGCAAGATTCATTGGGCTCTTTTTCGCGTTTGTTGCGGTTTCGTCCCTTGCGCAAGCGTTTTTTGCGAAACTTGGGCTTACGACGGGGTATTTGTGCGGCATTGTTCCCATTGCAATTGGATTTCTTACGTACACTTCGTATGCGTGGCCGGATTTGCGCATAAAGGTTCGAATCGGACTCATGAGCATGAGTGTGTATTCAGGCATCGTCGGGCTGTTTCTGCTCACGTTCACTATGCTGAACGCATTAGCCCTCGATTTTCTTTCTTGTGGTGTGGTTCCGATTGCGGCGTGCCTCGCCCTCGGCGCGATACTTGGCCGCCGCTCAAGGAAATTGCGTTGCACGGTGTGATGCGGGGAAGTTTTCAGACAGGATTGACAAGATTAACAGGATTATGAGAAATGTGTATGGTTTTGATTCTGTCAATTCTGTTTAAAAAAACAAAGCTTGAACGAATGGGGATAAGTGGAAAGCAAAGAAGAAATACTGCTTTTGCAACAGTAAGTCGAAAGGTGTACCGTTGCCCGGATTGCGGTGCGATGAGTTTTTAGACAGGATTTACAGGATTGACAGGATTATGGGGATTTGAGGTTTATATGATATAATGTTGCCTATGAAACGAAAGGAAGTGAAGCAATGAAACCATTTGCAAGAATCGTCGGGAAATGTTGCCAACCACTTTCGCCAAGGCTACGGCGGTCAAGATGTGGAAGTGTTGCCAGTACCAATACCAATTGTCAATGATGTTTGGCCGCAAAGGACGCGAAGGAAATGGAGCAGAGGGAGTTCACGTGCCGGATGTGCGGGGCGTGCTGCCGCATCAATCCCGTTAAACCCGACAAGTGCCGGACGTTCCCGTTCGAGTGGACAAATCCCGACTCGACTTCCGTCTGCCCAGGACTAGCATGATAAGAACTTTTCGAAGCGTGCATTGACTTTCGTTTCTGAAACGTGGTATAATATCAGCGTTTCAGAAACAAAATGAACTACATAATATTCAGAGAGCGATTCCATGGCTTTGCCTGCTTCTCTAACGAGCAGGTCGTGGCGGCATTTCCCCGTTTCGACAGGGGAAATTATTCAACATGGCTGGGAAAGGGCTACATCAAGCGGCTCAGGCGTTCGTGGTACGCCTTTGCCGATGTCGCAGATACGCCAGGGATCGGCGACTATTTTGCGGGCAGGATGTATTCGCCAAGCTATCTTTCGTGTGAGTATGTGATGGCAAGGACGGGGTTGATTCCAGAATCTGTCGTGCAGTTCACGTCCGTCACCTCGCTCAAGACGGCCTCGTTCAAGAACGACTTTGGGGAGTTTTCGTACCGCAGCGTCAAGCCGCAGCTGATGTTCGGCTATGGTGTGGAGCACGTGGGCGACGGACTGCCGGTCCATGTCGCGACGCCGGAGAAGGCGCTTTGCGATTTCCTGTATCTCAATTCGCAGTACGACACGCCGGAGGAGATTGAGGCGCTGCGCCTTGATGCCGACGTGTTGGAGGATATTTCGCGCGACAGCGCGCTTGACGGCGTTGTGGCTCGCTTCGGTTCACGGGCGCTTGTGCGAAGGATCAAGCTTGTCAAGGAGGTGTATGCGATATGATTTCGCTTGAGTCGATAAGGGGATTCTTCCCAGAGGAACTTCGCGCGGGACAGTTCGCGAAGCATATCCTGAAGGAGTACGTCGAGTGCCTTGCGCTAGAATGGATTGCCAGGAGCCCGTGGGCGGCAAAGTTAACGTTCATCGGCGGTACGAACCTGCGTTTGACGAAGGATATTGATAGGTTTTCGGAAGACCTTGATTTCGACTGCAAGGGACTTGCCCCTGATGACTTCATTCGTTTTACCGATGCTCTCATCGCTTATCTTGTGCGTAACGGACTGAATACGGTGGCGAAGGAGAAGGAGTCCTCACGCCTGACGGCTATGCGAAGGAGCATAATGTTTCCGGGCTTGCTGCATGATCTTGGTCTTTCCGCTTTCAGGGAAGAGCGGTTTATGATGAAGATCGAGGTGCAAGACCAAGGAAGGGAATACGAGAGGGTTTTCGCTGACGTTCGGCGTTGTGGGTTCTTTTTTCCGGTGTGTGTGCCGACCGAGGCGACGCTCTGCGCCATGAAACTATCGGCGCTCTTGACACGCGGCAAAGGACGTGACTTCTACGATGCGATCTTTCTGCTGCAGCGCACGGAACCGGACTATACGTTTCTGTCCGCAGTGCATCCGGAAGTCACCGACCTAAATTCGCTCAAGGCGGCGCTGACGGCAAAGGCGAAGTCAGTCAATCTCGAACTCAAGCGGCGCGACGTGGAACATCTGCTTTTCCATCGCGAACGCGCGGAGCTTGTGACGCGCTTCCCTGCGTTTGTCGAGTCGCTGTAGCGGCGGAGGTTTTTAGACAGGATTTACAAGATTTACAGGATTAAGAAAGAAACGAAGGAATGAGGTGTCTAATATGAAAATCAGAAACATTGCAATTGGAATTGCTGTTGTCGGTGCCATGATTGCCGGCGGCGTGGCGGCGGAGGCGTGGCAGAATGCCGCAGTCGCTCCACGCACTATTTGACACTGAGTCCAACAGAAAGGTAGGGCTGTTTAAATGAGAACTCATATTAAAGACATAATCGCCGGATGCGTCGCCTTGCTGAGCGGCATTGCGTTTGCGCATTTCCCGATTGGCGTGAGCCCCGAGTCTGACGACGGGCTTGTGCGCGTTGGCTGGACGCCGGTTCAGCTTGGAATTTGTTCGTGCCGTCCCGTCCAGCTCTTCCCCGGCGATGCCGACGTGTACGGCATTGCGGCAGGTGCGTTGAATTTGAATCAGATGTCGGCCGTCGCTTCGCTGTCTCCGCTTAATATGGTCAGGCGAAACTATTTCGCGCAGATCGGGCTGATTGACGTCTGCGAGCTCAACTGCGCATTGGAGGTTGGGCTTCTTAATCTCACAGAGCGAAATTTTGGCGTGAGTGTTGGTGGCTTTAACGTCGAATCGCCTGACGGTCGCTTGGGAAACGACGGTCAATTCTCCTGGTTGCCGGGCTTGCAGGTCGGGTTGGTCAACGGCGGATGCGGGGTGCAGGCTGGTTTCTACAACATTGGCGGCAGTTTTCAAATCGGCGCGCTCAATGCTGATGGCAGCGTGCAGATCGGCTTGCTTAATGCTGCAATCAATGGAGACAATCGCAGTACCTGTTTTCAGATCGGCTTGCTCAACTACAACCCGTGCGGAATCGTCAAGTGGATGCCGATATTTAACTTCTCACGCGGCAATGAGTAGCGACGATGACAGAAATTCGCCAGAAGTAGATTCCCTATGCAAGCGACATCAACCACTACATAGCATTGCGATATCAGGAGCGCAAGGAAAGGGATTTAACATGAAATTCAGGAACATTGCAATTGGAATTGCTGTTGTCGGTGTCATTATTGCCGGCGGCGTGGCGGCGGTGGCATGGCAGAAGGGCTTGTCTATCCGCGAAACCGTGGAGCTTGGCGCTGGCGTGATTGCGTCGAAAACGTCGCGGCACACGATCGCGGACAGGACGGCGGCGATTCTCGCGAAGAAGCCGCAGTTGAAAGGAGTGGCGAAAAGCGCGGGCGGAAAGTTGCGGATACTCGTGTTCAAGAACGAGCGATCCGTCGAAGTCCATGCGCCTGGCTGGAAAGCCCCGCGCATCTATCAGATGACGGCCTTCAGCGGGACGCTCGGTCCGAAGCTGCGCGAGGGCGACGGGCAGATTCCGGAGGGCATCTACGGGATTGAATACCTGAACCCGAACTCGAGCTACTATCTTTCGCTCAAGGTGACATATCCGAACGCGTCGGACAGGGCGCGCGCGAAGGCGGACGGACGCACGAATCTCGGCGGCGACATCATGATCCATGGCAAGGCGGTAACGATAGGCTGCGTGCCGGTCGGTGATGATGCGATTGAGGATATTTTTTATCTTGCTCATGCAGTAGGGATCCGGAACGTTTCGGTTATTATAGCGCCGTACGATATGCGCAAAGGTCGTAAACCAGAATTCGAGTGCTCGCCGCTCAAGTGGTATCCGAATCTATGCAATGAAATCCATGCTGCGCTGAATAGAAAGTTTAATTGCCGGAGCAATAAATAAATGGGGGATTCAAGTGCATACGCGAACTACGACTTCGACATTGTCTGCTCCGGACACCTGCACGGCGGGCAGTGGGGCGTGCCTGGACTTGGACTCGGCGTGTGCGGTCCGTCTTCAGGCGGTCCGGCTCCCAGCGAGCGACTTCTTTTCCCGCGCCGTGCAGGGGGCGCCTATCTACTTAACGGCACGACGACAATGGTCGTCTCCCGCGGCCTTGCGCGTGAATCGACGCCTCTTCCAAGGTTCTTCAACCATCCCGAAATTGTTGTCATCGATCTCGGGCAGAGATGACTCCGTTGAGCATCTGGCGCAAAGGACGCAAGAAAAGGAGCAGTCAATGCGAATCGAAACTGAGAGGATGATGGAGCGCGAGGCGACGGCGGAGCTGATTCGCCGGCTCGTCCGGGACAACGCCTTGCGCGGCGAGTTCATGATTCTTTTCGACGAAGCGGACGAGGAGCGGTTCGTGCAGATCGCCTGCGACTATGACGAAGTGGGCGGCAAAAGCGACGGACTTTTCGACCTCGAATACCGCGATGGCAAGAACGGCTATCTCTACCACTGCTCGCGCCGCGTTAGCGCGGACGAGGTGGAGCGCGTCTTTCTCGACGAACTGGCCGGTCGCGGAGCTTGGCGGAGCGACTTCGATTGGGAGATGGAGCGGGGCGGTACGAGCGGTTGGACATTTTCCCCGACGGATGGGATGTCTCCAGTCGTAAAGGTTTTGTGCTATGTGGCTGCGGCAATCGCCATCGCTGTTGGCGTGCCTCTCATCTCCTTAAAGCTTTACGATGCGATTAAGATGGCTCTGCGTCCGAATTCGGGCATGGGAGATTGGATGTTTGTGGGATTCTTTGCGGTCTTCGCTTGTGTTTTCATTGGTCGCCCTGTGATGCAGCTTGTGAAATGGCTCAAGACACGCGGCAAAACGCGGAAGGCTCACGAGCGGACAATACCGATGGATGGGATAAGACTGCGGCGTATGCTGCCGAGCGGACTTGCGTTCATAGCGGTTTGGTGCATAGGATGGGATGCTGCCACATTTTATGTCCTTGTTCCGAAGTTTGTAGATGCCATGCGTGCTTATTCCGAAAAGGGATTCGATGCGGTTCTCATACGAGCCGGAATATCTTGCCGATTCCGCGTCCATGCCGCTTTCCCGCTCGCTTCCTCTGGGCTCGGAGCCGTTCGACACAGAGGTAACGACAGTATTTTTCGAGAACCTGCTTCCGCCGGATCAGGTAAGGCGCAAGCTTGACCCGATATTGCATATTTCGCGACACAACATATTCGGGTTTCTCGAAGCTTTGGGCGGAGACTGCGCTGGGGCCATTTCGCTGTGGCCTGAAGACGCGCCGTCGGAGGAAGAATCCGCCGCGCGACTGGAGATGCTTGATGAAGATGCGGCCTGCATGGTTTTGAAATCGCTCAGGAAGCGACCTCTATACGTGAATGGCGTGGCCGGGTACCGCATATCCGGATCGGGTGCGCAAAACAAGCTGATTGCGCGGATTGTAGATGGACGGATTGCGCTTCCGTTGTTCGGGATGCCATCGACGCATATCATCAAGCCGCCAGCGGAGGATTATGCCGACAGTGTTTTCAATGAATTCTTCTCGATGTCGCTTGCGGCGAGACTGGGGCTAAAGACGGCGAAATGCGGTCTCATGCGCATCAAGGGCGACACATACTACTGGACGGAGCGATACGACAGGGAATCCGTTGGCGACGAAGTACGCCGTCTGCATCAGGAGGACTTCTGTCAGGCGTTGGGCGTGTCCGGGGAGATGAAGTATGAAAGCGAAGGAGGTCCGTCCTTTGCGTCTTGCATGAAAGCGATGCAGGAGATGAAGTTCTCGCTGGCAGACCGACTCGCGTTTATAGACAGGATGATCTTCAACTTCCTGATCGGCAATGCCGATGCGCACGGAAAGAATTCCTCGATTCTGTATCGACAGAATGGCGGGCGTGGTCTAGCGCCAATCTATGACGTCATGTCAACGCTCGTGTATCCGTCCTTGTCGGACGATGGCGCAATGTTAATAGGCGGAGCGAAGCAGTTTGCAGACGTCAGGCGCGAAAACTTTGCGCTTATGGCGCATGAGGCCGAAATGCGTCCGGCTCTTGCCCTGAGCCGCCTTGACGCAATCGCCTCAAAGATACTGCGCCACGCCGAGATCCTTGCGAAAGAACTGGCGGCAGAATGGCCTAGCGACGTATATGCGAAGATAATCTCGGTGATTTCATCGCAGCTCAAGCAAATTGCAGACTAATCATCTTAATCCTGTAAATCCTGTCTAAAAAATGAGTAGTTTTAGCCGCAAAGAACGCAAAGAAGGGAAAACGATGATGAAGCGAATAATGGTGGCACTTGGATGCGCGGCGATGATGCTGGTGCATGCTGCGCAGGATGACATGACGGATTTCAGCGTGACGACGAATGTTCCTGCCGATGTGGAAAACGCATTTTGCGGGTTCGTGGCGGCCACGAATGCGGTTAAGCGCTGGGCCGGGCCTCTTGAATGGCCTAAACTGACACCTGAGCAGAAAGCGGCACTCGCCGATGAAAATGCCGATGCGCTGGCGCTTTTTGCCAATGCGTGCCGCCGCCCGAAATGGTATCAGGCGGATACCCGACAGGAAGGCGCATTTATTCTGTTTCCGATTTCTGGTTTTGTTGCAATGATAAAACTCAAGGACGCTAGGGCGGATCAGCTTATAGAACGAGGAGAAATCGGTGCGGCCGTCGAATGCTTCCTAGATCTGCTGACGCTTGCCCGCACAATCCAGACGGACTCCGAGTCCGCTGTCTGCTGGCTTGTCGCGGATTCTGCGCGAAGCTTTGCCTGTGGCATTGCTGTGCGAATCGTCGCATCCGGTAAGGCGACAGATGCTGAACTTCGCAGGATCCTCGCTCATCTAGCTGAACTTGACGAGGCGACTCGGCGTAAAGGTTTGAGACAGATGGTGAACAACGAGTTTAGATTCTGTTTCGAGAACGGAATGCGAATCGTCGAAGGATATTTGCGCAGGCGGCAAACCGGTACGTTTTCGGCTCTTTATAACAACTTCATATACGATTCGGTGTCCACAAAAAGAATCTACATGGACTGGCTTGTCAAAGCCAAAGAAGCTTTTTCGGACGATTACGACAAGACGAAATGGGAAAAATTTTCGCATGAAGTTGAAGAGGCGACAAAACTGCCGCAAGGTCGTCTCCGGAGATTGTTCGCGTCAAACAGCATGGGGCGCACTTTGCTGGCTACCCTGGTGCCTGCCTGGGATGATATTGCAATAAGAGTCGCGTGTGGCGATTTTGAGTTGCGCGCTGCACAAGTCATCGTAGCGGCAAACCTCTACAAAAGGAAGAATGGCGATTTCGCAGATTCGCTGGAGGCGATAGTCCCCGAATTCCTGCCGTCCGTACCGAAAGACCCTTTCGGGCATGGCGCGGCATTGCGATACGACAAGTCGCGTGGCATCGTCTGGACTGTCGGACCAGATAGGAAATTCAATGGTGAAAAGATTCCCGGCAAAGATTCATACGGGCGTAACAGCAGATATGTAGTGAATATAGATGGTTCGCCTCAAGGAACACAAAAGGCAGAAAGAAAGTAGTGACAAGATGAAATTGATCAACCGTATTATTGTGTTATTCTGTTGTTGTGTTTTACTCGTTTGCGTGGGTTCGATGGTTGCCGAGAAGGTGACCGTAAAGGTTTTTGACTATATTCTTACTCCGTATAACTCCTTTGTGCGCGCCATGATTGGTGGTCAGGAACAGATGGGCAATATTCTGCTGGGCCTTGGCCTCATGGTTGTAGGGATCTTTGTCTATTGCACAGTGGCGGTGATTGTAATGCAGTTACTTGCTGTGTTGTTTAAGGCTCTGCTGTCGTTGTGGAGAAAGCGTAATTCTGTCAATCCTGTTAATTCCACCAGCGAAACTCAAAACAGAAAGGGGTAACCCATGAAACCATTTGCAAGAATCGTCGGGAAATGTTGCCAACCACCTTCGCCAAGGCTACGGCGGTCAAGATGTGAAAGTGTTGCCAGAACCAGTACCAATTGTCAATGAAAGGAACACGACGATGAAGAAAATGATGATGACGGCGATGGTCGCCGCGCTTGTGTGCGTGGCGGTCGTGCTGGGCATCTACCCTGCCGATCGGACTGTGTGGTGCGTCGAGATGGTGTGGGCGGTCGGGCTGTGGGCGATTCTTCTCCTGACGCGCAGGAAGTTCCGCTTCTCCACGCCTGCCTACCTCTGCTTCTTTGTCTGGACGGTTCTCCAGCTCGTCGGCGCGCACTTCACATTCGAGCATGTCCCGATGGAATGGCTGATGAAGCCGCTTGGGCTCGTGCGCAATCCCTACGACCGCATTGCGCACTTTGCGGTT
>JAZQGX010000300.1:0-6509 GCA_045540275.1 Kiritimatiellia bacterium | reverse complement strand
AGTCGCTTCCCCCAGTCGCTTCCCCCAGTCAACTTCCCCAGTCATCAGTCGCACTTCCAATCACATTTTCACCTTGCTTTCCGCAGAGTGCTTTTGCTAAAATCGCGTCATGTGCGAAAACGATTCCGAATCGATTCCCTTAGACGCGTCGTCCGAGAACAGGAATCCCCGTTTCATGTCGCGTGAAAGGGAAGTCACAAAGCGAAGCGCCAATCTCCCGCATTGGGAACAGGGCGACACCTGCGTTTTCGTGACCTTTCGCCTTGCCGATTCCATTCCCGAAAGCACGATAGGACGGTTGATGGAGGAGCGAGACGACTGGCTGGCCCGCCATGCTAAGCCTTGGGACGACGAAGAGAAAAAGGAATATATCACAGCTTTCGGCAATGTGCTGGAGAAATGGCTGGACGACGGGCTCGGCTCCTGCGCGCTCGGACAACCTGACAATCTTGCAATGATGTGCGACGCGATGCGTCACTTCGACGGCAAACGCTATGTCTTGTACGCATTTGCGGTGATGCCCAACCACGTGCATGCGCTGTTCAGCCCGATCGGCGATTTCTCCGCAAGCGGGATTCTCCATTCATGGAAGAGCTTCACCGCGCACAAAGTCCGGCGCGCAAACGGCGATTCCGGTCCGTTCTGGCAGAAAGAAAGCTGGGATCGGCTGATTCGCGACGACCGCCATTTTGCGAATGTCGTCAGGTACATCGCGAGGAATCCGCGCAATGCCGGCGGTGTCGGCTATGCGTATGTAAGAGCTGACCTTCTCCACCACACCTTGCCCTAACTGAGGGAAGGTCTGACTGGGGGTAGCGGCGTCCCGCCGCTTCTGTCAAAACGCTACACTCCTCGTCCTGACTGGGAGAAGCGGCGTCCCGCCGCTTCTTTATAAAATTGAACTTTTCCTTTTTGTAGCAAGCGGCGAGACGCCGCTTCCCCCACTCAACGCTCCCCCCAGTCATCAGCCAACCTCAAGAAACCGTTTTCCCCCATCCCCGCGTGCGGGGATACCGCGCCGCGGCCAAAAAAGATACAATATCGGCATCAATCCACAAAAGAGAGAGGGATCACCATGCGTTCAGACAAACTGTTTCTCGCAATCGCGCTCGCCGCCGCAGCGGCGATGGCACACGGAGCAAGCAAACTGACCGTCACGGCAGACGGCGTCAATCTTGACGGCACAACGCTTGCGGGCGGAAAGCTGACCGCGGACACGGCTGTCAGTGAAATTGCGCTCAACGGCGGAACGCTTGATCTGGCGGGATATACCTTAACATTTAACGGTGCCGCAAATAAGATAAGTGTCGCTGCCAAAACGACAATTACTGCCACCGAATCTGCGACATTGAATCTCAGTGCAACATCTGGGCGATATGCGCAAAACTTCCTAAAAGATGTCACTTTTGACGGACTTTTGACAGTGCAATTTTCCGGCTTGGCTACAGGGCAGAAATACTTTCTTCAGGAAGAAAAAAAAGATAAAAGCAATACATACACTGGTGAAACCATATTCTCTAATTTTCGCATGGAGGATAACATCACAGACATAAATGCACAGGCATCAAAATTTCCTCGTTTTATGGGAGCCAATTTGTTCGGCAACGGGAAATTGACTCTAAAAAACGGCACGCACCTGTTTTGCAATACGGGCGTTAATGTTGAGCACAACTGGTCGAGTCTCAATGTTGCCAATGATGCAACTTCAACCGCAAGAAATATTCTCTGGCTTGAGAACTCAACAACTTTTAAGGGTGATGTTTGTATAGCAGACAATTCCGAGCTTGTCATTGGGACAAAAAACGGCAATATCTCATGGTCGGGTAATTTCAACGAAGCGTACGGAACAATATCTCTCTTCGCAGGTGGTAGCGGCTCATTCTCCAATAACAGTGCCGAAGGATTCCCAAATTCAAAAATCTGCTTTCTCTATCCACGCGATAACCTCACTGGCGTTTCACAATACGGAACCTTAGTCTTGCGCTTTGGCAATAGCGAGATAAATAATACTGCAAAAATCGGCGCATTATCTACTGACGACAGGATCAACAATAACAAGCAGGCGATGCCAACGCTACAAGTCTGCAACTCTACAGCAGGAACGCGTACGCTAGAAATTGGCGGTCTTGGCGGTGATAGCACATTCTATGGCACTCTATGCAATGGAACAAGTTCAGCCATAACAGCAATCGATAAGGTCGGCAACGGCACGCTAACTCTAGGCGGTGCAAACACCTATACCGGGGGAACAACCATTTCAGAAGGCACTCTCGAACTCAAAGGTGAAGGTTCACTTGGAAACGGAGACATAAAATTTGCCGGCGGAAAACTCGCATTCGCAAGCGATGCGCAATCAACCGACTATCTAGAGCGCATTAAAAACAGTTCTACCGCACCTGTAAAGATCAGCGTGGCGGCCGGCAAAGAAATTGTTTGGAATTCATCGCTTGACGATTCTAATACAATGGGAGTAGAAAAAAGTGGAAAAGGCACTTTGCAATTGGGCGAAAACTTCGCATGCATCCAAGGAGCTACACTTACAATCGAGGAAGGCGAACTTGTAAATCATGCGGATCTTTCAAGCGTAACTTTAAGGGTACGAAGCGATAACACAGTCAAGGCGAAGCTTGTCAATCAGGGAAAACTGGGTCCTGTTGTTCTTTACAAAGTGGAGACTGATGGTATAAAAACCACAGAAGTTGCAAGAATGGATGCAACGGGGAAGATAACCTATGCGATGAACCCTGGTCGTGCGGTGGAAATTGCCAAATTGGCGTATAAATATTCAAACGATGCACTTGCCTCAAATTATGACTCTTACTTTGAAACAAAAGTGACATCAAACGGCGACAACACCTACACCTACGAAATAACGCTTAAGGACGAGGCAAAACCTGCGATTGAGGCAGGAAGTGACGGCCAGGCCGCGACGATTGAAGACCAGAGCATCAAATTCAACCATGAGAACATGAATCTGAAGCCAGGGCTGTATTATGCGATCAGCGCGACGACAAAACCGGACACGACTCAAGCGACGGTCTATAAGCTTTATCGCGAGGACGATACGGAATTCTCGCTTTCGGCTGATTTGCCGGAAAGCGGGGTTCTGTACTACAAGGTGCTGGTCAGCGATCACGAAAACGGGAATTGAGCCCCCTTCTCCGGGCCTTTCACCCCAAGGCCTGGTGTGAGTTGGAAACAACTTTGGGGAAACAACTTTCTTCTGGTGCGCGGGCGAACTCGCCCGCGCTTTTCATAAAGTTGTTTTCACGCTAGGATTCTAGAAGTCTAGAATCCTAGGAACCTAGAAGTCTAGAATCCTAGAAGTCTAGAAATCTAGAATCCTAGAAATCTAGCCCCTTCCCCCCATGCGCCCTTCTATCCCCGCGAGCGGGGATAGCGCGAAGCGCAAAAAAATATTAAACTATATGTGTCAATCAACCAAGGAGGGATTCCATGCGTTCAAACAAACAGATTCTCGCAATCGCGCTCGCAACAGCGGCGATTTCCACATTCGCCACGGACTACACGTGGAACGGTGGAACGTCCGGTGACTGGGAAAATTCGTCCAACTGGACAGGCGGCGACGGCACAAGCTATCCGCTCGCTGCGACAGACAAGGCCATCATTCCCGTAACGGCGACGACATCCATCTACTTCAAGCCGTCGTCCGCGTCCACTATTGCAGCTGAAATCAACTTCCCCAAATCGTCTACGGCAAATGCAGAAGCCCGTCTCATAAGAAACACTGGTTTTGACGTGACGTTCACCGGAAAGTTCACCGGCGACGGAATAGTTCGTCTCGCAGCCGACACAACATCAGGAGCGGGAGCTTCGTCCGCGCAGTCTATCATCCTCGACAACGACCAGAGTGAGTTCGAAGGCACTTTCTACTTCAACAGCACGTGGAAAGACCGTTTCCAGCTTGGAACAAGCCTTCAGCCCTCCCAGAAGGCTCGCTACATCGTCGCCGGAACGCAGGCGGGAAACATTCAGTACAATGGCACATCCAATGCCGTATTCTCCTTCGGCTCGTTCTATACGGCATCCATAATCAACAGAACAAGCGCCATCCGCTTCAACACGGCGAGTGCAACGCCCGTTCTCGAAGTCGGCGCGGCAAATGGCAAGATGGGCGACGACAGGCTGACGGTTCAGATGGGCGACAACAATTCCGACAGCTGCTCCTATGTCAAGATTCGCAAGGTCGGCACGGGCAATCTTGTTCTCGGCGACACACGCCACTCGAAGGGCACGGAAATCAACGGCGGCACGGTGACGCTCGTACACAAGAACGCACTGCTTGGCCGCACGACTGGAGACATCTCGTTCGGTGGCGGTACGCTCGTCTACGGCGAAAGTGTCTACGATGACAACGATGCAGACGGCAACGTCAAGGGCGAGAAGGTAACGACCGACTACTCGGCATACATCAAGAACTCGACGGCTGCAATAGCCATCGACACGAACGACCGTGACGTCACTTTTGCTACCGCTCTTGCCGCATCCAACCAGGGCGGGCTTGTGAAGAAAGGCAAGGGCGCCCTTGTTCTCTCTGAAATGCCAAAATATACGGGAGCGACTGTTGTGGAGAACGGTTCGCTCGTGATTCCCGTCAATTACACCGTGTTGAACAAGGACAAGGAGGCGAACTTCCGGGTTGAGAGTGGCGCATCCATAACATATGTCAACCTGAACAATTCTCAGATTACAAACATCGGCACAGTTGTGGGGACGGCGATCGTCAATCTTGATCGCAAGGCCGGTACGCAAAACAGAATGTGGCGTTGCATGGAATATCCGTTTGGCGGCGAATCTTTCACGGGAACATTGAACTTCCTCAATGGCGACTTGGCGGAAAGAGCAGCAGACGGTCTTGTGTACAGCGCTCCCGAAGTCGGCAATTCAAACGTGGTCTGGGGCGTCTTGGGCGCAGCTTCCGCGAGGAACGGCAGAATCTTTGACATAGTCACGAGAAGTCAGGCGAACACTGTCTATATGGGAGCGCTTAGGCAGACAGATCCCAATGCCGCAACGTTTATCCGGTGGGCGCCAACGCTTGAAATTGGCGCCAGGTCGGATACCGACAGCGTGATAGAAGGTGCGCTTGCTCTTTCTCCAACTGGTGCGACGGGTGGCGCAATACCGACAATACGGAAGATTGGATCTGGCAAGTTGACGCTCGGCACGGATTTCCGCATCATTGCCGAAAATGACCTAAATACGGCTGCATTGGGCACTCGTGATACGACAACAAATTATCCTGCACTGCACATCGCAGCAGGCACCTTTGAGAACAATGCTGATTTGACTAAGTATCCTGCGGAAAAGATTACTCTTGCTGATAACGTCGTCCTTTCCGGCTCTGGCACTTGGCCCGAGAACATGATGCTGCCGGCGAGCTACCACGTTGCAGCGGTCACGCCTGGAGATACGCCCAAAACGCTCGACCTCGACGTGGACTTTGCGCGGGCGACGCTCGCCAATCTGCCGACGGCGGACACGGTTGCGGCGCTCGACACGGAGAAGACCTACACGATCTTCGCGGCAAAGTCGATCGCCAACTGGTCCACGGCCGAAATCGCCGTGCGGCCGAACGGCCGGTGGAAAGTCGTCCAGCGGGGCAGCAGCCTGGTTCTCAAGTTCTTCCACACCGGCTTCGCCGTCATTCTTCGCTGACGGCGTAAATGGTGAAGCGTTCACTGACTGGGGGAAGCGGCGTCCCGCCGCTTGCTAAAAAGGAGAAGGTTCAGATTACGAAGCGGCGGGACGCCGCTTCTCCCAGTCACCAGTTCATCTCCCGGTCATCTGTCGCCCTTCACATTGCCTGTTAGTTTTGGTAAAATTGTCGCATGACGCTTAAGACCAGAATTCTCGTCACCCTCGCCTTCGCCGCGGCCCTCGGCCACGGCGAGGTGCTTTTCACCACCAACGACGCGCCCGCGCGCGTGGAAGGCGTGGCCGTCTGGCACCGCCCCGCCGACCTTTACTACTACCTCCTCGATGACGACGGCGGCGCGTGGCGCATCCGCAATGCGGATGACAGGGCCGGGGTGAGGGCCGGCGACCGCGTGCGCGTCGAAGGCGTGATGCCGAAGGGCTCGGCGCGTCCGCGCATCGAGCGCGCGAAAACCGAGAAGATCGGCACGGGCAGCCTCCCCGAACCGATCGAGATGACGGTCGACGAGATGTACGCGGTCGGCGACGACGGCGAGGCGGGCCGCCGCGCGTGGTACGGACGCCTCGTCGCGGTGCGCGGCATCGTCACCGACATCAACCGCCGCGAGACGTACACGCAGATCCTCCTCGGGCCCAAGAGCCGCTCCGTCCAGATCGCCCTGCCGATCCGCTGGAGCGATCCCCTTCCCAAGGGTCTTGCGTTCGGCGCGTTCGTGCGCGTGCGCGGCATCGGCCACTACGACCCGCTGCCGCCGGACCACAAGGGCGCGGTGACCGGGCTCGTGAACTTCAGCGTCTACCCCGAGCGCCTCGCCGACCTCCAGATTCTC
>JAZQGX010000299.1:0-29063 GCA_045540275.1 Kiritimatiellia bacterium | reverse complement strand
AAGGCAGAGACCGGCTTTTAAGATAGGATTTACGCCACGAAAGAGGCGAAAAACAGGGGGTGAATTCGGGATATGGGCTGATGTGCCATGTGCGACGCATTACGAAAGGGAAAGTGAGATTACGGTGCGGATGAATGGTGGTGGATGTTTAATGGTATAAGAGAAGAGTGGTTTTATCTTAAAAACAGTTCGGACGGAAATTTCTATCTTGTGTCGCGGGCTGGCAATAATGACGCGAATAGAGCATAAATGGTTAAAATATGTTACGCGAAAGTATCGTGCAGAATTGGTTTGCCATATTTTCACCGAACCAATAGCTAGCTAATGAATATATTTGACAATCATTCCAAGTATCCAATGTAGCGATAATCGACTTGTAATGATGCCGGTGTCGTTCAGTCCCTGATAGACAAAAAAAGGATGCAGCAACAAATTTGCCGCATCCTTATTCTATCTACACGCCTTCTGACGCAGGTCTTCAGTCAAAGAGCGCCTTGTCAAGGTTGACAAACGGGAATATCGACAGAAAACCGTTCTTGTTGAAATTGAGTAATCCCAGCTGAACCGTCGCTTTGTTGGCAACATTGATCATCCCCAAAGAGAAAACCGTTGTGTCCGCACAGTTTATCAGACCCAACTGGACGCAAGGGTCGTCACCACGGTTGAACCACATGGCCATCTGCAGCACACCCGACATGTCTGAATCGTTAATACCCCACAGCGACCACTGCACCCCTTCAACCTTGGATGCACCGTAAAGCAACGAAAGCTCAAGCGCCTCGACTTTGGCACACTTGGTCGCGATACCCAGCGAAATATCCGTCGACTCCGCTGTGTTTTCACACCACCAGCTCCATTCAACATCTGCCTTGCCCGTTACGGCTAAAACAGCTATCATCACTGCTGCAATAAGTTTCTTCATCTTGTTTTCCCTTCATCTGACGCAAGGCGAAACACAACGTATCACCTTCTTCACCGACAAAGTTTACCAAAATTCCTGAATCGGAAAAAGCTCGATGTTTTACCACCAACTGCCTCGCAAGCCGTCAGACCATCCAGTATTTAACAGTATCAATATAACTAGAATGAAGAGTATGACAAAACACGCACATCCCATACTCAACACAGTTTGCTCCGTCCTTAACGGCTCATTATACCCCTGACCGGGTCCTGCCTCCGGAAAATCTTCCGATACATTCCATTCCTGCTGATTATCCTTCACAAATGTCTCCTTTCCAGTCGGCCGTCAGTTCGGCCCAACTGAGCGTCTGCAAATTAAACTCCCTGTCCATATTATCATGGAAGGAAAATAAAAGTGGCATTTTAGGGGGGGGGGGGGGATAAATTGCAAGAATAATTTTTCCTTTTTTTCAGAAAATGTAATTATGCAACTTTTTTTTCAGAATTTTGCAGAAATTCCAATATATTTTCTGACAAAAAAAAACCGCACACCCAATCGGTGTGCGGTTTCAACGCTACTTGTTCTTGTGGCGGTTGGCCTTCAGACGTTTGCGGTATTTGTGCTTAGCCATCTTGGCGCGGCGCTTCTTCTTGATGGAACCCACGGTTTTTCTCCTTAACGATGCGTACGCCCCGAAGAGCGATCTGCGTTTTTCTGACTAAAAAATAACCTTGTTGAGCGGCAACTCGATAATGCCCGTCGCACCTGCGGCGCGCAAAGGCAAAATGATGTCGCGAACCACTTTTTCCTCAACCACGGCCTCAACCGCGAACCAGTCCGCATCACGCAGCTTGTTGACGGTCGGCGCACGCAGCGCCGGCAAAGCAGAGGTGACTTCCTCCAATTTGTCTGCAGGGCAGTTAAGCTTCAACAATACACGAGATTTTGCCGCCAACGCCCCTTGAAGCAAAGTGGAAATCTGAAAAATCTTCTCGCGCTTCTTGGGATCCGCCCACGATTTGCGATTGGCAATCAACCTGGTCGTCGAGGTGAGAATCGTATCCATGATGCGCAGATTGTTGGCGCGCAGGCTTGATCCCGTCTCGGTCAAATCCACAATCGCATCAACCAATTCCGGAGCCTTGACCTCAGTGGCACCCCAAGAAAACTCAACCTCTGCCTTGACCCCATTCTTGGCGAGATAGCGCTTGGTCAAGCCGACCGCTTCAGTAGCGATCCGTTTGCCTTCAAGATCTTTGACGGTCTGGTAAGGCGAGTCATTGGGGACGGCAATCACCCAACGCACAGGATGGGAGGTCGCCTTGGAGTAGCACAGCTCGGCAACCTCTTCCACGTCAGAACCGTTCTCATAAATCCAATCATACCCGGTAATACCCACATCAAGCAAGCCCAACTCGACATAACGGGAAATTTCTTGGGGACGAATAAGACGGCATGCCAAATCAGGGTCGTCCACGCGCGGAACATACGAGCGCGAACCGACGGAGATGTCGAAACCAGCATTTCTCATCAACTGGAAGGTCGACTCCTGCAAACTTCCTTTAGGCAATCCCAAAACCAAAGCCATAAACAACTGCCTTTCCTGAATCCTTAACTCTTGACGCGGTCGGCATACTCGCCGGTGCGTGTATCAATGCGGATGATGTCGCCCTCGTTGACAAACAGAGGCACGGGAAGACGATATCCGCCTTCAACCGTTGCCGGCTTGGTGACTTTACCCGCAGCGGTATTCCCCTTCGCGCCGACATCGCAAGCAATTACCTTGCGCTCGACCATGTTGGGAAGCTCGATTTCAATGACCTGACCGTTGTAGAGCAACGCATCAACCGGCATCGAATCGGTTAGAAAGAACTTCTTGTCGCCTAGGACATCGGCATCAACGCGATGTTCTTCGTAGTCGCTGTTCATGAACACATACACACCCTGATCTTCGTAGGAATATTCCAAACGAACTTCAGCAAGCTCTGGTTTGTCGAACTTGTCGTTCGAGCGATAGCTGCGGCTAAGCGTCGAACCGGTGAGCATATTCTTCATTTTGCAGTTGTAAATCGCCTGTCCTTTGCCTGGCTTGCTGAAATCGAAATCAGTAATCACATAAGGTTGCCCTTCGATTTCAATTTTCAAACCTTTGCGCAAATCCGAAGATGTGTACATACAATAACCCTTATTCCGTTGAATGAAAGCGGTATTTTACCTTTTTATGGCAAAATCGTCAACATTGCAGTGCATCGCACCCTGGGCATGAACCTTTTTGCGTGTTAAAATCCGCACGTTGTGCTATCATGTTCCCATGTCAAACGATAATAAAAAGATTTCCGATGTCTGGTTCACCGACTTCAGAACCTCGCCCACCGAAGGTCTGACCGAAAAACTCAAACGTCTGCTGAATAAGGCCGGTTTCATGGATCTGCCACTAGCCGGAAAAATAGCAGCGATAAAAATGCATTTCGGCGAACGCGGAAATCTCGCGTTTCTTCGCCCCAACTACGCACGCGCCATCTCCGAACTGACCCGAAACGCCGGAGGCATGCCCTTTCTCACCGACTGCAACACGCTTTTTGTGGGCGGCCGCGGCAACGCAATTGACCATCTTCAGACCGCCGATCTCAACGGTTTCACTCCGCTGACGACCGGATGCCACATCGTTATCGGCGACGGTTTGCGCGGTACAGACGAAGTCTGCATTCCACTCAAGGGAACCGATTACATCCGAGAAGCCAAGATCGGTCGCGCCATCGTCGACGCAGATGTCATCATCTCGCTGAACCATTTCAAAGGGCATGAACTGATGGGCATGGGGGGAGCCGTGAAAAATCTCGGCATGGGTTGCGCATCACGCCGCGGCAAAATGGAGATGCACAGCGGCGGCAAACCGGTGCTCGACCGCGACATCTGCGTAAACTGCGGCATGTGCGCGAAGGTTTGCGCCCAGCATGCACTCGAAGCGAACAACGGGAAAATGGCGCTTGACCGCGAACGGTGCGTCGGATGCGGACGGTGCGTCGGCATGTGCATGAAGGGGGCGCTGAGCCCCGAATGGGGAGATCAGAGCAATGACGAGCTGTGCCGCAAAACCGCTGAATACGCTCTGGCGGTCGTCAAGGGGAAAATCCATTTTCACGTCAGCCTGATATGTGATGTTTCGCCAAACTGCGACTGCCATGCCGAAAATGATGCCGCCGTCATTCCCGACATCGGAATGCTTGCCAGCCTCGACCCCGTCGCGCTTGACGCCGCCTGCTGCGACTTATGCATGAAAGCACCCCGCCTTCACGGCACCGTGCTTGACGGCGAAACGGATCGAAGCGATCTCTTTGAAGCGCTGCACCCCTCGACCCGATGGCAGACCACATTGGAGCATTCCGAAAAAATCGGCTTGGGGAGTATGAAATATCGGCTCCACAACCTATAATCATGACGGACAGAAAATGAAAGAACTTTCAATACCAGAAATCGTTGATCTGGCCAGTGCATTTTACGGTTCATCCGTATTGTTCAGCGCAGCCGAGCTTGATGTTTTCAAAACCATCGAATCCCTCGGTCCGTCGGCGGACGCCAAACAGGTTGCACGAGAGACCGGATGCTCCCTCCGCGGCATGCGCATGCTTCTGAATTCGGCCGCCGCCATCGGGCTGCTGAAGAAGGAAGGCGAACGCTTCTCCAACACCGCCGCCGGCAAAGCCGCGCTTGTCCCCGGAGCCCCCGCCGACCTGTCGAACGCGCTCTTCTACAACCGTGATGTCTATCCCATGTGGGGAAAACTTTCCGACTTCGTGCGAAACGGCGAACCGGTGGAAGCCCCCTCGATCCATCTGGGCGGGGACGAGGAACGGAC
Source organism: Kiritimatiellia bacterium (assembly GCA_045540275.1). GTDB lineage: Bacteria > Verrucomicrobiota > Kiritimatiellia > RFP12 > UBA1067 > RGIG8368. The sequence continues at coordinate 24,306 of JAZQGX010000299.1, read as the reverse complement.
GCGCCGCTTTGCGCTCTCCATGCGCGGACGCGCACTGGCGATCGGCCAGGCGGTCACCGGCATGCTCGACCTCGGCTCGTGCTCGCGCCTGCTCGATCTCGCCGGCGGCCCCGGCACTTATGCCGAGTTGCTTTGCCGCGCCAATCCGAATCTGAGTTGTGTCACCGTGGACCTACCCGCCATTTCAAAAGTTGCCGCCGAGTTAATCGCCGAAGCCGGACTGGAAAAGCGCATTGAGTGCCGTGCGGGCGACTATCACCACGACGAATACGAGGCCTGCACATACGATGCGGTAACCATTTTCGGCGCCCTTCACCAGGAAGCGCCCGAAAGCATAGTCGATATCCTCAAACGCGCCTGCCGCGCATTGAAGAGAGGCGGACGCATTTTCATTCTGGACATGATGACCGACGCTAGCGGAACCACGCCCGCCTTCTCCGCGCTTTTCGGACTCAACATGGCGCTCAACACTGACCATGGCTGGGTATTCTCCGATGCCGAACTTAAGGAATGGATGAGCGTGGCAGGATTCAAACCGGAGCGGACGCTGGCAGCTCCGCCGCCAATGCCCCATTGGCTTGTCTACGGAGTAAAGGAGTAACATGCAGAAAAATCTTGCCGTCGGCTATTTTTACAACGAGCCTTTCCAGCCGGTCTGTGAAAAATGGGCACACCGCATCCGTGAAGTTTTCTTCGCCTGGCCGGGAGTGCTCAGCTGTCGTCCCGCGCCCGAGTTCACGCCCGAACTGAAAGAACGCCTGTACTTGGACCTCAGATTCTGTCGCGACAAAGGGATTTTGCTCGACACGCTTTTCAACTGCAACTGCTACGGTGATGAGGCCGTAAGCCCGACGCTCGCCGATTTCGTCAAATCTTCAATGGACGCAATGGGCGAACAAGGAGTATTCCCAGATGTGGTTACCACCACCTCGCCCTACATCGCCACCGTAATCAGACGCTGCTTCCCGCAGGTGAAAATCCGCGGCTCGGTAAATCTTCGAATCCACGGCTCGCTCGGATTTGAATATGTGGACGACCTTTTCGATTCTTTCTATGTCAGCCGCGAACGCCAGCGTGATTTCAACTACATGGCCGAATGCGCCGAATGGGCGAAGAAGCAAGGCAAGGAACTTGGAATGCAGCTCAACAGCGGCTGTCTCCGCCAATGTCCCTTCCAGCAGTTCCACGACAATCTCCACGGACACAACCGCATCCGGCAATCTAAAATCGGAGAACGCGAGAATTTCGAGATATTCCGATGCAAAACAATTTACAGCCGCAAACGCTTTGAAGAGTTCATCCGCGCCACCTGGATTCGTCCGGAAGACGCCAGACTCTTTGATAAATACGTTTCAGTGATGAAAATCGCCACGCGCCGCATTGAAAAACCGGCGGCCATCGTCGAGGCGTATGCATCGGAAAAGTTTGACGGAAACCTCCTTGAGTTGATGGACCCCGTGCATGCCGCCGCCTTCGCGCCGCTGATCATCGACAACAAGGCATTCCCTGCCGATTGGGCGACGAGCGGAATCGGCGGAGCATGCGCCGACAGCTGCATAAAATGCGGCAGATGCGCAAAAACACTCGAACTGGTTTTAAAAAATAGGGACGGCAATGATTAAAGCATGGCTGCAACTTGTGCGACTGCCGAATCTGCCCACCGTCCCCGGCGATGTGGTCGCAGGCGCGGTCGCCGCCGCCTGTTTCTCCTCCGTCCCTCTCCCCTCCCCCCTCCGGATGTTGGCGGCTTCAGCGGCGTCCATCGCACTTTACACCGGGGGTCTGGTCGACAACGACATCGTCGATTCCGCCCGCGATGCCACGGATTCTCCGCAACGCCCGATTCCATCCGGAGCCATAACAAAAAATGCCGCCAGGAATTTTCGACTGCTCTGCTGTGTCCTAGCGTTTGCCTCCGGTGCGGTCGCCGGACTAGGCCGCTGCTGGTTTACGGTCGCCGCCATCTTGACGATTGTCATCCTCCTCTACAACCGCGTAAAAGACCGGTTCCGTCCGCTTGCCGCACCGCTGATGGGACTCTGCCGCGGACTGAACGTGATGTGCGGCATCGCCATTGCATCCGAATGCGCAACCGCAGCTCTGATGTCGTGCGCTCCGGTGCTTGCGGGATGGACATTGTACATCGCCGGCGTCACGCTGATTGCCGAAGACGAGCATCAGGCTGCCCGCCCTCTGAATGCGTTGCGATTCCTTCCCGCGTCGGCCGCAATGCTCCCGGCGCTGGCGCCTTTCACCGCGCACTCGGATATATTCACGACCGTCCTGCCGCTGGCCGGCTCGCTGTTCGCAGCCTACGGCTTCTGCCGGGCAGTAGCGCCACTCGGACGCAAACACGATTCCGGCACCAGGTCAAAAGCCGTCGGACTCGCCATCGGAATGCTTATCTACCTGCAGTTCGGTTTTGCCGCCTGCGCCGACTCGCTGCTGCCGCTAGCGATTGTTGCCACCTGTTTTTTTTCGAGATTGCTGATCCGCAAAATCCTTCCGGCGATATCCGGATCATAACATGGAGCAGAGATGAGACATCTGATTGTCGTTGTTGCAGGACTAGGATGGAAAGAGGCCGAAAAAATCAAGGCGCCTCCCGGTTTGAAATTTCAACCGACCGACTCGGTATTTCCCGCGGTCACCTGCACGGCTCAGGCGAGTTTGCGCACCGCACTCGCCCCGAAGGAGCACGGCATGGTCTGCAACGGTTTTTTCTCGCGCCGTCTGCACCGCACCATGTTCTGGGAGCAGTCCGCCGACCTGGTCGAAGGCGGACGGATATGGGACGGAATCCGCGCCGCAGGCAGGAGCGTCGCGCTCCTGTTCTGGCAGCAGAGCTTGGGCGAGACCTGCGACATGGTGCTATCACCCGCTCCCGTCCATAAGCACGGCGGCGGAATCATCATGGGCAACCTCGCAAGACCAGATGGGCTTGCACCCCATCTTGAAAGGCGCCTCGGCACATTTCCGCTCCACCGCTACTGGGGGCCGCTGTCGAGTCCGGTCATCGGCGATGCGGTGACCGGGCACATCGTCGAGGCCGTCGAATTTTACGATTGCGACTTTGTCTTCGCCTATCTTCCCACGCTCGACTACGATCTGCAGCGGTTCGGCCCCGGCGACAAGCGTTGTTCCGGTTCGTTCATGCGGGTTGAAAAGCAGCTCAAAACACTTGCCGATTTTGCTGAAAAAAAAGGGGCGCACCTGACCGTCGTCGGCGATTACGCGATCTCCGATGCGACGCTCGGGCCCGTATATCCCAATCGCACTCTGCGCGAACGCGGGCTGCTCTCGATCCGAACGCTCAGGGGGCGCGCCTACGCCGATCTCCACCATTCGCGCGCCTTTGCGATGGCGGATCATGAAATCGCGCAAGTCTTCGTCAGGGATCCCGACGACGTTTCCCGCGTGCACGACGCCTTGATTGCAACGGGCGATTACGAAACCGCCGAGATCAAAAGCGCCGACTCGCCATGGGCGCATAAAAACGCCGGCGAAATTCTGCTTACCGCCAGACCCGGCGCATGGTGTCACTATCCCTGGTGGAGCAAGGCCTCGGAAGCTCCCGATTATGCCACACACGTCGACATCCACTCCAAACCGGGATTCGATCCGTGTGAACTCTTTTTTGGCTCGTTGCTTCCTCCCGGCACCTGTCAGGATGCCACCCGAATCAAAGGCACGCACGGACGAGTACGACCGATCGCCTGGGCCTCAAATGCCTTTGATTGCATCGGATCGTTTATCGAAATAGGGAAAAGGTGCATTCAGCACGACAGCGGTTGCTGATTGCGTCATCGCTTCCCGGGATTCGCCTCGTATCTTCCCGAGCGCGGATGGTGCACATCGTATTCATCTTTAAGTCGCGCGATTGATATGTGCGTGTAAATCTGGGTTGTCGAGAGCGAGGAGTGTCCAAGCAGTTCCTGCACGCCGCGCAAATCCGCGCCGGCATCGAGAAGGTGGGTGGCAAAGCTGTGGCGAAGCTTGTGCGGAGTCAGATCCGGCGGCAGATCGGCTGCCGCCAGCCAGATTTTCATGCGCCGCTCGATGGTTCTTGTAGTCAGACGTGAACCCTCTGCGGAGGTGAAGACTGGAGTACCCGCCTCATCCTTGACCGGCATCGCCGCAACGCCCGACCGGTCAAGTGCGTCAAGCGCATCGAGCGCACGTCTTCCTATTACGCACATACGCTCTTTGTTCCCCTTCCCCAGCACCCTGACCACGGCACCATCCGTGCCGACAACGGTAATTTTTTCGCGCGACATTCCGGCTATTTCGCTTACTCGGCAGCCGGTGCTGTACATCACTTCGAAAATGGCGGTGTCGCGCAACGCGAGAAAGCGATCCTCGGGGGACACCGAGCCGCAGGCATGCGCCCGTTCTTCGAGAAACGCGCGAGGTGCGGCCATAAAGCGGATTATGTCATCGCGGGTCATTACCACCGGCAGACTTCGCGCCTTCCTCGGACCGCGAACGCCCGAAAACGGATTTTCCTTCACCGTCTTGATCCGGCGGAGAAAAGTGTAGAAGGAGCGAATCGCCGCCAGCTTGCGCCGGACGGTGGCGCTCTGGACACCGGTCTTGCCGAGCTTCACGAGAAAATCCCGGGCCTCGCCCGTCGTAACCGATTCCCATCCGCGCTCGGCAGGGAATGATTCGGCGAATTGCGTCAAGTCCCGGGTGTATGCGTCAATGGTGTGCGCGGAGGCATCGCGCGTAGTTGCAAGATAGCCGAAGAATCTCGCGCACAGCGCATCATCGGTATTCATACCTTGAGACCGACCTGCTGCGCAACCAGACTTTCGCCGCAGTACATTCTGCGCAGCTTCGGTTTTTCGATTTTACCGGTGGGATTGCGCGGAACCGGCGCGAAGATGAATTTGCGCGGACGCTTGTATCTGGGCAGATCGAGGCAGAACGATTCTAGCTCGGCCTCTGTCAATTCCATCGACTCTTTCACTTCGACGATGGCAGCGGCGATTTCGCCCAGACGTTCATCGGGCAGTCCAATAACCGCCACATCCTTGATCTTGGGGTTGCCGCGCATGAAATCTTCGATCTGCACCGGATAGAGATTCTCTCCGCCGGTGATAATCACATCTTTGGCACGGTCGACAAGATAGATGAAGCCGTCGCGCATCTCGGCCATGTCGCCGGTGCGCAGCCATCCGTCAGGCGAAAGAATCTCCGCAGTGGCTTCGGGATTTTTGTAGTAGCAGCGCAGCACGCCAGGACCCCGCACCGCCAGTTCCCCGACCTCGCCGGGAGTAACCTCGCTGCCGTCCGGACGCACGATTTTCGTCTCCCACCCGAAACCGGCGACGCCGATTGCGCCGACGTGGTCGATATTTTCAATTCCGAGATGCACCGCTCCGGGGCCGGTGGATTCGGAGAGTCCGTAATTGGTGTCGTAATCGTGGTCCGGGAACACTTTCTTCCAGCGTTTTATCAATGTCGGTGGCACCGGCTGCGCGCCGATGTGCATCAGGCGCCAGCGGGAAAGATCGTAATCTTCCAGTTTCACCGCACCACGCTCGATGGCATCGAGAATGTCCTGCGCCCAGGGAACCAGCAACCAGACAATCGAGCACTTCTCCTCGGAGACCGCACGAAGGATCCACTCGGGAGTTACGCCTTTTAGCAACACCGATTTACCGCCCACCAGAAAACTTCCGAACCAGTGCATCTTCGCACCGGTATGATAGAGCGGAGGTATGCAGAGAAAACAGTCGTCCTTGGTCTGGCCGTGGTGATTCTGCTCAACCTTGCACGAATGCAGCAGCGCATGGTGCTGCAGCACGATCGCTTTGGGGAAACCGGTTGTGCCCGACGAAAAATAAATCGCCGCATCGTCGTCCTCGCCCATCGGGATCGACGGTTGGCGGGAGGAGCAGTAGGAAACCAGAGCGCGGTAGCTCTCCGCGAAGGAGGGGCAGTCGTCGCCGACATACAGGCGCAGTTTCACGCGAGGCATCCGGTCGGCGATCTGCTCGATCCGTCCGATAAACTCGGGTCCGAACAGAAGCGCATCGGCATCCGCCAGATCGAGGCAATAACGTATCTCGTCGGCGGTATAGCGGAAGTTGAGCGGAACCGCCATGCAGCCGGCGCGCAGGATGCCGAAATATATAGGCAACCACTCAAGGCAGTTCATCAACAAAATCGCGACCTTATCGCCCTTTTTATATCCGCGGGAAAGCAGGAAATTGGCGAAGCGGTTTGCCTTTTCGTCGAATTCCGCCCATGTGATTTCACTGCGGAATGAATCGTTGGCGCTTCCCTCGATGAGCGAATACTCTTTCCACGTCACGTGCTTGGCTTCGAGTGCCTGCGGATTGATTTCGACCAACGACACATCATTGGGCCAGCGTTTGGCGTTTTCTGTCAGAATATCTGCGATTATCATAGTGAACAACCTTGTTGCTGCGGTCTGAAAACCGGCGGACGCGCCTTTAGGTGAAGACGCGTCCGCATAGTCAATTTATTTGAAGTAGCGGTTCAGAAGACCTTCGAAACCGGCTCCGTGACGGGCCTCATCGCGGGCCATTTCGTGTACGGTGTCGTGGATGGCATCGTAGCCCAGCTCTTTGGCACGCTTGGCGATCTCCAGCTTGGCCGCACAAGCACCCTGCTCGGCATCGGCTCGCATCGCCACATTCTTCTGGGTGGAGGAGGTGAGCACCTCGCCAAGCAGTTCAGCGAATTTCGCCGCATGTTCGGCCTCTTCAAAGGCGTAGCGCTTGAATGCTTCGGCGATTTCTGGATATCCCTCTCGCTCGGCCTGACGGGACATGGCAAGATACATTCCCACCTCTGCGCATTCACCGTTGAAGTGGTCGCGAAGACCCTGCATGACCTGGGCGTCATCCACCTTGCCTGCGCCAACCGTATGTTCGCACGCCCAAACCTTCTTCCCAGACTGCGCGGCCTCTTCCCTGAACTTCGCGCCGGGAACTCCGCACTGCGGGCATTTTTCGGGAGCGGCATCCCCTTCATGTACATATCCACACACGGGACAAACCCATCTTTTCATTTTTATCTCCTTGTTTGAAAAAGTTGTTAATTTTTTGAATTTTATCACATGCGCATTTTCTTTGGAAGATGTTTCTGATAGCTTGCGCGTTCCTCCGCCGCGGAGCGGAGAGAGCAGATGTTATTGCGACGAATCAATCAGCGTGCGCAGAAGTTCGTGTTCGGAAACGATGCCGATCGGAAGATTGGTCAACTCGTCGCGCACCACCACCAGCGGACTCCGGTTGCGGCGCATCAGGGTCAGAATATCGTCGGTCGGAATATCTCCGTACACGAACACGGGACGGCGGGCGCGCCGGCGCGCAAGCGTCTCGCCGGCGAATACCGGACGGGTGAGCTCGTCAAGCACATGCATGACGCCAAAGCAGATTTTGCGGTCTTGGCTGAATATCGGAATGCGCAGATGCCCCGAAGTGCGCGCCAGCTCGCAGCAGCCTTGTACCGTCAACTCGTCGGTGGCGATGACCACCTCATCCAGCGGTTTCATCACGTCGCGCGCGGTTTGCCGGTGCATCGCCAGAACGCGCCGGATCATCATCCGTTCAAACGGCGTGATATCCGCCCCGCTCTTTTTGTCGGAAATCAGATTTTCAAGGTAATCGATGGAGAAGTAGAAACGGTCGTTCTTTTTTCCGGAGGCGGCCGGAATTATCCACTGGGTCATGAAAATTATGACGGCGGTAATCGGACGCAGCAGCTTCGAAACGAAAGAGAACAGCGGACACATCAGAACCGTGCGCCGAAGCGGCCTGGTTGAAAAGAGCAGCTTTGGCATGTATTCGCCGAGATACAAAATCACGCAGGCCACGCCCGCCGACCATGCGGCATTAAGCAATCCGTCGCCGGAGAACATATTGGCGGCGACGTATGCCGAAAGGGTCGACAGCAAAACATTGCAGAGATTGTTGCCCACCAGAATGGTGGTCAGCGTGTGATGCATATCCGAAAGGTGCCTGTGCAGACGCACGGCTGGTTTCAGCCCCGCCCGCACCCAGTGCATCAAGCGCGCCGAGTTGATCGAGAGGATTCCCGCCTCAAACCCCGAAAAAAACGACGAGAGCATCAGACAGGCAAACATACCGAGAAGGCAGAACATCATGGTCTGATTCATGATTCGCCCCCATCTTCTTCTGGCAACGATGCGCGAAGGTCGTTATCCTCCTCTTCCAGCATCTCCTTGAGCTCCTCCTCGGGGTCGGTGCTACGGCGGCTGACAACCTCAAGACGCACGGCGGTGATTCCCCGACGGCGCATCGAAAGCACGGTCACCTTGCACCCCTGCGCATGAACCTCGAGACCGGGATACGGTATGCACTCCGCATGGAAGGTGATCCATCCTGAAATCCGGTCCGAATCGTCGGCACTCAGCGAGAGATTCAACTCGTGGTTGATGCGCTCGATGCCCACCTTTCCGTCGAGCCGCCACACGTCTTTGCCCAACGGCTTGATGTCATCATCCTCCGTTTCGCCGCCCGACAGCACCGGGTCGGTGACCACCTCCAGCACATCGTTGAGCGTGATGATGCCGGCGGTTCCGCCGTATTCGTCCAGAACGCAGGCGATGGTGTTTCCGTGAGTCTGGAATGAGACCAGCAGCTTGTCCAGCGAAAGGTTTTCCGGAACGAAAATCGGCTTGCGCATTGCCGTGCTGATGCGGTGTTCAGGATCGAGCAAAAACGGAACGACATCGAGAAATCCCTCGATCTGATCCGGTGTTTTCCTGTATACCGGCAGAAAGCGGTGCTTGGCCGAACGCGCCAGCGGCAGATAACCGGCGGCGGGCTCGTCCAGATCAATCGCCGCCATATCGACGCGCGGAATCATTTCGTCGCTAACCTTCAACTCGGCAAGGCGCATGATGCCGTCAACCATGGAAACCTCTTCTCGGTCAAGCACCCCTTGTTTCTCGCTCATTCGCACAATCGTAAGCAGTTCGTCGTCATTGAGCTGACGGCGTTCGCGGCGGAGCGCCTTGCGAAAGAGCCTGGTGCTGGCCCCCATCGCCATAACGAACGGATAGAACGGCCAGCGGAAGATCTTTACGACCCAGTAGCCGACTACCGCCAGATGCTCGGTGCAGGTCATCGCAATGCGCTTGGGAATCACCTCGCCAAAGAGCAACAACAATACCGTCATCAGCGGAACGGAGACGATTTCGGCGTATCTGGGAATCGCCCTCTCGAGAATCACATAGCCAAGACCGGCGACGCAGAAGTTGACAAAAGTGTTCCCGACCAGAAGCAGCGCAAGCACAGACGATGGGTTCAACAGCAACCGTTCGATCTTCGTTTTCAGCGAAGGACTGCGTCTCCCGATGCGCTGCAGCTGCACTGGCGAAAGCGAAAACATCACCGTTTCAGTTCCGGAGAACAACGCGGACAGAAGGAACAATGCGCAAAGTGCGGTTATGGAGCAGCTGAAAAATAAAATATCGCTCATGGGGCCACTGCGTGATTGACCAGCAGCTGGGTGCGATGTCCGCTGTTTATCGTCTCGACCTGCATGTCCTTGATCATCCAGCGGTCATTGAATTTCTTCACCCGCTGCACCCAAAACCTGCGCACGACATTCCCCTGAGGACCAAGTTGTTCGGCCTGGAGGAAACAACGCAGTTTGCAATCCACCCAGATGCGCATTGCCGAGCATCCGGGAATAGGGGCCGGCGGCGCGGCGAGAATAATATAGCAGTCGCGCCCGTTGCGGCTTTCGCCCTTCCAGGTGTCATCGAAACGCACCGATTTCCACCACAGGAAATCAAGCGACAGATCAAGCCACGTCAAATCCGTGCCGCGCACTCTGGCGGCGGGATGCGGGGTTTCGACCTTGCCGCCGGAATTGCGGTAGTACGCAATCTGCGAAGTTCCGTCGGACTTGCGCACCAATGTGGCGCGCTCGTCGGTACGGGTTCCGTCGGCGGAAAGAAAATGAATTTCGGCGGAGGGCTTGACACTGCCCCAATCGATCAGCAGACGGTACGGGAACTCTTCCAGCACAATGCCGCGCGGCTTCCTGACGCGGATACTCCCGTCGACGACCAGGGATTCGGCGGGCAGCATACGGGTGCACGATGCCAGAATGTCGGCGGCATCAACCTTCGACACTGCGGTGTCGCCACCGATTTCTGACGTTTTTGAGACTTCATTGGTGTCTGCGTAGCAGCAGGCCACCGCGAACAACATCGCTAATGAATAGAAAACTCTGAACATAACGGAGTCATTGTATCAAAATTACGCTAAAACTGAAACATCAAAAGGATTATAATCTTGTGGAGAAGGTTAATTCTTCTGGATACGGCGAAACTGAAAAACTCGCAAACTTTATCGACGATTTTATTTCGTTGACTAATCTTCGGCATCATGGTTAGCTATTGGGAAATGATTAACCGATCCATACCAAACTTGACGCCCATGAACAGTAAAGTTTACATCGCCGTTGCCGGTGCGGGAATCCTCTGGTTCGCCATGTTTTCACCATGGACATCTCCGTTCGTTCCGTTCTGGCCCGCCATGTCCTGCTCCGCGGTGGCGCTTTCGATCAGCGCATTTCTCACTGACTTCTCGCTTCGCGAGCGACTCCGCAAAATCGCTCCGCGAGACGCGCTGGCAGGTACGGCGCTTGCCGCCGCCTTCTGGGCACTATTCTGGGGATGCGAGAGGATCGCAAGCTCCTGGTTCGATTTCGCCCGTCCCCAGATCGACTCTATCTACTCGCTCGCCGACGGCTCCTCGCGATGGACGGTGGCCGCAATTCTTCTCCTGCTCATCGGTCCGGCCGAGGAGATTTTCTGGCGCGCCTTCGTGCAACATAATCTCTCCGTCGCCTGCGGACGCTGGCGCGGTTTTTTGATTACGACGCTCTGTTACAGTCTGGTGCACATCTGGAGCTTCAATCTCATGCTGATTCTCGCGGCGGCAGTAATCGGTTCGGCATGGGGGCTGCTGTATCTCTTCTTCCCCAAACGGCTCGGCGCAATTGTCATCTCCCATGCACTTTGGGATGTCGCCGCCTTCGTCTTGTTCCCCCTGTAAATAAAGGATTATAACCGTGTCGGAAAAATTCAGAAAATGGTTCTTCGCCTGTCGCCCATGGTCGCTTACCGCCTCGTTCGTCCCGTTTGCCGTATGCGCTCCTCTGCTTGTCGCGCTGGAGAAATCGGGTTCGGCCGGGCTGCCGGATGGCTCATGGGTCAGATTTTCGCTGGCGCTGTTTAGCGCCTGTCTTTTGCAAATCGCCTGCAATCTGCTCAACTCATGGGGAGATTACGTCTCCGGAGTCGACCTGGTAGACGGTGCGTTTGTTTCCGCACCGCAGCTGGTCGACGGCAAAATCTCCGCCCGGGCAATGCTCGCCGCCGGAATCGGATTGACGGTCGTCAGCGCCGCAATCGCATTTTTTATCGCGCTCGCGCCATCCGTCCGAGGACAATTCGTCAATCTTCCGCTGATTGTCGCAGCCCTTGCCGGAGTACTGGGCGCATCAAACTACACCACGGGCTTTCGCTTCAAATATCGGGGGCTGGGGCTGCCGTTCGTCTTTGTACTGATGGGGCCGCTCTACTTCATCGGCGTCGGCACCGCTTTTTTCGGTGGCTTCATCAAGCCTGTCGACATCTTTGCCGCCGGCGGGGCAGCTTGCGCGCTGCGGCACACCGTTGCGACACTGGCGCTCTATTCCGTTCCCATCGGACTGCTTGTGGCCTGCATCATGCACGGCAATGACATGCGCGACATCCGCTCCGACGCCGAAGCCGGCATCAAAACCGCATCAACCATGCTCGGTCCGGCGAAATCGCTTCTGCTTTACAAGTATCTGCACCTCTCGGGTGTCGCCGCCGCCGTCATTCTGGTTTTCTCCGCCGGGTTCGATGCAACGCGCGAAATACGCGCCGCCTCCCGGATTTTACACCTGCTGCCGTCGGCAATCCCCCTGCTCGCCCTGCCTCCGGTTGTGGCAACCCTCAAACGCGCCGCAGAAAAGTTCAATGAAAAAGCGCCAGCCCCCGAATGGCGGGGGCTGGAACGCGACACTGGCAAAATACATTTTCTGCTGGGATTGCTTTACACCGCCGGACTTTTTGCGGCCGCGACGGCAGGGGCATAGGCGAAGCGAATGCGCAATCAGAAAAAGCACTTGGCCAACGCAAGAATACCCTGCTTCCACGGCACGCGGTGCGAAACTCCGCTCTTGCCCTTGAACGAATGCAGGTTATCCACATACCAGCGGTAGTTGCGGATCAGCGCCTCCCGATTGGAATATTTGGGCATGAATGAAAGTCGGGACTTAGCTTTGTCGATGCTCACGAACGAATCTTCGCAAGCGGTGCGGTAGACCCACGGATAAAGCGGAGAGAGCTTGAGCTTCTCCAGTACGGTCAGAATCCAGATCAGCGGCGCCGCCGGCATCGGTCTGATCTTCTTTCCATGTCCGGCGACATCAAGCACCGCCTGATAGTCCTCGCGCATCGTGGCGAAATGCTCCGCACCGATATTGAAGGTGTCATTGGTTTTTTCGTGGTCGAGAGTGAGGCACAGCCATATCGCCTGGCACAAATCCTCGACATCCATCAGCTGGTAACGGTTTTTTCCGCTGCCGATCATCGGAAATCCGTGTCCGGTGTACGCCCAGTCGTAAAAAAGCGCAAACACGCCGAGCCGTTCGGGTCCGATAAACGATTTCGGGCGCAGAATGCTCACCTTCTGTCCGGCCGCCCTCGCCTTGAGACACTCCTCCTCTGCGGCGATTTTCGCCTTGCCGTAAGGGCCGACTCCAATTAGCGGATCGGTTTCGTAAAGCGGATGATGATCCGGCACGCCGTAGACTGCGGTCGATGATATCATCACGAAACGGTCGGCGTTGACGGCGCGCGCCGCCTCCAGCACATTGGAGGTTCCCTGCACATCGGTGGAAAAGATGTCTTCTTCGGAGTACAGCGGCAGCGCGGCGGCGGCGTGGATGACCCAGTCGCGCCCCTCGCTGACCCGCGCCATCGCCGCTTTATCCCGGATATCGCCGACCACGCCGTCGATGCGGTCGCTCTCGGGATAGTCGAACGGCACCAAATCGATCGACCGGATGTCCTTGACGCCTTTATTGAGCAGATAGCGGATCAGATTGATCCCCAGAAATCCGCTACCTCCGGTAATCAAAACTTTTTTATCCGCATAATCCACGTTCGTTCCCCCTGTATCAGTTGAAGGACTGCAAGGCGTCAAAATCCAAAGTTGCAAAATAGTCTTCAATACATTCGGCCCGTCTGATTTCGCAAACCGAACCGTCTTCGCGCAGAAGCAGTTCCGCACCGCGCAGCTTTCCGTTGTACTGGAAGCCCATCGCATGACCGTGCGCACCGGCGTCGTGGATGATCAAAAGGTCCCCAGGGACGGTCTCCGGCAACGCGCGCTGTACGGCGAACTTGTCGTTGTTTTCGCACAGCGAACCGGTGACGTCGCATACCATTGTTGCGGGAGCCTGCTCCTTGCCGGCAACAGTAATGTGATGATAAGCCCCGTAGAGCGCGGGTCGCATCAGGTTGGCCATGCATGCATCCAATCCGACATAGGTGCGATAGGTCTTCTTGATGTGGCGCACTCGAGCCACCAGCCATCCGTAGGGGCCGGTGATGACGCGGCCGCATTCGAAATATATTTTAAAAGGGGCAAGCCCTGCCGCCACATGGCGCTCGTAGACCTCGCGGATGCCGGCACCGACCTTTTCAAAATCGACCGGCTCCTGTTCGGGACGGTAGGGGATACCGATACCACCGCCCAGATTGGCGAACTCGAAATCGATGCCGACCGTTTTGGAAACCTCGCTCATCAGATCGAAGAGAATTTCCGCCGTATCAATGAAATAGCGGTAGTCCAACTCGTTGGAGGCAACCATGGTGTGGATGCCGAAACGCTTAACCCCCTTGTCGCGCAGAATACGGAATCCTTCCAGCACCTGCTGGCGGGTGAAACCGTACTTCGCCTCTTCCGGCTTACCGATAATGGCATTGCCTCCTTTGAGCGGCCCCGGATTCCAGCGGAAACAGACCAGCTCGGGAAGCGAACAGTGCTTTTCAAGATAATCGATGTGGGTGATGTCGTCGAGATTGATGTTCGCTCCAAGTTCAATCGCCTTGGCGAACTCCTCGGCGGGAGTATCGTTTGAAGTGAACATTATGCTCTCGCCGACAACTCCGATTTTTTCGCAGAGCAGAAGCTCGGGGAGCGAAGAGCAATCCATGCCGCATCCCTCTTCCTTGAGGATTTTCATCAGATAAGGATTGGGCGTCGCCTTTACTGCGAAATATTCGCGAAAGCCTTTGTTCCAGGAAAAGGCGTTCTGAAGTCTCCTGACCGTATCGCGGATACCGGCTTCGGAATACAAGGTGAAAGGGGTGGGGGTTTTCTGGCACAAAGCTTCCAGCTGCACCTTGTCCAAGGGAAAATTCTTTTCGCTCATTATCACTCCGATGTGCGTCTGATTGGTTGAAACGGAATTATAGCAACGCTCTTCGACTCAAGTCAATGCGATGTTTTCCGCGCCGGGCAATACGGTTCAATGGAGCCGGAACGACAACTTGAGTTTGAAGCTCCCGTCGACCGACCGGCCATTCTCCTTCGCCGGGACGAATTTGGCCCTTAGCACCGCCTTGCAAGCCGAAGCGTCCAGCTCCGCATATCCGGAGCTCTTGACAACGCTGACCGCCTCGGCCCTGCCGTTGCGTCCGACCTTGACTTCCAGAATAACATCTCCCTCCTCTCCCCTGCTGCGCGATGAACGGGGATATTCGGGTTTTATCTCGCCGGACGGTTGCGGATTCGATTTCACTCTGGCATTGCGCCCCCCGCCCGCTGCGGTCGGCTGGCTTACAGGCGAAGGCGGGGTCTGGCACTTCTTCACCTCCGGTTTGACCGTTCGCGGTTCTGGTGCTTTTCGCTCCTCGTTTTTTTTTATCTCGGGCATGGACGGTGGCGGCAACTCGGGCAATGCCACGCTTTCGGGCACAACCAACGCCTCCGGCACTTCGGGACGGCTGTCCACCGGCGGTTCGTCCGGGAATTGCGGTTTCGGCTCCGGAGGCGCCACATCCTGGGGTTCCGGCGGCGGCGGAACATCCGGCGCCGGAACGCTCATCTCGCCGGGTGCATCATCCCGATCCTCGTTCAACGACAGCTCTACCGACTTCACCTCTAGGCGCGGAGGTTCGGCGGACGGCAGGCGGCTTACGACAAATGACACTATTGCCAGAACCGCCGCATGGAGAAAAATTGAAATGAGTACAGCGCGCGTCACGGGGTTTCCTTCCGCCCCGACACCTGGAAAGTGACCTGTTCGATACCGCTCTGCTTCAGTCGTGCCAGTAGCTCAACGCCCAATCCAATCGGTACGGTGCGGTCGGTGCTGATTAGAATCGGGGAGCCTTTGCCCTCAGCAAACACATGGAGTTTTTTGATTTCAAGCACCGCCTCCTCCAACTCCATATGCTTGGCATCCACGTATATTTTCTGCTCTCTGTCGATGGTCACCACAATTCTTCCGCCCTTTTCTAACTGCCCGTGCGCAGAAGGCAGGTCAACCTTAACTCCGCGGTGGACGCTCATCGAAAAGACGGAATACACGAAAAAAACCAACACGAGGAACATGACATCCATCAGGGAGGTCAGCTCCAGTCTCGCTTCGCGATTTAGAAACGGAGATTTTAGTTTATTCTTCATTTTCAAGAATCGCGGCGGCGCGCGAAAGCTGGGACACCATCCAATTGTAGGGGAACAGCAGAATCAATGCTACGACCAGTCCGGCGGCGGTTGTAATCAGTGCTTCGGACATGCCGGAAGTCGCCGCCGTATGCCCCTCATCGATATTCAATGCGGAAAATGTTTTGATGATGCCGGTAACGGTTCCCAATATTCCGAGCATCGGGGCGGCGGTGATGCCGCTCGAAACCCAGATGAAGCCGTGCGACAGGCTGTCCAAGGTTTTTTGCGGAGTTTCTCTGCGGTAGACGCCGTTGAAAAATTTCCGAAATACGAAAACTCTGTTTACGATAATCGCCACGCCTATTACGCTTATCAGCAGTATCGGCCACATGACCAGACCGCCGGCTTTGAACCATTCAACAAATTGCGTCATTTGCATTTCCTCTAAATCGGATGGGGCAACGGGGGAGCGCTGTCCGGAAATTCGAGGCCGCTCCACCCCGTGAAAACGACATTATATCAAAATACGGCGCGCATGCCGATTTCAAATGTGCGCGGCTCACCCACAAGACACTCGTAATAGTGGCGGGCCGACTCGAAGTATTTTTCGCCAAAGAGGTTGCGAATGCCGAAACTAAGAATCCAGTTTTCCGAGCCGCCGAACTTTGAAAGCGGAAGTGACATATTTATGTCGAAGACGTGCGAGGGGTCGAAGCGCAGATTCTCATGCTGATACGAACCGCGGACGCAAGCGTAGCTCATCGATTTGAAACGGTAGCTGCAGCCCACCACCAGATCTTCAAGCACCCCCGAATCGAATCGATATGAGGTTGACAGCGAAACAGAGTGGGCGGGATAGCGTTCAAAATCGCGCCCTTTGCTGCCGGGGGCGACACTCCGGTCGGTGTATTGATTGAAGGCGTACATCGTCATCACCGACCAGTTGTCGGTGATATCGCCGGTAAGCGAGAGTTCCGCACCGCGTGAAACCGAACGCCCCTCCTGCTCGTAGTATCCGGTGTTACTGATTGCAATCGGCGTATTCTCCTGTTCGATGCGATAGGCGGAAAGCGAAAGCCAGAGCTTATCGGCGGGCGAGACGCGCACTCCGCCTTCGTACTGGGTGCAGTACCACGGCTTGGTTAGCGATTTGCCGTCCGCCCCCATCACGCCGAGCATCGGAGTGCGGGTCTGGGAAAGATTCCCGAACAGCACTAGCCAATCCAACGGGCGCACCGAAAGTCCGCCGCGGGGGGAGACCGCATGAGCGGTTTCACCCTGCTGGGTGCCTTGCGAGCTCATGTCGAAATAGTCGTATCGCACGCCGCCGAGCAGCGAGAACATACCGAGGGAGACAGTATCCTGCGCCAGAAGTCCATAGCGTGAAGTCGGAATGCCAAACCCGCCGGTCGATTCACGGTAGTAGTAGTCGGGCTGGACGACCAGGGTGTTTTCGAGATTTTCAAAATACTCTTTTGACCAGACCGAACGGGTGTAGAAGTTGTAATTGCGCGAGAGTGACGAACTTTCGGAAAAGGTCGAAGTCATGTACTTGTTGCCCGAATACCAGGTGCCGGTCTGATAGTAGTTCAGCAACTCATCCCCCTTCCCGGCATAAGGCTCGCGCGTCGTCTGCTCCCATGACAGCACGCTCAACGCGCCGCCGAATTTCAGCAGCCAGTCGTCGGTCACCTGCCAGTCGAGATAGGGATTGATCAGGAAACCCTCGTAGTGCGAACGGTCGCCGCGGCGGCACGACGATTCGTACCAGCCGTATCCGCCGCCGGGACGGCCGCGCCATACCGGCACACCGATGTAGCTGGGTTGATCGGTGTACTGGAACATCGTCTTCACTCCCATCGTAACATCGGAGTTAAGCTTGTAGATTAGCGAAGGAGCAAGGGTGAACGACTCGCGGGGGCGCGCTCCCTTTTGCGATCCTTCGTGGATGTAGGTAGGTTCATAGTAATCCGCAGTTCCGAGCAGACGGACGGCGAACTTGTCGTCCTCGACAATCTCATTCACATCGAACATTCCGCGCTGACGGAAAATATGTTTGCCCACCGAGGTGTTTTCGGCAAATGCCATCTCATCCTTTTTAAGATTCGCGCTTTTGAGATAGAGGTTCACCGAACCGCCGCCGCCGGATGCGTTTTGCACCGAACCGGCACCGCCGGACAGCGATGCGATCGGACCTTTGACAATTTCAACCCGCTCCATCATGAACGGATCGATGAACAGACCTGCGCCGCGTCCGATGGGGAACATTCCTTCAAATGCAGGTTCAGTGCCGCCTTTGCCGCGAATTGAAAAGGTCCCGGGGTTGCGGACGAGAAGAGACTTGCCTCCGGTTTCGATACCCGGAACATAGCGCATCAGGTCGTGCAGATCGGTGGGGTTCTGCTCGCGAATGTAATCGGAGGTTAACACGTCGACGCTTACCGGCAGCTCTTCCGGCTTCATCGAGGTGAATGTAGCCCCCTCAACCGAATCCTCGCGGTATTTGCTGATCTTGCGGCCTTCCACGACGATGGTGACGATATCGTTGGTCTCAGCTGTCGCCCCTGCGGACGGCTCGGATGCGGCAAAGCCCGTCGTGCATACGCCCAGTATGGCACACAGTTCAAATATAACCGACTTTTTCATGCATAAAATCTCCAGATGTCAACATATTGCAGCAGGTACGCCATCGTCTGTGTTGCAGACCCGGAAAGCGGACCAATTTGACAAATGGAACGCACGACCTGTACCGTTTTTAACGAACGATACGGGGGGCTGGTTCATTTGGCGAGAAAATTTTCCTCGATATGCCTGAGTTTCATAATTGCCCGATAAGGATCATCCGCATTGCAAACCGCTCTTACCACCGCATAGTTCCTCAACCCGGCCGCCAGCAATTCCGGCAGACGCGATGCATCGATTCCACCGATGGCAACAGCGGGAAAAGGGACGGCGCGCGCCATTGCCGCCGCGGTTTCAATTCCAAGCACGGGATCGGGTATCTTCTTGGTTGGAGTCCGCCAAACTGGACCGGTTCCGATGTAATCGGGGTTTTGAGCAATTGCTGCGGCGGCCTGCGCCGTGGAATGGGTGGAAAGTCCGACGATCCTGAGTTCGGGGAATCGCCGACGCACCTCGGCAACCGACATATCGTCCTGTCCGACATGCACACCATCGGCTCCGGCGGCGGCGGCGATTTCAGGATCGTCATTTACGATAAACCTTGTGCAGGTGGCGCGGGTGATTGCGCGCATACGCCGTGCGGTCTGAAGCACGACGTCGCGCGCTGCATCCTTCATCCTAAGCTGCACCATCCCGACCCCGGCGCGCACCGCATCTTCGCAGCAGCGTTCATAACCGGCGACGGGGTCGGTGATGACCAAATACAGACCGAAGTCCTTCACTTTCCGAGATCCTCTTGGATGATCCGCGCGATTTTCCGACCGCTCATGAGCATACCGCCGAATATCGGTCCCATGCGAAAACCGCCTTGGACATTGTTTGCCGCCATGCCGGAGGCGTAAAGTCCGGGATATAGACGTTTGGTATTGACCACGGTCGTGCGTTCTCCATCCTCCATCCACATCGGTTTTTCGCCAAGAATGCCGCCGGTGGGAGAATCAATCTGCACTCCGGCTTTCCGCACCGCCTTTCCGACTATTTCGCTGGGATGCCCCGTGCCATCGATCAAGGCCCTGGTGGTCACCACCAGCGGGTCTACGTGCATCTCAAGACGACAGACCGGATTCCAGTTGATGACGGCGCCGCAAACGCGCCCTTCCCGCATTACGATATCCTCGACGCGGACAGTATTGAAGATTACAGCACCTGCCTTGCGTGCGCCGAAAATAAGACCGGATGCCATCTCTACGGAGTCGACGGTATGATATTCAGCGCTGAACGGGCAAGTGGTAATACCAAATTCACGGAGGATTTCGGCGGCATCAGCCTGAACCGTCACTTCGTTCATCAGCATGCCGCCGCCCCAGGTGCCGCCGCCTGGGGCGAGTTTGGATTCGAACACTGCCACTTTCAACCCGGCCGCCGCCAGGTCGTGCGCCGCCACCAGTCCGCTGGGGCCTGATCCAACCACGGCGACATCGAGCGCGAGGTGTTTTTGAAGTTTTTCAAAATAGCGCTGTACGATGGCGCTGGTGATGGTTTCTTCCATCCGGGTATCGTTATTATTCATTTTTTCCTCTTGGTTTTAGGTTATTTGAAAACGGTGGTGAAGCCCAATACGCCGATATCGTTTCCGCAAAGACGAGAGGCGGCGATTGCATCATGAACGAAGCGCTTGGCGATGGCAACTGCTGAAGAAAGTGATTCGCCGCGGGCGATTCCGGCGGCTATTGCCGCTGAAAGGGTGCAGCCGGTGCCGTGGGTTGAAACGGGGTTTTCAATGCGCGGCAGAGAGAAGGACTCGACGGAGTCGTGAGTGCAGAGCACATCGACGGCGGCATTCCCGGTGCCGTGGCCGCCCTTGAGCAGCACGGGGCAATGATAGCGCCGATGCAGCGCAATTGCGGCATCGGCGAATCCGTCGGGGGGGATTTTGGCGGAGAGGAGTTTTTCCGCCTCGGCCAAATTCGGGGTAATGAGCGATGCGAGGGGGAAAAGCTCATTGCACATTGCCTGTTGGGCATTGCCGCCGCAAAGTTCGGCGCCGGAGGTGGCGACCATGACCGGATCGATAATCAGCGGAATTTCCGGATGTTGCCGGAGGCGGGATGCGACGGCGTGAACGGCATCGGCGTTGGGGATCATGCCGGTTTTTGCGGCTTTTATTGCGTACAGACCAAGAACGGCATCAAGCTGCTGCGCAATGAATTCGGGAGGGAGCGCAAGAATTGCCGAGACCCCATGCGGATTTTGCGCGGTCATGGCGGTGAAGACGGTACAGCCGTGCACGGAATACTGGTGAAAGGTTCTCAAATCGGCTTGGATGCCGGCATTTCCGCCGGAGTCGGAACCGGCTATAGTAAGACAGCATTGATATGCATGGTTGTTCATATTTCCTCCGCAGGCATTATCCTGATCAGGTCAACGGGTTTAATCTCAGCCGAATAGGAATTCAGCACCCCTTAAATCACGCGGCAAAATCTACCAAAAAAAACGGTTTGAGTAAAGCATTTGTGCAAAGAGGTTACCCAATGATATTTGCATTTTCTTCTACAAGACTCCCTGTTAATTAACATCAAACCAAAAATTTATGATTTTTGAAATATCATCTTCTGGAGAATGGATGGGATACATGGTAATTTGTTTAGAGATATCAGGTAAAATTTCTAACAAATAGCGATTTGGTACTTTTATAATACTTCCTCCTGAAAATATTCCATACACCCTAGATTTGAAATAAAAGCACAAACACTTATTTTTTTTCGTACAGAAAATGGATATCTTCTCGAGCATGACATTAGTACTGCACAAATCCCTAATGGAAACAATCTTATCGTTTGTACTCAATTCCTCATTAAAAAGACATCTGCCAAATTCATTTACGAACTGTTCTTCTTGCATTGCAATACTGCGCCGCTCCATGCCAATATATATACTACATGGAGCAATCAAAAAAATCAAAACTAGAAGTAATACAAATGGCAATCTTATTTGCATCTATGGACCTCATCGTAAAGAAATATCCAACAGAAAGAAAATTTGTCCGGTCTTATCCTCGAATAAATTTTACCACATTTATACGCAGTAAGCACCTCGTATTTCTTTGTTAAACAATTTCCAATAAAAAACGCATATGAACCAAAACAACGTAACAATGCCCCAAATGGAGCATATTCGTAATGAGCCTGAATGTTATTGTCAAGCGATACAACTTCGCTCACATTCTTGTTACCATCATGTGTATAATATGACAAGGCCAAATTTTCATATTGCCATACAAGTTGGCGCGTTGCTACTAGCTCCGTTGGGTCCCAGACGAACCGTTGTAGGTTTTGAGTTGTAAATTTTATGTTAGCTGCGGGTTGTACAAAATTTGCGATTTGCAGATAGTTATCATACACAAACCTCTGGTCGTTCTTCGTCACACGCCTACCCATGCAATCGCAGGACATTGAGATAAGTGTTGGAGTGGATGAATTATGAGTGGGCGAGTTAGTTGAAAGGCACTCCCACAGAACAGGACGATTCTCACCATTATAAGTAACCTGCCAAATGACGGTAGCGGTTTGAATCAAGGTTTGATTGCCCTCATCGTCAAACTGAGGATGAAATTCCTCACGCGGAGACGCGGAGATCGCGGAGTTGTCTAAATATCTCCTCATTGCACCCTCCAACTACATTAACGGACATAACACTTATGCGAAGATTATAACACCGACTTAAACATGGCTCAAGACTGGAAAAATACGAGATAAAAGAGGGGGCGAAAATTGCTACAAATCTGGCCAAATTTCAACATCAATATCTTTATCTGCTATTGATGTACTATCCATAATAGACTTGATGAGTTCACTCATCGATACTTCTCTAGCAATTCCGTTTCTGCCACCAATCACAATATTCATTTTCCGCACATTCGGATTGCGAGCGATAATATTCAAAAATTTCAGGTACCGCATATCATTATCGTATACATTAGCAAGACTCCCTAAAATCCATATTGCTCCTAAATCATATGATTTCCCAAGAACATTTGCATACTTTTCCGCAATTCGAACATCAAATTCAGCAAATTCGCGATTATCAAACCAAATATCCAACAAATGTAAAACCTTTGGCATCGCAATTTGATAGTTCGCATAATTTATACAAGCGATATCCAACAAACTGAAAACTTCTTCCTTTTTTATCCCTCGACTAAAATCATTATTATTACAATCCTCAACGACAATAACAGATCCTATTCTTATTCTAGGTCCCCCTATTGTATCGCGACCTAAAATGAAATTCTTACATTGTTTTTTCTCAATATTACTCAATTTAATGTCTTTACATTTATTATAGAATTCTTTCTCAATATCTAACGCGTGCTTTATTCCTCTCCTCTCGAACATACGCCTAAGCATACGATATCGCATTTTTGCTACATATAGTTGTATACCATTGGTATGTACTCCCGGGATCAGTGTTGAAACACATTCGTTAATAAATTTCTTTAAGGCTACATTTGAATCATCATTATCTTCTCGCCAATCGTCCCAAACTTTGCGCGCACGAGCATAAAATCGTGCTACTGAAATTCTATCTTCATTCGATGTAAAAACATAGCCATTAGTTGAAAATAGCCCGGGATCCCCCCAATAATTAATTAAGAAAATCGAATCTTTAGGTCGACTTGGATTCGCTGAAGCTATTACTGAATTAAAAATCATCAAAAAAAGGATAAAGACTTTAATGACCATGACGCCCCCCAGGCCTATCTAACCAATCGTTACAAGCATTACACAAAGCAGCTATGTACATCAATTGCAATTTTAGAGACTTTAATTGTTGCCTCGCAAGCGTTGCATCTGCACAAATAATTGACGCTCTAACAAACATCGAACGATAACCAGCATAATAACCTGCATAACAGTCGTAGTGCTCTCGTTCATCTTTTCGCACCTTTTCATCATAAATTTTATAATAAGTATGTATTACCATATCTTCCAATATTCCTCTATACCCTATTTTGCATGGTGCACATTCATATTCATCTAATGAATCAAGAGTAGGAAAGTTGTGATATTCTGTTTATCCCATCCAATTAACATCATTCCAACCAGACCTTGGTGCCTCACCAGGAGGATGCTCATGCCAGCGAATCATTAGACCCCAAAAATCATAAGCAACAAATGAATTACTGCAATAAACATATAAACCTATTCCCTTTGAAAAAACCGGATCTCGATTAAACCACCTCCCATATATTAGATCATAATGCCGATAATTATAGCAATACGCATTAGTTGAATCATCCCAATACTCGCTTGAGAATCGCCATGGGTTATCACAATCCGCATCGCACATTTGAACTACGAAATTACCAAAAGGAGTGAATTCGTAGTGTACTGGAAGAATACCGCTTAATAAAACCACCTCGCTCACATTCTTGTTGCCGTCATGGGTGTAGAACGAAGTACAATTATCACTATTCCATACGAGTGGACGAGTAGCAATAGTTTCGGTAGGATCCCAGACAAAACAGTGAATAGGTGATAGTGAATAGTGAATAGATGTGGAATCTTCGATCTTTCCTATGCAGAGATAGCCGTCATAAATGAAACGCTGGTTATTCTTCGTAACGCGGCGGCCCATGCGGTCGTAGGACATGGAAATGAGTTGAGGAGAGGCGGAGTTTGGAGTGAGGGAGTTAGTAGAGACGTTCTCCCAAAGGACAGGGCGATTTTCGCCGTTGTAGGAAACCTGCCAGATGCCGGTAGCGGTTTGAATCAAGGTTTGATTGCCGTCGTCGAACTGAGGTTGAAATTCCTCGCGCAGAGGTATAATGTAGAACGAGTCTTCTTTTAAGTGAAAGAAGGATTCGTTCTTTGATAATTGAAGGTGTTATGACTTGCAAACATATCAACACGCTCGCTTGCGTCGTGAAGCGCCGCGCGCGCGTTGATATGTTCAC
>JAZQGX010000298.1:0-22430 GCA_045540275.1 Kiritimatiellia bacterium | reverse complement strand
CAGTTTCCACTCAACACCGGATAGCAGTTAAACGAATACTCCTTCAACTGGGAGCAGTTTTGCATCGACCAAGAGGCGATGGAAAGTTCGCTAGACTGCGAAACGAAATTGGTCAGCGAAGTGCACGACTTGAACATGCCGAAAACCACCTCTGTAACATGCTTGCCTAAAACTACATCCTGCAACTTGGTTTCGGCAAACACACCCGCGCTGTCAGAACTAGATATATACACCGGAGCATCCTTGCCCAGTTCAATCTTTCCGGACAGTCCCGAAGTGCGAAAAGCGCCGTAGCCTATATTAGTGATGGTGTTGCCGTCAGGAATTGATATGGCTCCCTGGCTGTCCTGTAACGCCCATGATACGATATTACGGATGCCGAAGGGCAACACTATCTTGCACATTATGTCGCCGCTTCGACGCTTGAAGAGATTGTTGTTTTCCCTTATGGTAACGATTTCATAACCTCCTTCAATCGGAGTCGACAAATCTATCACCGACACCCGGTTGGTGAGGTTTTGAGACAACAGGGCAAGTCCACTGCCGTTTTCCACCGTGACATTGAACCGCCAGTATTTGTTGTCGATGGTCGAAGTTTTGGGATCGTATGTCCATCCGTTGCGGAAATAAGGAATCAGCGCCGACGGTCCGTTAACGGTAAATGAGATTGTCCGCCGTGCCGGATCCACTCCCTCTGGCGCATTCAGCCAATACTCGAAATTATCTCCGACCGCGGTGAAGGTCGCGGTTTTGCCGACAGAATAATATCCTTGATTGTCTGGTTCTGTTCCGGCGATTATGGAGACTGAATCGTTCCGGGAGCAATGATCTGCAGTAACCCGGTAACCGACGATTTCCCATTGCCATCTAAGATCGTAATACTTACCGGGCTCTGGTGTATAAGTCATTGAAACGCCATTTCCCGATTTGACCTCGGTGTACTCGAAACTTTCAAGATTCAGCCAATAAAGCCTCCATCCGGCACACCGGTACAAACGATCGGTAACGCTGCAATACTCAGGAACCGAGCATACGAAGTCGGTTCCCGCCGGGAATTTATGCTCCCCGTATTCCGGATCCACCGTGCCGTAGTCCCCCGGCTCGCCGCTGATGTTCAGCACTGACGAATCTCCAAGTGCGGCAATTTTGGGCAGCAACCACGTCGCATACGGCGAGGCGGTGTACCCCAGCGGGATTTCGGCGTCGGCGCCAAATGCGGTGAAATATGCAGAGCGTTCGTCATCGGTGCAATCCGCCCACAGCTTAAATGTCGACTCTTTGGTTTTTTCAAGCCACTGTCTATTGCTCGCAGGAAAGAATGTCCGCACCCCGGCGCCGGTCTTTGACCCAGCATTCCAGTTTCCACTCAACACCGGATAGCAGTTAAACGAATACTCCTTCAACTGGGAGCAGTTTTGCATCGACCAAGAGGCGATGGAAAGTTCGCTAGACTGCGAAACGAAATTGGTCAGCGAGCTGCACGATTTAAGCATGCCGTCGGGCACGGCGGTTATGTACGGCCCGAGTTTTACATCTTGCAATTTTGCGGAAAAGAACGAACCGGCATGGTCATTGTTGACTACCGAAACCGGCCCGTCCATCCCTATCGTCAGTGTGCGTATGTTTGCACCGCCGAACGAACAGTCGCCGATGACCGACAGGTTGTTATCAAGAGGAATGACAATTTCACTGCCGGTGTTGTTAAACGCCCATGGTGATATTTTGCGGAGAGTGGAGGGAAGTTTAATCATCCCGATAGATTCCGCCGACCGCCCCTGAAACAACGAATTGTCGGCATTGACTGTAACAATCCGGTAGCCGTCTGCGATCGGAGTTGTCAAATCGAGGACGGTATTGTCGGCGCCAATAGTGATGATTTTCGTCAAGGTCAGCTCGTTGCCGTTGGAAAGGCTCGCCGTCAATTCCCATGAGCCGTCGGTCAGAACGCCGATATCACGGTTGTAAAACCAGTCCGCATATGCATGAATCCATGAAAACACTGCAAAAATACAGATTGCTAGCTTCTTCATAATCATTTTGCCTTTCCACTTGTGGGTTTGTTTCATCGCTACAATTCACGTTTTTACCGATGCGGCTCGGCGCTTGGCGCGTACGCCACATCGGAACATCAATCACCGGAGTATAATCACCGAACCGGATTTGTGCGGCGTCCATTTGAGGAACCACATTTTGGTACCGCCCCCGATATTACCCAGGCCTAACGGTTTCGGCCCATCTGGCCAGCGGCTGTTGTACTGATTGCGGTCCGAGTCGGAGAGCGACTCCCAAGCGGTGACGTTTGTCGCCAAGAAATCATTCCACGTTGAATTTCCGCGCGGAGCAAAAATTCGCTTGCAATACGTCCCGCAAGATTGAAAAGTTTTTCCAAAATCATCGTCAAGGACATCACCCATGAAATACAAATCTTGCATCGTCGAAGAGTTGTAAAACGATTGCAGCGGTAACGACTTCAATCCGCGCCCGAATGTAAAACTTGGAACTTTTTGCAGCCTCTTGAATGTCTCAGTTCCTGCCAATGTCAATGCATCGGAATTCCAAGTTCCAAAGGAAAATGCATTGGTTATCAAGGAGGCTTCATCGAATGCACTATTGTAATACGTCACCGATTCAGGCAAAAAAGGCGTAACACTAAATAGGTTTTTGCATCCTTTAAACGAAAATTCGTTCAGTGTTGTTAGAGTGTCCGGCAATGTCAGCTCCCTGATTGTCAGAGTAACTCCAGGGTTGCTGCCGTAACAAAAATCCTTGACTACGGATTTTATGAAATATCCTCCTTCTACTCCCTTTGCCAAATCCAACAGCCCTCCGTTCCAGACCGTCGAATTGCTCAAGGTTGCTTGCGATTTGCCCAATCCGAGAGACTTGCCAGAAGAAGAAACCTGAAATTTCCAATATCCGTCGCTGATTGTCCCGCTAGAATAAATCCAATTGGTCTTAAAATATGGATAAATAGTTTTGACCGCATCCGCTTTAATGCGAATAGGGTTCTCATACTCGCATCCGGTAGGCACATCAACTCCGCACCAGCGAACAAACGGTGCACCTTCCCCCGCAGCGGTCGCTGTAATTTCCACATACGAATCTTTCGCATAGTAGCCGCCCGGATAATCGCAATCGCTGGCTGTCACCGTTCCCAGTTCAAATCCGTCAATGAATTCAGTGTTTCCAATTACTTTATAACCTATCGCATCCCAAAGCCATGTAATGCGCTGTTTGCCCACGACTGGATTGAAGACAAATGAATTCACCCCGAGATTGGTCACAGCTCCTTCCCATCCCGACGCGCCGAGCGTCTCAAGCACATACCCCTTGCACGAATAATACACGCCATCCTTGATCGCGTTTTTCGGTGCCGAACATGTCGTCGGGGAAATATCAATATGCTCTTCGGGAAAACGGTTGTATGCAGGGACAACCTCGCCGATTGCATAAGGATATCCATCTACCGTCAGATCGCGCGTCGACGTCGGTTTGGAGAAAGCGGCAATGTACTGCATAGACGGTGCCTGTCCCCAACCCAGCTTCAATGCACCCAAGGGCGCAGATGCGGCGCGCTCGGGATCGAACTTCTCCCAATAGGTGTTCTGGTTTGCGGCTGTCATATTTTCCCATGAGACAAATGTGGTGTTGGTTGCAATGTAGTTGCGCCACCAGTTGCTGGCTAGCGGCACTCGAATCAGGCACTGATAATTGTTCCACGAAGCGAACGACTCCCCGTTCCATCTGGTGTTTTCTCCGAGAAAGGTAATGTTTGTGCAGGATTTGCATCCCCAGAAAAACTGATAGGGGACCGTGATATTCCCGGTGCCGAAGGTAATGCTCATAACGGCGGTAGCCTTTATCGATCCGGCTCCTCCGGTCATCTTCAAATCCTTTCCAGCACCTCCCAGGACAAGGTCGCCGCGAAAAGCATTAATATTGGGGAACGGTGCATGAAACGTAGTTACCGAACCGGGGACAAACGGTTCGATAACCGTAGCGGTTGTAAGCCCGCGAAAACAGTACTCGCTCAACGTGCGGACGGTTTCGGGCAGATACAGATTGGTCACGGAGGTAGTGTTGGCGTAGAACGCATCTTTGACGAAGTTGACGATTTCCACCTTGGTGAATTTCTCCTCGGTCGACCAGACAATCTGCTTTCTGAAATCAAGAGTTCCGCTTGTCCCGAAAACACTCGGTTTGCCCACGGCGATTTCGCGGGTTCCGTTTTTAAGGTCGGTGAAGGATGACACCTGTATAACCCATCCACCGGAATCGGTGATGGTTTTGGCCTTGGTATCATACAGCCAGACGTCGGCTTCCTGCGAAAACGCCACGATGCTAGACAATACCGACAGCACAATCATAAATACTTTTCTTTTCATCGATTTCTCCAGTTTTTCGGCATTTTTTTTAACATGCTTTGAGTAGTATACGTGATAAAAAATAAAGCAATTTTTAGCATTAGTCAAGGGGTGAGAGAGGGGGGGGTAAAAAAGTGGACTATACCACTTTGCAGCATCGGTTACATGTTTTGTGTTGTATTCGGACGCGCAATTTGAGAAAAACAATCAAATTGTTGAGAATCAATCAAGTTGATTAGCACAAAAAAATGGGCCCTGCAGTAAAACTGCAAGACCCATTAAAGCCGCAAACAGAGACGTTAATCCGTCCATGCAGACCGAGCTAAAACACCCTGCAATTCGGGAGCTGACAGAACTGCCGACCCGACGACAGCGTTGGTCGCCGCAACAAACAAGGGATCGTCTGCAGACAGATACGTGGACACCAGCCATTCATCCTCCCAGTCACTAGAGCGGAGCCAATCGCGAACCAAGGGCCACTTGCCGGCAGCTTTAAGCTCGCGAACAATGCTCCGCCGAGAGAACCGCTCCGGGGGGACAAATCCGACAACACGACGCACAGCCTGAGTACGCACGCTAGTAGTACCCCCCGACCGAACAGTATACACTATATTAGACCCCTCGAGACGCGACGAAACCACCTTACTCGAATGAGCCAGATACCGCTTCTGGGGAGGCGATAAAAAACCCGCCGCACAAGCAACCGAAACAGTCAAAACGAGTACGCAAACACATCTAATCACAGAGCACCCCTTTCTCAAAAACCCACACATCACCAGACACGCGATTGGTAACCTCACCAGACCACGCCAAAACGCCATCAACAGACACCTCAAACGCACCAAACGCGAACCCGCGATCTCCACCCCAACGCTCCACCGGAGCAGTCTGGCACGGTAACCCCCAAAGCGGCCGAGGTCTTACTACCGTACACCGATGGATGCCGTCATTAGCAGAACCAAACGCATGCCACCCATCCCACACAGCCTCAACCGTATTAGTAACACCCGGCGAGACGTATTCAACGAAACGCCGCGGAGCGAACAGCAACGGGCGGCTGTAGTAAACCTCCTGCCAGTCATTAGTTCCATCGCTGCCCTCGCGCACGACATAACCGCACAAATTAGCCCGGACACGAGGTACCAAATGGAGAGCATAATGCAACGACCGAGGGGGGATTGCATTGGTAGCAGCCGAGAGGACAGCGACGGCATTGGACATCCCCGCAAAGGCGGTGTGAGCAACATTGGAGATATTGGCTATCACATCCCCCAAAGATGCCACTTCGGCACATGAAACAAGCGTCCCAGAGGCATCGACGAGCGAACCATCTTGATTAACAAAAACAGGCTGTCTTCGCCAAGCCAGAGTCCGTTCAATCTGGCTGACATATAGGCGATTAGTAATAGCTGTAGACGAGACCTCGCTCGCGCTAGTCACTCCCACTAGCAACACCACGCCTACCAATAATAACAGACGCATCACTCACCGACCTCCGGTACCGTCACCTCGACTACAATACGCCAATCGTAGTCCCGGTTAACCAAAAAATCCTCAAGCGTACACCGTGGCTCTACAGTTCTCAATACGGTAGTCCACCGATACGACCCCACAGCGCGACGCTGCACCAGATACTCGGGGCTCACCAGTGAGTCATCGAGCACGCGCCAAGACAAAACGGCCGCGCGCGACGACAACTCAATCCGATCAAGCCGGATGCGCTCGTCTGTGACTACTGGCGGAGTGGGGGGCTTGGTTCCACCCCAAAGCAGGAATGCGGCAGCCAACGAGAGGGCTAGGACCATGTCAACTCTCGACCGAAAACACGCCCTCAAATCAGTCATCTAGCACCTCCACACTAACGAGCAAGCCGCCTTTAAAAGTGAGGCGATTCCCGCCCCAATCAACAGTCGCCGTCTTACCGCCCTGGATTCCACCAGAAATATCGAACACAGCTCCGTCGCCATCGGGGACAGACCCCGCCAAATAAATTACATAAAAAGCCTGGCCTGCTGGCTGGGTCCAAAAGTCCACCGTGTACATGTTCTCGAGAACATCTCCGGAGGCAGAGGTATAACTCCCAGAGACTCGTTGCGGTGTCCCGACATCGGACGAGGGGAGGGCGGCCGCATCGCCAGCAACCAGGGAATTACGTTCGTAGACAACCGGGGACACCTCGCCGACACCGACCGTGCAAGCATAAGTGACAGAATGCTTAACTCGGCCGGCCCTGTCGACTTCAATATGAGGACGGAACTCCGTAATAACGAGTTTATCATTCTCAGTCAAAAACACTGCGGCCGCGAACGAGTCTGCGAAGCCATGCCGGTACACGACCAGCTCATTAGCCATAATGCGATCGAGAACTTCGGCAACAAGGTTCGTCCCCTCCTGGGCCGCAGCGGCCGCAGCGGAGACCTTGGCTTCGGCCACAATAATAGCAGCCTCGTTAGTAGCGAGCTGGGCAGTAGTAGCCAGCACGCCCGGCACATTGATCTGGCCATGTTCATCGACCATCAATACCTGCATCGGCTGCGGGTTCGCAACGCTAGACAGAGCCAAAAACACGCTCAAGACAAAACTTATCAACATATAATTAATCTCCCTCATTAATACGTAGTAACATCAGTATTGGCAACTGGCTCGTAATACACGTTGCCGCCCCGCATTACGCGCAGCCACGTAACACCCAATTCCTCATCCCATATAGTGTTCTGAAAGAAACGCAACTCGCGGGCGACGATCGCAGGAATCTCTTCCACGACAGCGATATTATAGATGCCAGAGACCGGGACATCAGGGATATCGCCTCGAAGATAGTATACAACGCCCTGAGGGTTGTCCTCCGAGACGCGCTGAATAGAGTCGTACATGTAAGAGGCTCCAAGGTTCGGCCCAGCCATGACACGCACCCAGCCGTCGCGCATATCAAGCGTGCCCAAGACCTCAACGCGAGAGCAGTCGAACACGCGCTGCGGCAGGGGTAATTCATTTGGCTGTGCTCCCGGCGACGCACCAATCGCTAGCCGACCGAAAGCGCGATAGAGCCTAGCACCGGGCGCCTCGGCGCCGATGAAAAACGTGACAGAATCAGACCCAGTATCCATCGCCGGGGTCCAGCGCGCGCGAACGACAGAGCCAGAGATCGACGCGGGCGCAGACCACCACACAGAGGACATACCATTGGTCTGCCAGTACATGGTAGCGACAGTGTTAGTAGGCACATTCAAAGGTGCGCCGCGGTCGACCAACGTACACTCCAGTGAGACAGAGTCGCCACGCAACACTGCGAACGCGGCCGGGGTGGGGCGACTCACATCAGCCTGCCAGCGCAAAGTGGCGAGGCTGCCAGCATTGGCTACACACACTCCGAATAATACGCCTAATAATAATTTTTTCATACGAAACTCCAAGGTTGAGCCAGGTTACACAGCACTTGCATCGTAGAGACATCGTCCAAATCCGCAGCCGCATCAATCGCACCGACCGAGCACACAGCCAGGAACGACATCGCAACAGTGTCAGCGCCAGGGCTCCACGTGGCATCGAGCTCAACGCCTGCGGCGAGAGTCGTGCCTGCTGGGACTGTAACTTGCGCGACATGCTGCCACCGCTCGACGCGAGGCGGGGCGTACACATTAACAGTAGAACCAACGACATTGCCGGCAGACACATACTGTCGCACGAAGTCCCGGCGACCGTACCGAACCGCGTGTGAATGCAACAATACATCACGAGGGTTAACTCCCTCGATCCACGTACCAGATGAATCCATCGCATCGCAAGATGCCAACGCTATATCCATCACGTCCGGCAAAGACATTGCTGCGGCAAGTCGCACTTTGCTTGATTCTGCCACCGCGTCTGTAGCGCCACAAGCGAACACGTTCAAAATCGCCGAGCAAGTTGCAGGTGCGCTCACAATCACTCCACCCCCGGCATTACCCAGCCGCAGGCGGCGTATACTCCGGACACCCGGAAAGCGGCGCAACGCGTAGGCGAAACGAGCCCTAGCGCCAGGACCGATACTAAGTATTCCGATCTGCTCGCCGGCAGTAGAAACCTCCAAATCTGTGGCGTACGCATCGCCCGCAGGCTCAGCAACATTGCCGCGCGAGAGCAGGTCGACTGCAATGCCTTCGACAACGCCCTCGGCCAGCACTGGATAAGACAATTCCGCGGGGGAGACCACATTAACAGAATTATCGTAAGCATAGACATATTTGGTCGAGACGACCTGCGCATCCGAGTGCACAAACGCCCCATCATCATACCGCGAATAATTAAGCAACGGAACCCACTGAGTACCATCCGGGGCAGGGTCATGAGACTCTAACTCCGCTGGCGCGACAGAGATGTCGGCTCCCTCTGCATAGCCATCGAGAGTCGTAGATAGAGTTATCTCCACGTCTCCAACGAGCATCGCTGCGCCTTCGATATAGCCATTTCGCGCCTGATTATACGTCTCGAGCGACAGAGTAACATACCAATACGGGGTTGACTGTCTATTACACGTGACCTCTACGGTCTCTGTATTAGCCAGCCAGTAAGCGCCATCGGTCGAGGTAGTGCGCTTGGCAACAGCCTGAAAATACGTACCATAGCTCCGAATATGCCGTTGCTCTCCCGGGCGCCAAGAGGCGTTACTGCTGGGGATGACACAGACGCGAGCGCCATTGGCGAGGTACGGACAGCCCGCGACGGTCACCTTAACAGATGTCACCATGACACCCTCGGCATAGGCGGCTGCAGGGAGCTCGAACCGGTACAACGCAACCCCATATTGAGCGATATGAGTGTTATTAACATGGGTGTGACAACACGTATACGCATCAAGGCGCTTATACCCATCAGGGTCTTTAAACAACTCCTGCGATGGCATAACCGCCATTGCATAAGGGCTAACCTCCCATTTCCAAGCCAATGCATCCAGCTTTCGCGCCATCTGCATTGCGGTTGCAGAGGCGGTGTAAACCGGCTCAGGCTCTCCAGTACAATACCGGACGAATCTCAACGGTTTCGACAACTTATATACAGGCATAAGATACTCCTAATGACAAGAAGGGACACGGGTTGGGTCATCAGCGGCAACGCCTCCAGACGAGCCACCACCGCCCGTCCAAACCGGCACACCAGCGGGGGGAGCGCCGACAGGCACATTTTCCGTGCCGCCGGGATGATTATTACAAGGATCATTCGGATTAGCGTTGCCCAACTCTGGCATGGGCGGATCGCCGATGGGCAGATACACGAGCGAGGCACCATCATCCGACACACGCCGGGCCAGCAGCAGGACACCATCTGCAGCCGCAGCCGCACGCACATCGCCACTATCGGCATCAACATCGAGCATATCCGCAAGCGTATCAGTCTCGGCCGTCGGCGCGAAAAAATCCTTGATTTGCCGAGCTCTTGGCACTTGAGCCTCAGCATCCGCCTCGCGGATATTAATCGACACGCCATCATCAGGGGTCTCAGCCGCACGAGATGCAACCGTGGAGCCAGTCAGCTCGACAATAGTACCATTTGGGGTGTACCGAGCGCGTAGACCGCGCCCGGCAACTACAGTGCGGCGGCGCAACCCGTCCCAGACCTGGCGAACCCACGTCAACGACAGGCGGCTCCCAACAGTTAAGCTATGCGGTTCAAGTCTCATGAGGCGTATAGATCCGAGTCGAAATCATCAGCACCGAGCCACTGTTCAGTGCGCTCAATAATGCCATCAGGATTGACAGAGCAGCGGTCGGTGACGTTCATCCACTGCGCTTTGAGCGCCGTAAAATTCGCAGCAGACATAGCATTGCCGGCCATCGCCCATCCATTCCGCACGGCGGGGGAAACAATCGTATCGAGCGACGAGCCGATTCCTGCGGGGAAGGAATCCCAATACGTGGTCCGCGTAATGACGGGAGTGTGCACGGTAAAAGACGTGTACCCCCGCTCAAGTATCATCTTGGCAAGCGTCAAAGTAGTGCCAGAGAGAGTAGAGGCGACAGACCCATCGTCTGAGAGCTCGTAAGCGTATTCAGAATACGCAGCTATATCCACGTTTTCCAGCGCCTCCCAGCGCCGCAGCTGCGTCAAGTCGGGCGCATCGCTCCTGCCGACATGCCAAGCACGGATGTCCTTCTGGATCTCTTCAAAGTCAAGTGACCAATACTCGATCCGCTGAACACTGGCGCCGGTGACGGTCAGCAACCCGTGCCCCGGCTCGTCGGCAGACAACTCGCCGCCGGAAAGGAATACCGTCTGTCCGTCTTCCCGGGTGAAGGGACGACCTACGATCATCTTCTCAAGATCGGCCGCAAGCACGGTGTAAGGGCCATGATAAACCCAAGTGCGCTTGATAACGCCCGGTTGCGCGGAGCACTGCATCCGCGCCGATCGAGCCTTTAATCTATTGCCGATAATATTCATTTACACTCCAGGAACAACCGACCAGCCGCCGGCATGGCGGCGAAACACCTCTCCCTCCGATGACGGATCACGGGCCTTCATAGTGTGATAGAAATCGGTTAAAACCTTCAAAATGCTCTCATTGACGCCCCGGGCATCCGCCGCGCCGCCGACGATAATGCCGCGTTGCGCATACGAGTCGGCGGAAAAGCCGCCAAGGGAGGGAAGGGAGGCCATGCCGCGGCGCATCGCGCTATCAAAGGCGGCTATAACGGTCTTGTATTCTGCGTCCATCTCCTTGCCGAACCGGTCAAGAATAGATTCGCGCTCTTTATTTCTCTCACGGACATCTGCAGACGGCGTTTCCAGCCCCCTGGCAATTTCCATGTTTTTGGCCTTTGCCTCAAGCTCGGCAACACGCCCTTGCGCCGACACCGTAGCAAGCTCTGCTTCGGCGTTCTTTTGATCCTGGCGCAGTTTGGCCAATTCCTGCCGGATTTCTGCCGCCTTTGCATGAGCTTCCTCGCTGGCTCGAGTCAGCTCCGGCAAACGTCGCTCCGCCTCCTTGCGAACATCTTCATTTTTCTCTCTGTAGGCTTCAACTTGATAAGTATAAGTTTTCGCGCCGATCGACGATCCTCCGGCCGACACGACGCCCTGGCGCGTCTCCATTACCTTGTCAAAGGCTGTAGATTTCGCCTGGCGTTGCTGACGATCGGCTTCCTCTGCGGCCTGCTCCTGGCGTACAAGCAGCATTGACAAGCGCTGAACCTGTGCACCTAGCCGCTCTGCGTCCCCTGTTAAATGCAAGATCTTGGCTGCGCTATCCTCCGCCGCTCTAGCTGCGGCTATGTCATTGCGCCGCATCGCATAGTCAGCCCGGATATTCTTGCGCTCGTCCTCGGTATTCGCACTATCGAGCGCCACCTGCTCCTCCAGAGCAAGCTTTGCATCCTGGAGACGACGGGTGCCAGACTGTTCAATATCCTGGAGTTTGCGCCGCGCAGCTTCCGCACTGACAGATGCCTGTATTTCAGCATTAAGGTTCTTATAGTCGGCAATCAGCGCCTTAATTCCGCTTGAGCGGGCAAGGTCCGCTTGCGCTGCAGCAAGTTTATATGCCTCGAGACCAGCTTTGTTAAGGTGCGCTTGGAGATCGCGATAAAGATCTACTAATGCCTTAAATCCGGAAAGGATGAACGCAACATGGTTAATTCGCTCCATCATTTGATGGGCCTTTGCAGCAGCATTAGTAACCCTATCGAAATGATTGACAATCCTACTGGACAATGCATTAGTCTTGATCGCGATGCCGTCAAGCGCAGAAGTGTCAGTTTTAAAAGATATCTCAAAATCTTCCGCCATAAAGCATGACGGTAGATGAAATTGCAGTGTTAAAAGGGCAAACTATCCCAAAAGAAGGATAACAACGCCAAATGCAATGATGACAAACTCAATTGCGAGGGTGATGATGCAGCTGAAAAGCTCAAACTCATCACCGGGGCGATCTGTTCCGCAATATTTTTGACAAAATTTGCACATTGTTGTATTTCCACTCATTAATCTGCAATCAGTCTACCGCTTCTCCTTTCCCTTTGCAAGACTTTTCACAAGCAGGCGCTCACAGTAATCAGGGCCGCCCAACCGACCACCATTTCGCACATGCGCTCTCGCACACAACGCATACAACCGCGCCAGCGGCTGTATCAGCACTGCATTGAACTCCCATCCGTACTCGGAGCAGACGCGCTCGGCAAGCTCTAGCGGCCAACCGAAGCCGGTTGGCCATCCGGAGGGTTTTCCGCGCCGCCCTCCGGCGGCACAAGGGTGGAGTACGCCTTTTCAACCACCGCATACACCCCTTGCGCCAAATCGACCATGTCCCCGGGCGCAAGCTCGCACGCCCAGCCGTGCGCACCGTCGCGAAGCGACGCCATCCATGCGGAGTCGCGCATGCGCTCTTGAAGCTCGCGCGGCTCGACCGTCAGCACGTATCCGGCAACTATCAGCTGTCGCTGGTCGAGGCTGCCGCCAAAATCCACGCCCATCGCCTCAAGTACGGCGGCGTGCAAGAGCGACATCGCGCAAAACTTGAATCTGCCTTTCTCCACGCCGCTAGGAGCTAGAGCTTCAACCGTCTCAGCAGGTAGCATACTACACCTCCGACGCGAGGTTAATACCCTCGAACGCCTTTGCTACAATATTGATTTTCGTAGCATCCTCGTTGCTCCACTGCTTGTCGGAGCTCTCAACTATCCACTGGCTGCCATCGATCGTAATCACATCGCCAATAACCGGCGGAGTGACGTCGGACTCCGGAACAATCGTGCTGAATGAGACCGTCTCGCCCTTGTTGTAGACCACCCGAGTGCATACCTGACCGATATCATTACGATAGTCTTTGACATCGCCATTCTTGGTGCGGGTCAACGACTGGACAATGCCAAAGGTCGTTTCCGACGCCTTAATCCCCCAGGAAACCTTTGCGCCGCGCTGGATAATAGTTGTATCTGCCATTGTTTTTCCCTTGCTTACAAGTGCTGTTCGACCGTAAATCTGGCCGATACGACACTGATCTCCGTTTCGTTGTTAGGTGTTATGCTCGAGAGCAAAAACACATTGTCAAAACCTTTTATTTTCGAACCATGCAAAGCTGTTGCAACGCGCTCAATAACCGCCTCCGCGGTCACAAAATCCGGCAATTCCCGGTTGGTCGCAACAACCTCGTGCGCCGAGACATCGACCGTAAGAGCGCCAGTCAACACCGGACAAGAATTGGCGCGCCGCTGATACCCGCCAAAGCTGACCAGCACCAATACCTCACCGACCGTCCCGAGCGTCTGCTGTACCTGCGCAAGCCAGTTTGCCTTTTCCTCGACAACAACCCGTATCCGGGGCATCGAGGACAACTCTTCGCGCAATCCTGCCGCCAAGCGCTCCAATAAATCTGCAATCATGCCACTCCTCTCACAAACCGACGCACGTAGTCGACCATCGCCGCCCGCACCGCCGTAGACATCTCCGCATCCGTCGGCAGCAGTTCTCGATCCTCGCGCAATGGCACGCGCTTTTTAAGCGCATACAAAGCCTTTGCCTCGGAGCCATCGAGCGATCCCATAAGAACATCCTTGCCCTTGGGTCGGAAGATGGTCCATCCCATGCGGCGCAATTCTTTAACGCGCCGACCGTAGGAGACGGCCGCCACCGGAACAGTCAAATCATTTGCAACTCTTGGCACAATCGTAAGAGGACCGCGGGCGCGGCGCAATCCCGGAATCGGGATACGCACCGTGCCGCCGGTCGCGTCGGCGCTGGCGGTAATAGCGGCCAGTCCCTTCTCAATATGCCCGGTCGGCTGTGCCGACAGACGTGCGGCGGAGGCGTGTTTACGAGGAGCTACCCGGTGCAGATGCTTCTGCACCAGCACCCTTAGCGCATAGGCCCCCGCTTGCATCATCTCGCCCCGTTTGGCGGCAAGCGCGGGGAAGCGCTGCATAAGACCGCCGATTCGCACGTCAATCGATATCATGCTACGCTTACCCCCACATCTATCAGAGCTTCCCAGTCATCGGCCCTCGGCGCCAGACTGGGCAGCTCCGGCGCATTTACCACCTCATCGACCTTAATAAGCCCCAGCGTTATCGCCTCGTCCCGATCCACATCAAGCCACGCCATGCCCGAGTTATAGGCAAAGGGCGGGTAGGGGTTCCCAAGCGTATCGCTAAAGCCGCCCGCGCCATCGCCCAACGCTTGCCAAACCGGCGAGCTTTTGAGCGCGACGAAGCGCGAAAAGGAACGATAAACGCCGCGCCAAGCGACCCTTTCCGCCGCGGCGCTCCAACGCCCCATCCAATCGGCACGAGGCACACTCTTACCGACTAGTCGCGTCAGCTCCCACGCTGGATACGCATCGATTACCGCCGGCGTTTGGCTAGCGAGCGTGGCAACGCTTGCCGCCATCTGACGCTGTGTGTCGATAATCAGATTGAGCCGTCTGGCGGACATCGGGTTTTGGATGCCTCCGGGATCGTCGTAACTATGCCCCATCTGCTCAAGCGTAGACTGCAGCATATTCCTGGCGTCGGCCTGATTGATGCTGCCGGCAACCACCTGTTCGCACACCTCGCGCAAACGCCTGAGATAGGGGAGAGATGCCATACGCGCAGAGAACAGCGAGCGCTGGAGGATGTCGCGTGCAATCTGCTCGCGGATATCCTCGCTGCCAAGGGTAGTTGGCAACAACTCTTTAATGCGTATGATCTCTGCGGGATCCATCAGTCAAGCAGCCTTTCCGGGTGAGCGGGAGCGGCAATCGGCGTTACAGCCGGAGCGCCGTCATCGGATGAAGAATCCGGAGATTCGACGGTGCGCTTGCCCTCGGCAATGGTATCGAAAAGCGTCTTGGCATCGGAACGCGCCCGGCGACGATCTTCCGAGACCGCTACCGGAAAGCGCTTAAGCAGGTCGTATGCGGCGTAATCCACCGCCGCGCTGACCAGCGAGGCGGGGATAGTGTTGCCGGGCGGCAGAGCCGTGATGCGAGCTCCTGAGACGATGCAACCGCGCACATATTTTGCCGTCCGGGTCAACAGGCCGCTTACGCAATCCTGGTCCCACGGCATCGACTGGCGGTAGGTATCCACCTCCTTCTGGGAGACGGAACAAAGCAGATCGCTCTCGGTTAACTCGCACCACATAGCTCTTGCACTCCATTACTAGGCGGCAGTGCCGACATTGATGATGCCCTTCGTCTTCTTGGCATCGGCGGAGGCGGAAACGGCCGCACAGCCGAACCAGATGTCGCCGTTGACGACGAGCTTGTTCTTGCCCTGCTCCGAGGCGACGACGATACCGACGGAAAGTCCGCTGTCGGGATCGGTCTCGACACCAGCCTCCTTGTAGTCGGCAATCAGGGTCGGGACACGAGCCAGGAATCCGAGCGAACCGTACGGCACGATGACCGCGCGGGCGGTCAAGCCCGGGATGAGAAGCACAGCCTTGAAGCCGAGCTCTTCAGCCATCGCCTGCGGCGCGGCGGAGAGGTGCGCTGCGTGGAAGACGCCCTTGAGTTTGGAGTATTCGGTGCTCGACAGGCAAAGCACGCTGTCTCGGCCGTTGTACCAATCCTTCGCGCTCGCGAGAGCGTCGTACTGAGCGAGCGTTGCCGTTGCGGGGAGCGTGACGGCGGTGGAGACGGTCGTCGCATCGAGCGCGGCCTTGATAGCGCCGACACACGCCATCGAGATGCCGGCACCGCAGCGATGCGAGAAGAGCTGCTTGACGCGAGCGGCGTTGACGCCTTCATCGATGTTCACGCCTTTAAGGTCGAAGCCCTGAAGGTAGTGCTCGGAGTTCAGCGTCGCCCATTCGGTGTTGCCGCCTGTCAAGTAGTTGTTCGTTTCTTCGTCGAACACACCGGCCTCGCTGACGGTCGAGAGGGGAACCTTGATGGTCGTGCCGGGCTTGATGTCGATGCCGGGCGCGTCGTCGGAGAAGTCCGTCGGACCCAGAAGCTTGATGATATCAAGCGCGGGCTTGATGTTGCCGAACAAAGCCTCAATAGCGAGTGTGAGTGCGGGAGAAGTAAGAGCCATAATGTCAATCCTTATTTGAAGTTACTGATTAAAAATCCGCCTTATGGGCGGCGTAGAACGCAGCGCGCTCAGCCGGAGGCAAAGAGGCCATCTCTTTGCGGACGTCTCCGACGGAGTTGCGAACCTGCGGAGTTGCGGTGGTTTTGGCGTTGAGGATGGTCTGCTGAGGCTTTGCAGGAGCCCTGACGGTCGCGATAAATGCCATTGCAACATCCTTGCCATGCGCGGTGTAGAGCTTGACGAACGCATCGCGGTTTTCGATTTTGTCCTTATGCTCATCGGCAACCGCTTCGGCCTCATTCTGAAGCTGCGCCGCTTCTGCTTCGGCAACGCGCCTTTGCAGAGCCTCGACGGCCTTAATGACGGCATCTTCTCTGGCATCCGGCTCCAAGCCCAAGAGGGCGAGTATTTTGTCCATGGTTTTTTCCTTGATATCCTCAACGTTGCTGTTGCCGGCACTCTTGCTGTTGAGGACGCAGGAGACCGGAAGGTTTGGGCGGTTGGTGAGCGCAACCGATGTCATCTTGAGCGGCACACCGTTTTTGTCGCACTCGAAAACCGGTGAAACAAAGCGGTATTCGCGCGACTCGACCGCAGTGCGCCCGATGTCGGTCAGCTTGAAGTCGGCCAGCAAGCCGAGTTCCGGATCAGCGCGGAGGTTGCAAGCCCAGGCGTAAGCGCGAGTCGAGCCGGAATCATCGCAAGAGGCGTGGTCGGCATCGACCAAGAGCTCCGGCGATCCGGCGGCTTGCCAGGCATTCAGAATGCGGGCGAAAACCGCCGCATCCAAGCGCTGTACTATCTTTTTGCGCTTTTCGCCGCAGCGCAACACTCCGTCAAAGTCTCCTACCGGCGCAAGCTGTACGCCCTCGATGGTGTCACCGTTTAGAACGGTTTCAGAATTTAAGATAAAGTTTTTCATAAAAAAGCCTTGTTTTCAGAGGTTAGGTGTGCAATACTTTCTCTTGTCGAAACGATTAGCGGTGCGGTGCTTGATGTCGTGAGATTACCGTCGGAGGCGCACCCCTCTATGTTCCGGAAGTAGGGCCCAAGGTTGCCGGGCAGGGCGCCAACCAAGGGACTCCGTGTATGTGGCTGACCACGCATACACCTCATTTCCTCCCCCTTTTAGGGATGATGCTAAATACGTCCTCCACTTGCCCTTTTTCATCTGTTAGAACAAGGACTTGGGTATCTCCAAAAGTCTTGGCATACGCGAACGAGTTAGCGCCACCTTTTGGATTTCGTCCTTTCTTTCCGCTTTTGACGGCGGAAACTGCATAGAGTAACAGCATTTTTCTTCGCACCTGGTCGTGAGCATTATGATGCCCTAGATGATTGGACAAATGCTCGCCGAAGCCGACTCTTGCACCGCTTGCAGTATTCACATAAAAGCCCTCACGCAGTGCACGGTCACAATCGGCAGGGGTTATCTTATGCGGACTGCTCGCCGAAGCAATGAGCGACTTGACGAACTCGCTATGCTGATGGTTCTGGTGGGTACATCCGCTTTTGCCGATAAATCCCCCGTCCTGAGGGCAATGTTTATTCATCCCCATTGTCCTCCATAATTTTATCAAAAAGCGCCTCGGCTTCTTCATCGGTCATAGGAGACCAAGCATCATGTTCCACCGCGCCGACGCCCTCAAATTCCTTCGCCATCTCCTCGGCAATCAGCGCCGCCAGAGCCGGATCATCCTTGAGCAATTCCGGCAGCTTCTCGAGCAGCGCCTTTGCCGCTTCCGGAGAGGGATTGTCCAGCAGCTTTTTAACCTCTTGAGCAAGTTGATTGTTGCCCTCTGTAAAAGCCGCGAAAAATGCGTTTTGAGAGGGGGTAGGGGTAGGCATAGCCGTTTTATCGTCCAAACCCGTCCGCGCGTTTTGCAAGATGGTCTCGTCGTTTTGCAAGGGGGTTCCGGCGGCACGGTTGGGAATCACCCCGCCCAAACCACCGATTTGGGGCGTTTGGGCGTCTTCGACAAGGGTAAATCCGGTCTTTGCCTCCAATTCCGCCTTGTCGATGCGATACCCAGCGCTCCTCGCCGCGGCTGCCACCTCGAACACGTCTTTTGCCGTCGGGACCGGGTCGAAATCGAACCCGAAATCGACGCATATTTTCTGACCCGGGAAAGCCGCCTCAAGAAAAGGTTCGACCAGAGAGCGCTGCACCGCCTGCGCAATTACCGAAGAGTCACGCGCAACGATACTCTGCCACACCTCCGCTTGCGCATTGCCGGCAAGCGTGCCGGTTCCGGCTTCCGCCAGACTCATCAGCGTTCCGCCGGTTGCAAGCAACACCGTAGTGCGCTCCTGGTGCTCGATAAAGTCCCGAAACGGGTCGACACCGCGAGAGCCGCCGGCAAAGTCGGCGAGACTCGAACCGTGCGGCCAAACCGACACCTGTCCATTTTCAACCGCCTGCGCCGCGCGCTCGTAGTCGGCACGATCTGCATTGCTCGCGCCCGGATGCATGGTGACAGCCGGCTTGGGGAGCGCGTACCGCTCCAAAAACCGGCCCCAGTCACGATTGCCGACGGCGTGCCGCACGTGGATTGC
Organism: Kiritimatiellia bacterium; assembly: GCA_045540275.1. Lineage (GTDB taxonomy): Bacteria > Verrucomicrobiota > Kiritimatiellia > RFP12 > UBA1067 > RGIG8368. Next base: position 3,520 of record JAZQGX010000298.1, on the reverse strand, counting down.
AAGCGCCGGGTAATCGATGGGACGCTTGCGCACCACCGATATAAGCCGCGCATCCGCACAACTCTGCACAGAGCCAGAGAAACCGTCGCACTCCGGATTAAAGAACCACTCCTCGCCACGTCGCAAAAATTTCCAGCTGTCGACACATTCGACATGCCGCACCGTGCGGCTGTCTTCCCAAATCGGCTGGGCATGCGCAAAACCCCGGAAGAACGCCAGATCCAGATGTTCGAAGAGGTCGACCAGGTTATCGATATTCGACAGAAACTGCTCTACGGCATTCTTCTGATCGGCAGAAAGCACGACATTGCCAAAGCTGCGTTCCGATACCTTCCAGCGAAAGCCCGATACCGCCGCCGCCCGGCGCTCGACGCAAACCAGGAGGACAGGGTTGCACGCCTCAACTTCCTGGAATATCCAGTGCAGACGCTGAGTATCACCAGCGCGGGCGGCATCGAAGACCGACTGCAGGGCACGAATAGACATCCCCGCGAGAGGATTAGTCCGTTCGAGATAAACGGTTGTAGAATCTCTGCGCTGTTTAACCATTAGCACGCCTTTCTTAAATCGGGATCGCGCGACCGTCCGCAACCGAAGGGGGGCACATACGCTCCTGCGCCGCTCTGCGCCGCACGCCACGCCAGGGCGAGCGCAGTGCAACGGTCGGAGTGACCGGCGGCGGTGCGCGGAGCGGCGTAGTTGTACTTGCCGTTCGCGACGATCTGCAGCATCTCGTGGAGATCTTCGCGCGTCTCGGTCGCAAAAGGAACGCGCAGCTTAACGGCATCGAAGGCGCTTCGAAGTTTCGGGAAGATGTCACACTTGAAAGGCGCGGTAAAACTGCAAAGTTCAATTTTCTCGCCACCGAACCGCGCCCCGGTCGAGCGGCAGGTGGAGTAGTGTTTTTCGAGAATATCGCCAAATCCCACGCCCGGGCCCGTCCAGTCGACGGCGACGGAGGCGCAGCGATCGATATAAGGCCTCAAAATCTCGAACTGATCGACCGTGTTCTCGTTCTTGAGAACCTTGACGACGCGGGTCCAGAGAATGTCGCCCACTTTTTCCAAAAGCCAAAGAACGCTCGGGTCGCTTGTGCGGCCAAAGTCGATGCCGGCATACCATGGGCCGCGGTTCGCCATTTCTTCGGGCGTGATCGAGAGCGTCGCTTCCATCGATTCGCACTTTGCCATGAGGTCATACGGCAAGAGGACATTCGAGCCGTCGATAAAGAGCGCGAGAAATTCCTGCTTCCATGTCTCGTCATCATCGACGGCGGCTTTAAGTTCCTCGAGGTCGGTACCGAGTTCCGGAGCGGCGAGCGTGATGGGCGTTCGGTGTATCGACCAGGCGCCCGCCTTGTAGCAGGGCGGCATTTGCGTCGGGTCGATCGCGCCTTTGTCGGTCACGATATCGTAGAAGCGTTTGCCGCGTCCTGACTTGCCGTTAGGTGTGGAAGTCAAAAAGGCGGTTTTAAGGCCTTTCAAGGGGTTGGAGATTGAAGGGAGAATCGCTTTCCAGGTCGCGGCGGGATCTTCGAAGAAGGCGAATTCGTCCATCCAGATGTCGGCGGTAAAGCCGCGCACGGTGTCGGGCTTACCGGGAACGGCAATAATCCGCGAGCCGTTCTCGAAGATGATGGTCGATGACTTCATGAGCGCCCCGGGCGCGTCGCGCTCGACAATCTCCTCGGCGATCTTGACGGTGTTGAACGCGTCGACGTGTGCGCGGCATTTCTCGATCGCTTCCATCGACTGACGCTCCGAAGGCGAGGCGATCAACAGGTCGCGCTTCGGCGTCATGTCGGCCAAGGCGACGGAGCGCATCGCGCCCGTAAAGCTCTTGCCGATCTGGCGGCCCGCAATCCAAGCAATAAACCGGCTCCTGTCGCGGTAGACGCGCGACTGATACGATTTTAGAAGCTGGACCGGGCTTGTCATTGTTTAAATTCCGTAGATTTCGCGGAGCTTCGCCATGCGCTCCGCTTCCGTAAGTTTGCTATCCGCAACCACCTCGGCAGTTACTGCGAGGCGCTTTTCGGCAGCCTCGAACTTTTCGCGGGCGAGTTTTAGCTGCTCGTCTTTCGTTTCCTGGGCGCGCTGCTTAAGTTCAAGATCGCGCTCTTTCTGCATACGGTCAATAAGCGCGGTCGCGGCAGAGACGAACGCCACGCCCGCCTTATCGTCTCCGGAAGTGACGCGATCAGCCGCGAGAGCTTTGAGAGCGTTGACGAGCGTGGCGTCAGAAATGTGAGAGGTAGCTGCGATGTTTTCAGCTTCGGCGACGCCGCCTTGGATGCGGCCGATATTCTCCTCGGCGCGGCGACGGGTCAAGAAGCGATACCAGCCGGCGCGGGAAGGGGGCTCGACGTCGAGCTCGCCCGAGAGCTTAAGCTGGGCAAGACGGTCGCACCCGGCTTCATAGTCGGCAAGCTTATAGAGTTCCCATTTAAGGGCCTCTGATAAGTCTTCGCCCCAGGCGTCGGAGCGGGTTTTTCTCGTTATAAATTCTTTCATAGTTTTAGTTTTGAGGTACGAGGTACGAGGTACGAGACTTCTCCCTTGTACCTTCTCCCTTGTACCTTCGCCTACATAGACTCCAAAGCGGTAAGGCCGCGTTCGGTTAAGGTGAAGCGTTTTGTGTGCCAGACGGGTTCCATGTGATGAGTCATCCAGCCACGAGAAGAGAGGAAGTCGAAAGCGAGGTCGTGCTCCTCGGAGGAAAGGGGCTCACCATGGGCGAGATCTAACTGCTCTTTAAGGGCTTTCTCGGTAACGCCAGTCCCGCCCGCAGCATGGAGAGTTTTAAGAGCGATTTTGATGATGTATTTGTCGTGAGCGTCCATGGTTATCCTACCTCGACTTAAACAGTTTTCCTTTTATGAGTTGCAAGTCGTTTGCAACGCCGGTTAAAAGCCCTTTAATTTCGCCCATGTCGCGGTCGTTGCGGGTTAGGCGGTTGAAGATGTTCTCGTGAGCGGAAGAGTTCTCGCGCTCCATACGCTCGTGATCGGCGGCGGCTTCGTCGGTCATGCGCTTATGATCGGCATCGTTCCGCTCGACCGCGCGGTTAAATTCGCCGCGCGTGACATACTTATCGAGTTTGTCAACCCGCAGTGGATCATTGGCAATCTCGGTGCGTTGGTGGCGAGAGCGCCACATAGATACACCCGCCTTGACCAACACCGAGAGTGCTGCACCAGAGAGCACCAATCCACCATTTTGCAAGATGTTATCCACGAACAGGATTCCTTACTCGTTGCAGGTGCCGTCGGCGCACACACCGCCCTCAACGGTGCCGTCTCCGGCCGCCTTGTCGGCATCGCCCTTAAAGAGCGAAGCTACAGCATCGCCCAGGATCGAGCCGACCGACTGCGAGGAACCGGCCTTATTAACCGGTACCGAGATGGTCGTCGTGGGCGAGACGGTTGATGTCGGCGTCAACGTCTCAGACCCGCCGGTCTCGACTGCCATCGCTTGCGTGGCAATCTCGACCGGAACAGCATTGCTTGCGCATCCGGCAT
>JAZQGX010000297.1:0-35838 GCA_045540275.1 Kiritimatiellia bacterium | reverse complement strand
CCGCGCGAGGCCGGGGAGGGCCGGCCTGCACCACAAGGGGGGGGCGAGGCTCCCGGCGGGCCTATTTCTGGAGTCAGGAGTTAGTAGTTAGCGCCCTGCCCGCGCTCGCGCGTGAATGTTCATGGAGCTAACTTTTTAGGTTGCTTTCGCTTCTTGGAGATTTGGAGTTTTGGAGATCGGGAGGGGTAAAGTTCCTAAACTCCCAATCTCCTAAACTCCAAGAAGCGAAAGCAAAGAAATAAAAACCAAGTTATAGGCAAGGAGTTAGGGAGCATGGTGCCGCTCACCCCCTCGCTCCGCTTGGGGGCGCCTCTCCGCCGCTCGCGACTGTGCTCCGCCCCTTAATCGCGCGGTCCTGCGGAGCAACAGAGGCGGAAGCCACAGTTGCTGATGCGGTCGCCGGGCCAGGACCCGCTGCGGTCGGCGGAGCGGCAGAGCCTGGCGAGGTCGTACCAGCTGCCCCCGCGCAAGACACGGATATCGCCCGATGCCGGTCCCTTAGGATCTAACCTTGAACTATTTGCATAATAATCTTTCCCATACCAATCTTGACACCACTCCCAAACATTACCACTCATCCCGACTATGCCAAGCTCATTGCCTACATCTTTTTCATCCACTCGATGCGGTCGACATTTATTGCTTCTTAATTTATCAACACTCCATTGCAAATCTGCAAGCCTGTCTACTCCTGAATTCTCATAATACCAACCCAAAGCGCTCATATTATCGCCACCAGAATATTTATAACCCTTAGATTTGCTACCACCTCGCGCTGCAAACTCCCATTGCGCTTCTGTCGGAATCATCCATCTTCTTGAAGAGTTTTCCTTCCTGTTAAGCACCTCTACCAACTTATTGCAGTCATCCCAACTAACGCATTCCATCGGAAAGTCCGACGTGTCAATGCCTGCCACAGTTTTACTACCGCCGCCGTGAGAGCTGAAGTACGCTACAGGCTGACCATTATCAAAGGTTATATCGCTAGCTTCAACCAACGCTTTCCATTGCTTTTGTGTAACCGGGTATTTACCAATCCAATAGCCTTGAGAGATTCGCACGGAATGAACTGGCTTTTCGTCGTCATCACCATCTTCACTACCCATCATGAATTCACCAGGGCCAACATATACCATCTCCATTATAACATCGCCAGGGAGCGTAAAAGTTTTACACTCACCATCCTTTGGACCGGTATATTCCTTATCTTCACGGCTCGCGGGGACGATGTTTTTGGGAGGGCGAGCGTACTCGCGAGCCACATTTACGGGAGGTATAGCCCGGACGGAGTCCGCTTCGCGTAGCGAAGTCGCCAGAGGCCTGCGAGCGTCCTCGCGAGCCGCATTCCCATTCACATCAGAAGATCCTTGTTGCCAATACCAGATGCCGACAGCGAGACCGAGGGCAGCAACGGCGGTAAGGATAGCGGCGGCTCGCGGGGACGCTCGCCCTCCCAGCGAGGACGCTCGCCCTCCCGACATACGCCCACTTTGTAACGCATCAACGAACTCGGAACATGAAGCGAAACGATCTTCGCGCTTTTTCGCCAAGGCCTTGGCAAGTGCGCGGCGAATGGGTTTTGAAAGTTCAGATGAAAGTTCTGGATTCTTCGTCTCAATTACGTTCATCATCAATACGGGATCACCCGTGTCAAATACCGAAGCGAACGGAACTTCCCCTGAAACAAGTTCATAAAAAAGAACCGCAAGAGAATATAAATCAGTCTCCTTGCCTTGTTTCCGTCCACCCCACTGTTCCGGCGCCATATAGGGGCGCGTACCCGACGTATCGGTAACACTCTGCGACACACGGCTCATCGACGAGCGGATTTCAGCGGCGAGGCCGAAGTCGAGAACGCGAGCCGTGAGCGAGCCGTCAGCCCCAGTCTCTATCATAACATTCGCCGGCTTTATATCGCGATGGAGAATACGCTCCTTATGCGCGTAATCGAGCGCGGATGCAATTTGCCGCGTGATTTCTAAAGCCTTATCTAACGGAACTTTACAATCGGGGAATTGCTTACGCCATTGCGAGAGTGTGACTCCCGGCGCGTACTGCATTACAACAAGAGTGTCACCATTAAAGACGCGCAGTTTTTCGGCATCGGTTTTATCATTGTAAAAAGCCTTTTCAACCTTCTGCAGATGAAGCGCAGCGGCGATATTCGGATGATGAAGACGCGAGACTAAAGCGAAATTCTTTCGGACGTTCTCCAGCTCTTCTTTATTTAGGCGAACGAGCGGAGGTAAGCCCTTTACCGCGACATCAATCCCGGCGACCGTATCGTGCGCGAGATATACGCAGCCGAACCCGCCTCCGCCAAGCTCGCGGATAAGCTCATACTGGTCGATGGAACAAACGGCATCCGGTGCGCCCAGGCACATCGTCACAGCATCGCTCAACGAATTCTCACTCATAAAGGGAACCATTCCTTTTCATAGTATGATTTTCACACACAACAACACTCTTCCAATCAACTTGATTTTACGTCCTCAACATTACCTCTCACTTTCTTATCCATCAACTGTTCAATCATCTTCGGAAACATCTCCAATTCGGCTCATAATCATCGGCGAATAGATAGAATTAAATACCGATGCCGCCGACAATTTAGAATAATCCATATACATCCGAGTCTCCAACGTGCCATTTGGATTGTAAAAAGCCGTCATTGATTTTACGTTTGGCGAGACATAAAACATTTTTTCATATGCACGCAAATCAGCATAGCGCAACTCCACTTCTTCATTGGAATACCAGAGTGTATTCATAACAATGCTATCTTCCAGTCCTTTGTGCGCATTCTTAAAACGCAATGTCAATTTCCCATCGTCGTAACTCCATTTCCCTCTGTGATTATGCTCCGTCCCCCCAACTTTTTGATTACACAAAACTGTCTGATCTTTATAAAATTTGTATTGAATCTTAACAATTTGCGAAAACTTAAATGGTTTTTCCGTCGTTGTGTTTGACGAAATCGTCTCATGGGATTGCACAATTTCCCAGACACCCACAATCTTTTCACACCCGCGAACAGCAGATGGAGTGCGAATCGGATAATTCTCCGTCAATACGGGTTTTTCATCCGAAAGCGGATATCTAACTGGCGTAGAAACGACAGAGACGCACCCCGCCAATCCAACAATGCCACAAATGGCCAACATCAACTTATTTATTCTCATACAGTTCCTTTCTGCTTGTTATCGATTTGAAATCTTTTTAAACACATACGGCTTGCATATTGCCTTGCCACTTCTGAAATTTGGTGTTTTTGTAGAAATCGACACCTCCATATTTTCATCGGCATAAATTGAGAGAACGGCATTCAAATCGTGAATATTCCCACATCGACTCTTGATCAAAGCAGCATACTCGCCATTATCGAAGCGCAACGAAAAACTATCATCGCCAATCCATTTTACTGCCGCACTAATTTCATACGAAATGCCATCCGACATTTTCATATCCATCAAAAACATACCATGCTTGTATCTCCATGTACCGGAAGATACGCCAAAGACCTTATTGGCCCCTTCTTTAAGGGTCGCCGTCCCATCCTCTCTGCAAACCAACTCTATGGATGTTGAAATCGGCAAGCACTTCATGATATTGCCATCCCATTTTGTGTTATGCTCCGTTTTTTGAGTAACTTCTGATTGGCAAATCCATGTACCGACAAATTTTCGGGCTTTTTGAGACAATCCAGCGACCGACTTCTTTTCTTGAGCCGGCACAGAATGAGCTTTGTCTTGTTGTGTCACAGTCGTGTCCGAACAAACGAGGCGGACACCAGTGCCGTAGACGCGGCGAGAGGGAGATAGATTGACACGTGAGGCGGAGCGACAATCCCGAGCATCGTGCATCCAGCTACCCCCGCGCAAGACACGTTTATCACCCGAAGCTGGGCCTATAGGATTCAGGTGTGGACTTGTTGCATAATAATCGTTACCATACCAGTCCTGGCACAGCTCCCACACATTGCCGCTCATACCGACAATGCCCAACTCATTACCTCTATTTTTCGCAGAAACAGAATGGGTCCTATGTCCAGAATTCTTGTCATACCAACCAACCTCACTCAAAATATCGCTTCCACTATACTTATATCCTTTAGACTTCGTGCCTCCCCTTGCCGCAAATTCCCATTGCGCCTCAGTCGGCAGCATCCATCTTCTATGTGTCGATTCATTGGCGTTCAAAGCTTTTATCAATCTGTAGCAATCATCCCAGCTGATATTCTCCATCGGAAAATCATCAGCACCTCCACGTTTAGAACTAAACCATGCAACCGGAGCACCATTATCGAATGAAACATTATTCGCACTTACGAGTGCCGACCATTGCGCTTGAGTTACCGGATACTTGCCAATCCAGTATCCTTCAGTTAATGTAACGCGATGCTGCGTCTCATTATTGTATCGCCCCTCTTCCGTTTCCGGGCTTCCCATCATAAACGATCCGGGAGCAACATAAACCATCACCATTGCAACACCGCCAGGAAGTGTAATGGCCTTAACATCTCCGGCCTGCAGGCCAGCATGCTCCTTAAGCGCAACTGCAAGCACTTTAGCACCAAGCCAATCTACACTTACCTGTGAGAAAGTACCGACATAGTTCTTGCCATTGCGCATATATGCAACATCACAAGGACCGATAAGATCACCCTTCTTCAAATTTTGCATTACATAGGGAGTTGCATATTCTTTGTCGCCAATTTTTATCGTAACTCCGTCAATCTCCTCTCCGTCAATCTGCGCAACAATTTTCAGCGACGGCATGAGACTTTTTTGCGCAACCTCTTTAAGCGCAATCGCTTTTGCATTCCCGCTTTCCCACTTAAGCACCTTATCCGCCTCTTGTTTGCAAAGCTCCCAACGCGCTGCCGTCTTGTGCCCTTCCGCCAAATCAAGAACTGCATTGATGACATCGTTTCGCAAAGATACAAAAAGCTTCTCCGCCTCTTGCATCTTGGCCTTGCTTTCATCAAAACGCTTTTGTTTTAATGCATCTAAAGCTGCGCTATGGGCATTTTGCGCCGCCCTGTACCCGCTTGGCAACGATCCTGCCGCATTCACTTCATCGGCACGTTCCTTGGCACGTTCAATTTTCGGCAACAACTCCTTACACTCGCGATAATTCGCTACCGACACCTTAAGCGCAGTCGCAGCCATCAACGCTTGCGCATAGAAATTCGTTGCAACTACATACTTTGAATTTTGCTTGGCGTCATCACCTGCTCGGCGATCATTCTCAAAGGCACGGATTTCCTTTGCGAAAAACTCCTTTATCTCAGACGACTCGCCATCGATAAGATCATGTGCACTTTGTGCTTTAGAAGAAAGTCGAAACACTTCGAGTTCAGCTTTGCGTTCCGCATCCTTCTCGGCCGCGATGCGTACCGCTTCTGTCTTTCGAGCTCGTTCTTCGGCTTCAGCCTTTGCCTTCTCGGCGGCTATCCGTGCCGCTTCCTCTTTTTGCTTTCGCTCCGTTTCAGCCTTCTCTTTCTTGGCTTTCTCCTCGGCTATACGCCGCGCTTCTTCGGCAGCCTTTCGTTCCGCCTCGGCTTTTTGCTCGGCGACGATTCGAGCCTCCTCTTTCGCCTTCGCTTCTTGCCAATACCAAACGCCGCCGACAGCGAGGCAAAGGGATGCAAGGGCGGTGAGGATAACGGTGGCTCGCGAGGACGCTCGCCCTCCTGATATACGCCCGCCCTGTAGCGCGTCAACGAACTCTGAGCATGAACCGAAGCGGTCTTCGCGCTTTTTGGACAAGGCCTTGGTGAGTGCAAGGCGGATGGGCTTTGGCAGTTCAGATGAAAATTCTGGATTCTTAGTCTCAATCACATTCATCATGAGTACTGAATCACCCGTATCAAATACAGATGCAAACGGCACCTCTCCTGTAACGAGTTCATAAAAAAGAACTGCAAGAGAATATAAATCAGTTTCCTTGCCTTGTTTCCGTCCGCCCCACTGTTCCGGCGCCATATAAGGTCGCGTACCCGACGTATCAGTTACTTCACGCGAGACGCGGCTCATTGAGGAGCGAATTTCGGCGGCAAGCCCAAAGTCAAGAACGTGTGCCGCAATCGAGCCGTCAGGTAATGTTTCAATCATCACGTTCGCTGGCTTGATGTCACGATGAAGAATCTTCTCTTTATGCGCGTAATCGAGCGCGGACGCAATCTGCCGCACAATTTCGAGCGCCTTATCCAACGGCACCTTGCCGTCAGGGAACTGCTTACGCCATTGCGAGAGCGTGACGCCTGGCGCGTACTGCATTACAACGAGAGTGTCACCATTAAAGACGCGCAGTTTTTCAGCATCAGCCTTGTCGTCGTAAAAAGCCTTTTCAACCTTCTGCAGATGAAGCGCCGCCGCAATATTCGGATGATGAAGTCGCGAAACTAAAGCGAAATTCTTTCGGACATTTTCAAGCTCTTCCTTATTGAGCCGAACGAGCGGAGGCAAGCCCTTTACCGCGACCTCAATCCCGGCAACCGTGTCGCGTGCGAGATACACGCAACCGAATCCACCTCCGCCAAGCTCGCGGATAAGCTCATATTGGTCGATACGACCGAGCGATGCGCCCGCTTGAGGACGCAACGTTACCGCATTGTTCATCGATAACGGCTCGCGGGGACGCTCGCCCTCCCAAGCACGAGGATGCTCGCCCTCCCAAGCGCGAGGACGATTACCATCCCCTTCACGAGGATGCTCACCCTCCTCAGTTATCGTAATATCGTTATTAATTGAATTCTTGTTCATGGTAGGATATCTAGCGGTCAATCGTTAAATTCAACCAAACCAAAAGTCGAGGCAAGTGATGAATTTGATCTAACAAAGTTGTTAAAACGTTCAATCGATAGCGGATGGGTCGTCGCCGTCATTCCCTTTTCCTGCTGCGCCATTGCATACGCCCAAAACAAAATCCCGACCAGCATATACTCACCAAAAGGGCTTGCGGCAGTTATTGTCGAGGCAAACGAATCAGCCTCGCGTTCACGATTCCGTGAAATTTCATGGTTAGAATTGTAATAGGTCGGACCTTGAACGTGACCCAAGCAGATATGGCCCATCTCATGGGCGAGAATCGAAATTATCATCCCCGATGAAATCGCCAACGCCTTACTTTTCACCCCGGGCAGATGATAAACCGAAGCCAAGCCAAGATTCTCCATCTCCTCCAGCGCTTCGTTCTGAGAAAGTCCGCCGTATCGGTCGAATGACTGGGCGAATCGGCCGGCAGTGCCGGGGCGGCCGCACATATCCGCAGCCGCCGCCAGTGATGCAAGACGGGAAAAACGCATCAGCCCTCCAAGAAAACAGATGCGAAAACCGGATGCCTGCTCATCTTCACAGCATGCGAACGCATTTATCTGATTATTGTCGACGTCATAGAAGAATTTTGTGCGCTGAAGCGAATTGGCATAGGAAAGATTGGTGTGCAGATAGGGCGACTGCACCAGCATCGACCACCATTGGCTGATTTCGGTTCCGTCGGGATTTAGATACGCAATCAATTCCTGCTCGGAATCTTCTTTCATGCCGGCGGCTTGGCCGTTGAACAGCCCGCCGGATCCACCATCCGATAGCGACAAAGCGCGCATGCGCGTGCGCGCTCTAAAATCTTCCAATCTTCCCATTGCTGCCACCTCGTTTCACAGTCTGATGCCAAGTGATGCCGCCAACGCCTTGTTGGACCGGACATAATTTTCAAAGCGTTCTTTTGCCAACGGATGTGTCGTTTCGTTCGAATCACGCTGCTGATTGGCAAGCGCATAGTACCAAAAGAGCGTACCCGCCAGAATGTATTCACCAAACGGACTGGAAGATATTACTGAAGAGGCAAACGAATCCGCCTCCCGCTCCTGATTGCGCGAAATATCAAGATTGACGGTTTCACCGGTCTTGAGCACATGACCAAGACTCTGGTGACCGCACTCATGAGCGATAATGCCGAGCATCAGGCCGGCCGAAATGGATTTTGCCTTCGTCAACGCAATCTGATTGTTAAGCACGCCCCCCAAACAAGCTTCATTCACAATCCGGAGTGCAGCGTCGGCATCCATCTTTCCACAGTCTGCCGCCGTGCAGGCCCGCAAAAAACGCGCACCCGCCCCCTTGTCGCCACATTGCTCAGCCGCACCGGCAAGTGCGGCGACACGGGCAAAACGGGCTGCACCGCCCAGAAAACAGACAACACGCGTCAACTTCTCGCTGTCCTTATCCAATTTATGCAAACCGGCGAGCGCATTTACGGTTTCATTGTCCGGCAAATACAAAAAGCGGCACTCCTGCATGGTTTTGGCATAAAGCAAGTTTTCTTTAACATGCGACGAATTGCGCACATATTCGAAAAGTTGCTCCATCTCGGCTTTCGTCGGCTGCAAGTACTGAGAGAGCGCCTGCTTTGAAACCTCAACTTCCCTGGCGCCCTGATGAGTGCCAAGGTCCTTTCCCATACTCTGGCTATGAGGAGTGGGCTGAGATCCGATACCGAACGCCCCCTTAAAAAAAGGAATTATTTTATTCTTTGCGCTGAAAAAGCCTCCCAGCACCGACAAAATCAGCATCAGCCAAAAGAACTTGAATACTAGATTGCGTGAGCGTGCGGGGTGAACGCGATAATTCGGACGTTGAAGTCCATCGCCATCGGAATTTTGTTCGTATTGCTTGCGAATGGCATCCATTCTGCTCATAGTTTACCGGCCTTTCTTTATCGAACTTAAAAAACGATGCCAATAACCGGGCTGCCCACACCGTTAGAATTTGCATTCCAAACGCCTATCTGCAACCCGCTGCCCGAAGGTGCGGAATTGCAAAGGCCTATCTGCAATCCGTGCAAAACCCGGGCACGGTTGAAGAGTCCGATCTGCACGCCGCTGATATTTTCGGCGAAATTGCACAACGAGGCGATTTGAAGAGCCTGGGTGTCTCTTCCGTAAGTGCGGTTCCACAATCCCGCAACCGCCACTCCGTAGAAATCGCGCGTGGTATTGTTGAACGCATTTACGGCAATACCGCCGGTCTCGATGGTGGACTCACCGGAAAGGCCGATATCAAATCCGTATACACTGTCATAAACCGAGGTCCACCCCGGCAGCCCCAGATTCAGACGGGCGCCTCCGATTGCCCAGTGACGGCCGCAAGGCATCGACAAACTGCCCAGACTCAAAGCGAACGGGGAATATGCCACATGTCCTTCGTACCCGGCCGTGCGATCGTAAACCTTGCGGTCGACCTTGTGCGGAGCACGATGAAAATCGGAGCGGTGTACCGCACCGCCGCGATGAGGATGGGTTTGTCCCGGTTTGTAGACGCCCCGGCCGGCACCCTGGCCGAACGCCACCCCGCAAATAACGATTCCAAAGATTACACATATCATCTTTTTCATTTCGAGATCCTTTCAGATTTCCAATTGTCTTATCGGTAGAGATTGAGGCCGCTGGTGGCGATAAGACCGTTTACGATGCCGTCGGGATACATATCACGGTCGTAGATGATCTCAGCGCGAAACGAACGGTTTACGTTGTCAGTGGAGAGAATGCGGCAGCTGTAGATGCCGCGCATCCGGTTAACCGTAGCGGTAAAACGGGATGGGTAGTCCTCTTCGCCGCGATATGTCCATGCGTTGCTGATAGTGACCTGGCAGCATTCCAGCTTCGAGGCAACTTTGGTCACCGAGGCGGCCGTCCACTTCGAAAGCTCAGGAGCGAGCGTATCCGCCACCGATTTGATTGCCTCGGTCGGCGTACGCGCCTGTCCGCCCTGAACATCGAAACGCTGACGGGCGACAATATCGCGCATCGTCTCGTTGCGCATGGTGTTTTCAAATGCCGCACGGGTCACCTGGACATCCGCATCGCCATAGTACACCGAACGGGTTCCGCGCTTATTTCTTTCCTGACACGTCACCTGACCGCAAGTCGAAACGAGGATTTCATGGTTCCCTTCATAGACTACGCGATAGCCCGCAGCGGCCAATGCGCTTTCAAGATGCGACTGAAGGTAGCCGCTGAGCTGATACGACGCGCTGGATTGGTCTTTGCCGCCATCAATCGATACCAGCACACGAAGCGGCTGCACTGTACCGTTGACGTAGGTCTTGACCTCCGGATCGGCCAGATGGGTTACGCATCCCGAGATCAGAGCAGCGGCAAAAATCGCAAAAATACTTTTTTTCATGATGTTCTCCATTCAACTTCATGCAACGTTAACGGACGCGCAATGCATATTTGCATACGAACCAGATCAATATCAGGATTACAGCAACGACCGCGATATTGCGAACGGTCACAAAACTTCTGAGCTGCTCGGTGACATCGCCGCCGATATCGCGCTTGTAAACACCATTGGCAGAGACGGCCGCCACGACACGGAAGCCATCGTTGACATCACGGAACTTCAAGTCCGCAATAATCTCAAAGCTGGTCGGATTTTTTCTTGCGTCGGAATAGGAACCGGTGAGGGTGTTAACCGGCTCGCCCGTGGGATCGACCCAGGTGTCGGGATAGATGCGACCGGTAACGACCATACCGGTCAAGATCGCGAGCTTCCCTTCGGCACCGGTCTTGCTCTTAATCTGCTTGATCGCCGACGGAGCAAGCGCTTTGCCCGAACCAGTACGCTCCCACAGGTAGCGTCCGAGCATACGGTCGGAGGCGTTACCGTTGGGCAAATCGTAAAGGCGAACCTTGTCCTGGCGGCCCGCGGCGGTCAGGGCATTCATGAACATCTGGGTCAATGCTTTGCCGCCAGCGCCTTGAATCGGCGTGATCAGCACACCGTAGCCGTCGAGCGAGCGCGGAAGTTTTTCGACCGCATCGGCAGCCGCCTGCTCAAGCGCCTTGCGCGAGAAATAGCTGAGCTTCTCGTTGTCGGGCTGAGTGCGCGCGTCGTAGGAGCCTTCCACCACCGCGCTCCAGATCTGACGGGCGGTTTTGACCTGTATCGCCTTCAGCGCAATACGCACGGAGCTGACCCCTTTGTCGCCGCCGTCGATGCCGTTGATCATCTTGGCAAGCAGCAGCGTGTCGCAAAGTTCGAATTTGCTCAGCTGCGGAGAGGTCGCCGGATTATAATCGTCGAAATCGGCGATCTGATCGAAAACGCTGTCGATAAGCGACCACTGGTCGTCGCGATTCGAGTGCAGCACGATGCTGAAGGGTGCAGGTACCGCTCCCAATGCCGATTCAAACACCGCTACCAATCCGTCGCTGTTGGGAATCGAGTTGGTAGAATCGCCCGTCCAAAGTTTGACAAATGCAATTCGCTTTATCTCTTTTTCGGCGCGTGGATCCTCGGCAAGTCTACTTGCCGCCTGATATGCGGCATCCTCAACCGCATACGAAATTTCACGCAATCCCGCCGTCAGATTCCTCGAGAGCAGTACCGCGCTTATCAGTGACGATATCAATATTGTTCTTTTCTTCATTTTTCTCCTCCTTTTTAACATCTTCGACCAAACCCAGTTCGCCGTCAAAATCGGCGAGTTCCGAATCAAAATCTCCAGTATCTCGTTCGCTTCTTTTGCCGGCGCGCTCGAGATCTGACAGCGCGTCCTGCACATCCTCGGCCTCATCGACCTGCTCCTCGATGCTGTCGGTCAGGCGGTCAACGGTATCGACGTTGAGTTTGCCGCGCATACCGTGCGCAAGCACCTCAAGAAATCTGCCGCGGACCATCTCGATGGATCGTTCGTTTTCGCAAAGAATCCCGAACTCACGTTCGAGTGATTTATAGCGTGCCAACAGGCTCTGCAACTCGATTTTAAGAATACGCTGACGCGCCGGTGGCGCCGACAGGTAATCCTTTTTCCCGGCGACGATATCGCGATAGGCTCGATCCAGCTCGGGCTTGATTTCTGCCAGCCTGCGCCGGTTTTCCGCCAAATCGCCGTCGAGGCTCGACAGCATCGCCTCCGGCGAACGGTCGGGGTGTATTTTTGCCCATACAACCTTAATACCGCCGCCCAGTTTTGAAACAAGCGACGAGCACTCGCCCCAGGCCTTTTTAACAAGCTCCCCTGAGGCGTTTTTCGTCAATTCTTCCTCCCGAGTGCCGGATTTGTCATTTTGTTCATTGTCACTCATCGCGACAACCTCCTCTCTCTTCATTGCTCTGCCGGTTGCCATCTGTTCGCCTCGCTTATCGACCGCATGCAAATGGCAATAGCACTGTTCAACTCCGTCGACCACCACCCGCTTGCCAACCGCCCAGCGATTGGGCAGGGTTTTTCCGCACTTGCAACATACAGGTTTCAAAGCCGCTCCTTCATAAACCGCTCATAAGGCTCAAGTATTTCACCGGTGATGCTAAGCGGAATACGCTCACGCGCCGCTTGCAAATCCTCTTTGCAGATAACCGGATCGCTGTCCTCCCGGATTGCGCGAGCCAATGCCGAACGCTTGGCCGCGGAAACTACTGCCGACACATCCGAGCCCGACGCCCCTTCCATCGCTTTGGCGATTTCGTTTAAATCGACTTCCGGACCGAGCTGCGCCCCGGCGATGTTCAACTCCAGAATTTTGAGTCTGGCGGCGGCATCCGGCGGTGCGACATAAATCTTTTCGTCGAAACGCCCGGTACGAAAAACCGCTTCGTCGATATTCCACGGCTTATTGGTCGCTCCGAGAATCAGAAGCAGATTCTCCGATCCATCAAACCCACCGATATCGGAAAGAAATTGCGTCACCACCCGATTGTCGGCAGCGTGCGATGATTCGGTGCGTTTCGGAAGCAGCGATTCGATTTCATCAAGAAACAACACCGCCACCGGCTGTGACTTTGCGGCATTGAGAAGTTTTGACAGGCGCTGCTCTGATTCACCGTACCATTTAGAGCGCAAATCTGCACCGGAAGCATAGTAGAACGGTGCGTTGAGAGCCCCTGCTATCGCTTTCCCGAGCATGGTTTTGCCGGTTCCGGGAGGGCCGAAGAGCAAAACGCCGCCGCCGGGGTTAAGCCCCAAAGCGCGAGCCTTATCCGGCGACTTCATGGGGTAGATCACCATCTCGTCGATAATGCGCTTTGCCTCTTCCATCCCCGCGATGTCATCGAAGGTCACATCCGGTTTCTCGCCGACAAGCCATTCATCGCCATCTGCAATAACCTGCGCCGCCTGTGGGCGAGCGTCATCGCGAGGTGCGGAGCAGGCTTTTCTCGCTTCAAGCCTGTTCGCCAGCGACCGCCATGATTCCATTTCCCGGGCATACGCCTTGGCCACGACACCGGTCGTACGAGAGGCGAGAATTTCAGCGCAATCAGCCACATCTGCCGCAGCCTTGGCGGCAGCGGCGTAATCACGAGCCTTCATCGCCGTCTGGCAAGCAGACATTCGATCGTTCTTCTTATCGCCTATCGATTGCATGATCCACCTCTTGCATCATCAAATAACAACTCATCACAAGCTGCTTTCACGCCGGAACCAGCAGTGATTATGAACTAAATCTCTTTCTCAAGCTCTTCCGGTGAAATGCCGCTTGCAATTTTGCCTGCAACTTCCTCCTGAAGATGCCTTTCCAAATCTTCCATTGATGGAATATGGTCTTGAAGCGCTACTTTCGAACCCTCGACCTCCTTGCCGTACATCTGCGCCCAGAACTTGTCGACGTCGCCGGATTCGGCGAGAAGATCTCCGGCTTCGTCAAACACGTCTTCGACCATCTCGACATTGATATCGGTAACCCTGTTGACCGCCGCAAGCGCTTTGGCGAACTCGGCGTCGGTTCCAGCGGTTTCAAGTTTCATAAGAACCTGCTTAAAGACCCATTTTTTCTGCTCGAGTTTGGTAACCAGCACTTGTGCCGAACGATAACTGGTCAGAGCACGCTGAGCCGCGGCCTGCTTGCCTTCTTTAGTCGCTTCGCGGGCGCGTTCCCATTCGGCGTCGGCATCCTTTTCCATCCTTTTGATGCGCGAGACCACTTCATCGACCGCACTCTCGGCCTTGCGAAGCGCATGACGGCGTTCGCGGCGTTCGGCACGCTCTTTTTCACGCTTGCTTTTAAAAAACAGGAATCCCATTTCTACCTCCTCAGTTAACAGTTACCGTTCCAAAATCCGTCTGTTGCGATGTCCCGGGAATAATCCATCCGCACTTGCGCCCCTTCCGCCAGGCGAAGGCTCCGTCTTTTCGGAAAATCAAAACCCCGTTAAACGACGGGTCGGCCTCTTCCAACCGGAAGCAGCTCCAGACCGCAATGAATTTCTCCGGTATGCCGTCTCTGCGGGTAAGCATGAGCGATGAGCGCAATCCGTCTCCGCACCATTGTCTGCCCGCGTGAGGACAGGAACTGCAATCCCCCGCCGATTTGCATACCTTTACGTCAAGCGAGATCGCGCCGTTATAACTGCCGGCAAATGAAACCACGCCCCGATCCCCCGCGTTGAGCCTTATCGAACCGTCAATGCGGACACCATTCCAGAATGTGCCGCCGCTTGACGCCACCAGCACCTGTCGCTCATCACGCTGACCGTCGCAAATGACAACTGACTGCCCCTGATGTTCGAAGTGGCAATGGGCGCGGCTAATCATGCAATACGGACGCTTCTGATCTTCTGTGGCGGAGGCCGCCGGTCGCAGCGAAATGTCGTTTACATCCCTGTTTCGTCCAAAGCGGATGGTGCGCCCCCCAAGAAAAGTGACTCGATGAGTGCCGAAATCCAGGGTTATGCGTTCCGTTTTTGCCCGTGGCGGCATCGGCGGCATTTGACCGGAAGTATTCGAGTCGATCAGCGGCAATCCGCACCATGAGCGAGTCCTGCCTGATATGATGCGGCGAAGTTCGTCAAAAGGATTTTCCGCGGAGGCCAACTTGGTCAAATCCTCAAGCGCGCGTTGCGAAACATGGACGTCCGAGGCGTTTCCGTTGTTGATGTTGTTGCTGATGTTGATGCAAAGATTGTCGGCGATGGTCTGCGCTTCGCGAGGTTGAATAACCACCATCTGCATATCGCCCACAATCTGGTGCCTTACGCCGGAAATCTCATACAATCCGGTAACCGACCACACCGTTGCTCCGGCGCGTTGTGCGGGAAACGGCAGAGAAAACTCCCACGAACGATTGAGAAACGGCAGCATGCGCGACGAGACAGACTCCCCGGTCAGCTGATTTTCAAATTTGAACACGATGTTCTCCAGCCCGTCTCGCGCATTCCCGGGATTGAACAGGAAGCGCACGATGCCGGAAAGATTCTCAAATTGTACGCAGAGCTGATCCACCATCAACTCAGGACCGCTTTGATCGGAAAAAAACAGCGAGGTGGCGTTTTCCGTCTGCGGAAATGCGATATTTCCACCGGCCGACTGGGACTTTTTCAAACCCTCATGCACATTTGAAAAACAATCACCTTGATGCAAAATCGGCATCTGCGAAAAATCCGATTGGCCCGAATTGACGCTGCCGCCGCGGGTAGGCTCCTCGCCAAAAGAGCTCCGGCATTCCGAAGAACGGTCATTTCCAGTATCCGATTCGGCGGCAAAAGGATTTCCGCATTTTTCGCAGAACCTTCCGTGCTCGACTTTTTTTCCACAATTTGGACAAACGATCTTCATTTGAAAAAACTTTTACGAATTCTTGTTGTCTTCAGTCGAATTGTTCATATTTTGCCAGGAAGAATGACTGTTGCTCATGCTCGTGCAGTTCTGGTTGTGATTCTGCTGGTGGATTCCGACATTGTACTGCGCGCCCTGCGAAACAGAGCCGTTGATGTTCACCCGAAGCGCGGAAACGAGTCCTGCCAATCCGCGCTCGGCGCGGTCGGAATTATCCTTGTAGAGATCGGCCATTTTCTGCATGAACTGTTCGTATTCCGGTCCATAGTGGCTCTTGCCCATTTGCGCCAGGATCTGCTCGGGCGACATTCCGGACTGAAGCTGCAGTTTGTACATCTCGAAAATATCATTGCGCAACTGGGCATCTTCGATATCGGCGAGCAGTTCAAGCGGGGACATCCCCTTGCGGCGTTCGGCGTCTAGTCCTTTGTCCTGTTGTTTAATTGCGTTTTTACGCATTTTGACGTCGAGCCACGCCATGGCGTCTTTAACATCCTGCTGGGTGTGGATATCCTGCGCCTGCACATCGCTCTGAGCGTCCCCGACCTTTTTGCCGCGCTCATATTCGTCCATGCGCGAATTGATTGAGATGTCATGCTCGGTCTGACGCGATTCCTGCGCATGCTGGTGGTGCTGCTTGATGTCTTCCACCTTGTGCTGCTGTTCGAGATTTTCGACTTCAAGCATACGCTGATAGACGATGTCGTCGTGGCTGTGTTCGCGCTGAATCAGTTTGAATTCGTGATCGCGCCGCTCGCGGGAAATGCGGTATTCGTGGTCGACGATTTCCTTGTATTGCTTAAGCGCGTCGGCATCTTTGTGCTGGGCCATCGAATCTCTTTCGAACATCTTGCGCAATGCCGCACTGTACTCAAGTTCGCGCCGCTGAATATCGATCTTACCCAGTTTTTCGGCATACTCTTCATATTGCTCACCGGTGAATTCCGCCGAAGAGACCCGCACAAGCTCCAAACCGCAAGCGGCAAGATCTTCGGAAAGACGGGCATTCATGCGCTCCTGCAATCGGATGCGGCGTTCAGGATCGCGAACCAAATCGTCGATGGTGGAGGCAACGACCATTTCATCGACGGCGATGCGAACCGAACGGATGAAATTGTCAGAAAGTTCCTTGAAGGTGCAGCTGCGTTCAGAACCCAATATATTGCCGATAAACGCTTTTGCCGCATCTTTGTCGCCCTTGAAGCGGAGCATCACTTCACCGTAAAAATCAATCGGGAAGTGTTCGCTGGTGCGCAACGCCTCAATCTGCAGAGGCACGACAATCTCCGCAGCGTCCACCAATACCACGCTGCGCGGCGGCGGATTACCGAACCAGTTGATTTTACGGGCAAGCGAATCAGGATTATGGCGTCCGGGTTCCAAGATGCCGTGGATCTGCCCGGCGTCGAGCAGAATCGCCAAGGTCCCCTCCTGCACTAAAATTCCGTCGGAAAGGAGACGCTTGATATCTCCCACCTCAAACCGCTGTGCGAAGAAACGCTGTTCCTTGCACCAGACGCCGCCGGCAATCGCCGCACGCTCTTCCGGAAAGAGCGGCTGGTTGCAATGAGGACAGAAGCGGGAATCGTTGCCGATCCATTTTTTGCAATTCGGGCACTTCCACCATCCACCGGGAGCCGGTTTGCCGCACGAATTGCAAAAGCGGGCACGCTTACTGACTGTGTTTCCGCAACGAGGCCATTTGCGATCGGCCATCGCTTTTTCAAGTGCTTCGCCGGACAAGGCGCGTCCCGTGCTAGGATCAATCAATGCATCACAGATATCGAAAAAGATTCCCATTGCCAACTCCTTATTGCTCTACCTAACCCAACAACATTTGCAGCATCATCAGATGCCGCGACTCTCTCATTTAAAGCTACGAATGATTTTTACACTTGTTTATCCCCAGACGCGTCCAGCAGTCAAAGCAAATCGGCTGTCCGCAACCGTCTTCGGTGCAAATATTGCCCAACGAATCCTGCGACCTGTAAAATGTTCCGCACACGCTGCAGACACCGCCGGATTTTGCAGAACGCTTATTGCGCTGCAAATACAGCTCCAGATCTTCGCGGGCAACTCGATACAATTTCCCCAATCGAATTGCCGGTAATTCACCAGAGCGTACCAATCGATAAATCAATTGATATGTAACACCGAGAAGGTCGGCGACCTCCTCCAGGCTCATATACTCACCATCTTTTGACATCACGACTCCTAGTTTGTTTAATTAATGACGTTATATTATCATTAATTATACCAATTGTCAACTGTTTATTTTTGATACATAGTATTGTATTTGTTTATATTTGTTTATATTTATTTACATCTGATTGATTTTTTATCATTGTAATAACGCTCATTTAAAGAAATTAGGATTTACGTCAAAGTTGCCGTTCTCTTTATTGATATATTTGCCTTTGGAAGAACTTGAGAACTTATTACCGTGATAGGTATTGCCAAATAGTTCAATATCCCCATAATTCTCTATACTATCTTTGCATCGTTGAAAGGTAACATTTTTAAGACATCCGCTAGCGCCATTGCCTATAGCTATGCCTCTATCATCTCCTGTTAATATGCAGTTCTCTAAATAGAAAGCAGTATTTTCAAATCCGAAATAACAAACACTCTCATCTTGTTTCTGCGTAGAAAGCTGAGTGTTTTTCATTACAACTCGCGCTCCTCCATGCAATACCGCCGATTTGTCATTTGCAGCATTGAGTTTTGAGTCGGCAACATAAACTTTCGAATTATCGCCCATTGAAATTCCACGGCCATAAGCATCTTTCACATTGGTACGGGATACAACGCATTTGCTACCATCGCTTGCCCAAATTCCTCCGCCGATTAGCCCACAGTTTTTTATCACCGCTTTACCGTACTCATCCACCCAAATTGGATATTTCCCACTTGTGCTGCTATCAATAACAAAAGTAGCATCCATCGCTATCAAATAACTCCCTCCATTCCCGGAATTAATCCTTCCTTTGATAATGGTCTTACCGATGCCCTTCCCTCGAATGCGCTTATTCCCCTTTAGCTTAAACCAACCCAAATCATATTCACCCTTGTCAAATAATATCGTTGCCCAGTCGGGGCTGTTTTCAATTTTTTCCTTGGCGTTGTCGCCGGGAGAAATATATATCGTCTGGCCATTGCGGAAGGAGTCATTGTCGGGTTCCAACCCAAGCATGGTAATTCCCTCGCGACAGCGCTTGTCAACATCGGACGCAGAAGTAAACTCGCTAAGCCGCTCCTTGGCGCGCACGCTGCCATTTTTCGCCGCCTTTTGATACCAGGCCATCGCCTCGGCCATGTTTTTATCGACCCCTTTCCCCTTCTCATAGAGATCACCCAGATTGCACTGCGCAGTCCCATTGCCTTGCTCGGCGGCCTTCCGATACCACTTTGCTGCTTCCGCATAGTCCTGTTCTATGCCGTTACCGTGCTCATACGCCCACCCCAAATTCGATTGGGAGACTGCATCTCCCTTTTCAGCTGCTTTGCGAGACCACTTGACCGCCTCTGAATAATTTTTATCGACTCCTTGTCCCTCGAAGTACAATATGCCGAGGTTCCGTTGCGCACTTACAACTCCTTGTTCTGCGGACTTGAGATACCACTTAACGGCCTCGGTTTTGTTTTCATTGACCCCTTGTCCTTTAAAATAGGAATAAGCGACTAGAAACTGTGCGAATTTATCACCTTGTTCCGCCGACTTATAATACCACTTAAATGCTTCGACGGCATCTTTGGGAACCCCCGCACCTTCTTCATACGCCATTCCGAGATTACGTTGCGCCTGAGCGTGTCCAACATTGGCCGCCTTGCGATACCACTTCGCCGCTTCCGCCAGGTCTTTATCGACTCCGCGCCCGTTGGCACAATGAATAGCCAGAGAAAAAGCCGCCGACGCATCACCCTGCTCGGCCGCTTTGCGGAACCAGGATACGGCTTCCTTATTGTCCTTTGCTACCGCATTCCCCTCGGCATACATTAATCCGAGCAGGTATTGCGCTTTCGCTTCACCTTGTTCTGCCGCTTTGCGGAACCAGGACGCGGCTTCCAGCTGATTTTCTTCAACTCCGGTGCCTTGGGCATACATGCGAGCCAGATTGAGTTGCCCCCGCGCAAATCCCTTTTCCGCCGCCTTGCGATACCACTTGACGGCCTCTGCAATATCCTTGGCAACGCCGTCTCCCGTCTCGTACATTTCACCGAGATAATTCTCGCCGGAGCAATCTCCCTTTTCCGCCGCCTTGCGATACCATTTTACCGCTTCCGCATAATTCAGAGCAACCCCATCACCTTTCTCGTACATAAGACCGATCGGCACCAATGCTTCCGCACACCCCTGATTTGCCGATTTGAGATACCAGCGTGCGGCCTCGGGCTTATTGACCGCGACCCCACCGTATCCATGAAAATAACAGCGGGCGAGATGAAACTGAAGATCGGGATTTTCCCTGTCCGCCGTTGCCGAATATTTCATGCCTTCGATATATCGGGGAGGATTTGCATTAAACGCAAGCAGCGCCGCCTCGGTGTCTGCTTTTATTTTCGCTTTTATCCGGCGTTTATTTTCATTTTCAGCACTCTTTAGCGCTTTTGCAAAAGCGGCATTCGCTTGCTCATACTCCGCAATCGCTTTGTTGAACAAACCGTTTTCGAACAATTCATCGGCATTGCGCTCGATACTTTCAGCAACGGCAAAATCATTCGACGCTAACACTCCGGCCGAGGCCTTTTCGGCGGTACGGCGGGCGACCTTTACCACCTCGCACTTCTGTAGCGCCTGTGCGCGGTCCGCCTTGTTCGAACTCAAGAGCAGCCAATACTCGCGCACTTTCTGGAATTGCACCTTGGCGAGATTGAAATCGTTTTTCTCCAACGCCATTTCACCGGCGCGGTATGAAGACTCCAACTCTTTGGCATGAAATTGAAAATGCTTCCAATTTTTCCACACCGCACTTTGATTGAGTTCACGCACCTGACTGGCACGGCCCTGCATATCGTATACTTCTCCGCGAAGACGCTCTTCTTCGAGTTTGCGCGCCTTCGCCGCCTGATCGTATCTCATCCATCCGTACCACGCACCGCCAAGCGCCAGCGCGACAATTGAAACGGCGGCGAAAATCCGCGCAAACGGCAGCGGTTTAGATTCTTTCACGACCGTCCGGCTGTTGCGGCCGGTTGTCGCAAAATCCCCCTGCAAGGCCTTGACAAAATCCATGCAGCAGGGAAAGCGCTGATCAATATCTTTTGAAAGCGCTTTCGATAGCGCCTTGGCTGTATTTTTCGGCATATCGGGCGGCGGAACAAAATTCTGCCCCCTGACAACATTCATCATCACTATCGCATCTCCCGTCTGAAAAACGGAAGCGAACGGGACCTCCCCGGTAATAAGTTCATAAAACATCGCCGCCAAAGCATACTGATCGGTAGCACTACTCTGCCTAGCTCCAATCCACTGTTCAGGCGCCATATACGGACGAGTGCCCGATGTGTCATGCACCTGACCGGCACTGCGCCCGAGCGATGATCTGATTTCCGCCGCCAAACCGAAATCCAGCACGCGCGCGGTTATTGAGCCGTCGGCTTTGGTTTCAATCATTACATTGGCGGGTTTTACATCGCGATGAAGCACTTTTTCAGCATGGGCATAATCCAAGGCGGAGGCGATCTGCTTAACAATCTCTATCGCCTGATCAGTTGGAACGATATTTTTCGGAAACTGCCTGCGCCATTTTGAGAGAGTAACACCCGGAGCGTATGCCATGACGAGAAGAGGATCGCCTTCCAGCACCCGAAGCTTTTGCCGCACCTCCTCTTTGGAGTAGCAAACCTTGTTCGCACGATGCAGAACTAGAGCAGCGGCGATATGGGGGTGGTGCAGATCGTGAACGATGGTAAAATTATTTCTGATATTTTCCATATCCTCGTTATCGTTCTTGACCGACGGGGGAAGCCCCTTGATTGCAACCAGCACCCTGGAGGTGGTGTCTCGCGCGAGATACACCGAACCGAAACCGCCTCCGCCAAGTTCCTGCAAAATTTCGTATTGGTCTATTTTACCAAGCCCCGTAAGCGTCTGATTGTAATCAAATGAATCCTCAATACTCATCCCTTGCCTCTCAATTGCATGAACTAATGCCTATTGCATAGTATCGCTTTGATCTTTTCAATGAAAACTTCTTCGGAAAATTGCAGGGCATTGCGGCGGCAGGCCTCAGATCGGAATTCAGCCGCCTCAAACTCCTCAATGCAGCCGCACAGCGAGTCAACCGTGCCGTCTTCGAAAAACAAACCCGTCTCGCCGCGCCTGACCGTCTCCAACGCTCCGCCCTCGCCCAACGCCAAAACCGGAGTGCCTGTCGCCTGCGCCTCAACCGGCACCATTCCGAAATCTTCGATTCCGGGGAATATCAGCGCTCGCGCGTGTGCATAGCCGTAACGGAGCTGATCGCGCGTCACCCCGCCGCAAAACTCAATCTTGCCGCGCCCCCTCACCATCTTCAGCAGCTGCTTGCGCATCTCGCCGTTGCCGATCACCACCAGCCTGCGGTTCATCCGCAAACAAGCCTCTATCGCAAGCTGGGGACGCTTGTAGGTACGCAACTCGCCGACAAAAAGATAGTACGGCTCCCCATTGAAAACCGGATACTTGATTTTTCCCGAGGTCGTAAAATAAGCCGTGTCCACCGGCGGATGCACCACCGCCGAATCGCGACCGTATATGCGTCTGATCCGCTCCGCCACAAAACGCGAGTTGGCGATAAATTCATCGACGCTTTCCGCACTCTTCAAATCGCAATTCTGCAAATACCGTCTGAAAACGCGCATTGCCACTTTAGTCGGGAACAGCGCGGCGCGATAGTACTCGTCAAACAAATCCCAAACATAGCGCATCGGAGTGTGGCAGTAGCAGATGTGTCTTGCGTGCTTGGGTTTGACTATCCCTTTTATCGGGCCCGATTCGCTTGAAACGATCAAATCATACCCGTCCAGCTTGAACCGGCGCGAAGCGGTCGGCATCAACGGCACATAAAGCTGCGGGAATCGGCGGCCAAAGGGGAGATGCGACACGAACGATTCGCAAATGGGATATTTCGCAAATTCAGGAAGCGATGAACGGATGCATGCATGCGTATAAATGTCGGCTTCTTCAAATAGCGAGGCTATCGTCTGCAACACTCTTTCGCCACCGCGCATATTGGTAAGCCAGTAGTGCAACAAAGCTACCTTCATCGGTTAACCAATCTTCCTGAAATGACAAAACACAGCGCTTGCCGCCACAACTGCTGATAAAGCGGCAAGCTTCAAACTATGCTTTTAACTAACACCAAAATTATATCAAAGCGAACCGGTAAAATTCAACTGTGAAAAAAACGCGCATCCCGTGAAAGGATGCGCGTTACCGCAAATTGCCGTTACCAGCGCTGCTCGCGGCGACCACCACCAAAACCGCCGCCACGATCAGAACGGTGACCGAAACCGCGACCGCCACCTTCGCGGCGGGGTTTGGGCTGAGACTCGTTTACACGAATGGTGCGTCCGTCCAAATCCTGACCGTTAAGTGCATCGATTGCAGCTTGGGCCTGAGCATTGTCGGGCATCTCGACGAATCCGAACCCCTTGGAGCGCCCGCTCATGCGATCGGTAACCACACGGGCAGAAGTGACTTCGCCATAAGCGGCAAATGCAGCCTTCAGTCCATCATCCGTCGTTGCATAGGCAAGGTTGCCAACATAGATGTCCATCATTTTTTCCTTAATCCATGACCACCATGATTTCAGTGAAATCGGCCTTCGCAAAAACCATGGTATTTTCTGCGAAATCAGGTTGCCCCGCGGTGTCACGTTTGCGAACACCCCCGACAATCAAAAAGCACACGACCCTTTGATTTTGCATTTTGCGATAATTCAACCACAAAAGCGATTATAATTATTGCAAATTTTTTTGGAAAAACCAAGCACTAAATGAATGTTTTGGGATTTTTTAGCCGAAGTCTCCTACCACCGATAGACAGCAACCTCCCGAGGACCCAATGACACCTTGATTTTTCCGTCCACCACCGGGAGTTGAGCTCCCGTAAAATGATCCGTCACCGTCTTGACGGCCGACAGCTCCGGAACGACAAGTTCATAGTCCCCTTTGCCCGAAGCCACATTGAGCAGAATTGCAAAACGCTTGTTGCGAGCGTGCGCGTCGCCGCAAACCATGCCGTGCAGATTTCCGTCCTCAAACGTCCGCCGTCTTGCGGAAAGCAGACCCGGCATCAGCGTTTTGATTTCAGCAAGCAATTTCCGGTATTCCTCTTGACAGTCTTTTCGGGTATTCAATCCTATGCCGAGCGGTCCGCCGCCGGCCTGCCGCCAGCAATACCAGATCAACCCGCGGGCATCGTGCACCAACGCGGCATAAGCCAGCGGTCTTATGCTATCGACCTTTTCCGGCGTCGCCCACGGCACGCAGATCAGCGCCTTGCGTCCTTCGGTCGCCTCCTTCCCCTTCTTCATCCAGCTGATCGTCTGATCGAAGCTGTCTCTGGTCTTGCTTCCGTAAGGATCGAACGCGAAGACATCGCCGTATCTCTGATGCTGCGTGAAAAGGTCCTCTCTGCACGAGAGCAGATAGGTCGGATGGTGAATATCGTATTTATGCCATCCGTCGTTGATGCTCTGCATTCTGCGTTCCGCCCCTTCCGCAGGTTCGTCAACCACATACCACATCAGAATCGCCGGATGGTCACCGGCCTTGCTGACGACATCGCGGTATATCATATCACCGTGATGATTCGATTCAAACAAACAGCGCAGTCCGTTGGCGAAAGCCTTGTATAAGCCCATCGGCACCCCGTAGCGCTGATCTGTCCCCATATCCCATTTCCAGAATTGAACGGTATTGAAACCGATTTCGGAAATATCGGCATAATTGCCGGCGGGATGGTAGATGCCCAACGGGAAGAACGGATTGCCGTTGATTAAAAAGGTATTGTCTTCATCAATGACCGTCTGCGCGGGACGGGGGGCGAGAATTCGCACCGGTGCGGATGATTTGGCGTTGTAGCGGTTGAGCGAGGCGCGAACTTCATATTCACCGTCAGAAAGTTCTTTCGGCAATTCAAGCGGCAGATCGAAATCGGTATCAAGCCTTGCCTTCGACTCTTCTGGGATTTTACTGCTGGTTTTGAAAACGCAATTGCTCAATGAATCGTACAGTCCCACCGTCAACACCGCCCCGTGCAGTTTTTCAGCAGTCGGCGCAAGACGGATGCGGAACCTTACCGCAGGGAGACGGCGCTTGGTGGAAATGATGCCGCGATATGCCGGAGGCTCGATCGTCAGCAGCGGAGGAAGCGTGGCTTTTCTTGCGCAAAGACTGTACTGCCTGCCGTTTGCACTTAGATACAGCTTTGACGCAAGCTCTCCCCGGGATTTGATGAAATATTCTACTCTTGCGACATTACCGGTAAAACTTGCACTCGCGGTGGTTTTCACCCCTTTGGCATCGATGAATTCGCATATCAGAACCGCTCCCTTCGGGGCGGGTCTGGTCAATTCGATGTTCAGCTCGCCGCGCCCGGGAGCCAGCGGCGACATGGAAAAGTTTTTCACATCCACACCGGCAGCCCTGAGCTGGGCTTGCGCGTAATTGTTCTCGAGGATTTTTTCACCGGGCTGGCGAATGGCGGAAAGCACCACCAGACCCTTGCCGACATTGCGCGTCAGAACGACCGGAAATCCTTCCGAACAATTGGCGACGACCGTCCAGGACGGATCGATATCCTTCTCGTAATGCGGCCAGGAATTGCCTTGCGTTATCGAATTCGGGAAAGAACGGAGCGACGATACCGGCTCGACGTTTTCGGTATGCCCCAGTACCGCCCATTGCGACGAGTTACATTTTCCGATTTTTGGCACTTTCGCTCCGCCCAACACCTTGTCGAGCCAGCCGTTGACATGGGGATAAACCGCATCGGTGGCGACCAACACCCCTCCCCGTTCCAAAAAACCGCGTACCGCCCTGAAATCGGTAGCATCGTCCGAAAGCAGATTCCCATCGCGCCCCATATTAAAAAGCGAATCGAGCAGAACAAGTCGGTATTGTCCCAGATTCGCGCAGAATCGCCTGATTTCAGAATCGTTGCACTTGAAAAAATCGGCATTAATGCCGGTATTTTTCACCGCAGCGTCAAAGTCGGTTGCATTGGCGTTTCGTCCGTGCAGTACAGCGACATCGTTCTGGGCAACGGCAAAAAATGCGAAGGCGAATGTTAAAATCGTAACGGAAAAACATTTAAATGTCATGACATCCTCAACAACTCAATAATCTCGTCGCGTTCCGGCATGGATTTCAATGCGCCTTTGCGCGAAGCGCAGATTGTCGCTGCGGCATTGGCGAACAAAAGCGTCTGCCGCAACGCTTCGTCGTTCATGCCAAAAGGCGTATCGGATTCAAGAAGACAGGCAAGCGCCGCCCCCATAAAGGTGTCACCCGCTCCGGTTTTCTCGACGGCCGGAATTCCGGTAAAGGTTGGTGCCGAAACCGTTCGTCCGTTGCACAGCACCGCTGATCCGGCGGCGCCCAACGTGGCGAAGAGAATTTTTATCCCCGGATGATTCTTCATCAGTCTTTCGGCACCTTCGATCGGAGTCGAAGCGTCAGGAACGAGAAACATAATCTCATCGTCAGAGATTTTTACGATATCGGCCCGGTCCAATCCGTACAGCATCTCGGCTCTGGCATCATCAGGACTATCCCACAGCATCGGTCTCAGGTTTGGGTCGAAGGAAATCGCCAGCCCGGCGCGTTTGGCGATATCCAACGCCTTTCGGGTTGCCGCCCGGTTTTCGGGATGTGTCGATGACAGCGTTCCGAAATGCAGAATTCTGAATTGTCCGATATACGATGCGCTGACATCGGCTTGGCAAAGACGCATATCCGCACCGGGATTGCGATAGAAGGAAAATTCGCGTTCTCCCCCCTCCAGCGTTTTGACGAAGGCAAGTGTGGTCCGAACGCTTGGATCGACTGCCAGTGCGCAATCTTCAATACCGCACGAGGTTATCGCCTCGCGCAACTGCCGACCGAAAATATCATCGCCGACGCGACCGATGAACCCGGTTTTTTTCCCTAGACGGGAAAGCATCGAAAGCACGTTGCAGGGCGCACCGCCGGGATTGGCGGTCATTATCGGATTGCCCTGATCGTCAATTCCGGTTGCGATGAAATCAATCAGCAATTCTCCGATTGCGACTACGTCTTTTCCAGATTTGTCTGTCCAGCTCATTTATTCTGCCGCAGGAGGATATTCGTTGCACAAAAGACGGTAAGGCTCCTCATCCTCTTCGATTTTTGGGAAGCGCCCTATTGGTTGTTCAAATCGATTGTCGTTATTGTCATCGTTACACTGCGAAACTTCGCCGAGAAGAACGGCGCCCGTACCCTCTTCGACCGAAAAATCGTGATAGAGATACTGCTGGACGAAAATCGATTCTCCCGGGCGCAGGCGAATCTGGGTTCCCGCCGGGACTACAACTTTGCGACCGTCCAAATGCACCGTCACCGGCGATTGGCGGTCGACCGTCTCGTCGGGAAGCGAATTGAAAACGCGAATCAGACAATTCCCGCCGCCACGATTGATAATATCTTCAGTCTTGTACCAGTGGAAATGGTTGGGCGCGTACTGTCCTTCCTTGAGATACAGCAGCTTCTCGGCGTAGACCTTGGGATACCTGTCGGGGTCTTTGCGGTTGCCGTTTCGAATCGTAATCAGGGAAAAGCCCATCCTGTCGAAATCGCCCATACCGTAATCGGTTATATCCCAACCGAGCATGCATTCGCGCACTTCGTCGTACTCATGTCCCTTCTCCGCCCAATCCTTCGGTGTAAAACTGCAAAAAGGCGGCAGGTAGCAACAATGCTTTTTGCACATCGCTTCCAGCTCCTTCAGCGCTCGGTTAATTTCGCTTCTTTTCATCTGCAAATCCATCCCTGAACAATCTGTGTGACAATACCTTGATGAAACTAAACAACTATACCATTTTTCAACGCTGATTTATATGCAAATATCACCGTAAAAACAAAAAAGTGGCATACTCCAGTTTCCAGCTTTCAGAAGACGAAAAAAGCGGCACGAAATGTATTCGTGCCGCCCAGCGGTGCAAAGTTGAAATTGCCGAATATCGGTCATTTGATTACCCGCGTGGTTTGCGAGGTGGTGACCCCGGTCACCCACGCCTCTTCTGCTTTTACCGCCGGCTTATCTTCGACGCCTCCCTTGCGGTGCATCTCCTTCAGCGCCTCTTTCGCCTCCTTTTCCGCCCGGCGGCGAAGCTGTTCCTTGCGCATCTTGATGGCGCGATCATATTCGCGTTCGGCGCGGTGGTCCTTGTCCTCCTCGTGCCAGATATCCTTCTGCCGGCGGAGCTTTTCGCTCATTGAAAGCTGGTCGGCCACCTTGCTGGCAGACCATCCGTTGTCGATCCAGGGACGGGAATCGGAAAGCGCACCCTTGCGGCGCAAAGCCTCGCGCTGCAGCGATTCGGGATCGTTGAAGACGTAAGGGGTCATGAACACCAGCAATTCGGAGCGGTTGGAGCTTCTCGCCGTCGAGCCGAAAAGGTACTTGCCGATTACCGGAATATCCTTCAGAATCGGAATTCCCCCTTCTTCGTTCTTTTCGTCGTTCTGCACCAAACCGCCGAGAACGACCGTCTGCATATTCTGCAGAGAGATGTCGGCCTGAAGTTTTCTTGTGGTCACCGTCGGATACGATTCGCCGCCAATGGTCTGGTTGGCACCGATCGTTTCGAAGGTCTCCTCGACCGTGAGCATGACATTGCCGTTGGGGCTGATCCTGGGGGTCACTTTGACCGTCAGACCAATGTCGCGCTGTTCGTAGTCTGGAACTTCGGTGCCGTTGTAGGACGATCCGGAATAGCGCACGCCTTTGTACAGATAGCGCATGTCGGTTGCCTCGATCGTAGCTTCCTTGTTGTCGACGGTCATCAAAATCGGCGACGAGAGCACCTTGGCGCGGCTGTCGGATTTCGCCGCCTGAATAACCGCCTCGATCTGAAGCTTGTCCGACTTGAGGAAATAATTCAAGCCTTTACCGAAGAAGGTGGCGACCGCGTCGGAAGCGACCTCGACCACATTTGAGCCGGTCGTCTTATCGCCGAAGCCCAGGAATGAATTGAGCTTGCTGTTGAGCGTGCCTCCGCCGCCGCCTAGGGCATCGCCATTATTGAACCGGGTTGAGCTGCGTGCTCCCCTGTCGCGACCGCTCTTGATCCAATCAATGCCAGTCTGCAATTCGTCGCCGAGCGAAACCTGAACGACGACGGTTTCAATCAAAACCTGGGCAAGCTGGATATCCATGCTGTCGATCACTTCGATAATCGCCTTGATCGCGGCCGGACGCCCCATCATGACGATTGCGTTCGTGCGCTTGTCCGAAAGAATATTGATATCGTCTTTTGTAATCTTTCCGAGTTTGGCGACCTCCTCGCTACCGACAGCGCGGCTGGAGGAATTTCCCGCCGCCGCGGCGGCATCGGAGAGCGAAGAGCTGCGTCCGCCCGGTCCGACCCGGCGAGAGCCCTGCTGGTTGTAATTGTCGCCCGACGAACTGCTGGAATTGCGGTTCGACGAATTCGAATTTTTGCTCGACGTCGAGGAGGAATTGCCAATAAGATCATTGAGCATCTGCGCGACTTCTTCGGCATCGGCAAACTCCAGACGGCGGACCTCGACCTTGACCTCCGGAGTGGTTTCGATGTCAAGCACGGTGATTATCTTATCAAAGAAATTCATGTTTTCCTTGCGGGTGATGATAATCAGCTGATTGGAGCGCTCGTCCGCGATGATCTGCACCTTGCCGCGGATCATTCCGCGCTCGGCATCCGCCATCAGCGTTTCGATATTAGCATTGGGCGTAACCGTATTTGCATTCTGCGAGTCGCGCGAACGCAATGCGCTTCGCAGTCTGGAAGCGGTAGACGAACCGCTGGGATTGACCCGCTGCATCCCCGGCGCCCCCGATGACGAAGGTTTGACCTCTTCCTTCTTGCTGGTCTGGCGCTGAGACTCCTCGACGATATCCATCAGAACCGTTTTAATCTCCTCGGCCTTTGCATGGGCGATAAGACGGACATGAACCTCTTCGGTAACAGGAACCGCCTGATCGATGAAACGGACGATTTCAAGCATCCGGTTGATATTTTCCTGCACGTCGGTGACCAGCAGACTGTTGGTGCGTTCGAAAGCCTGAATCAAACCGTTGATGCTCTTGAACCCGTCCAGCGCTTTCTGCGCCTCTTCAATGGCGATATTTTTCAGCTGAATCATCTGGCTGACCACGCGCCCTTTTTCGGGATGCCCCCCTTCGGGTTTCTCCATATTGATGGAAATTCCGCTGGTTCGGATGGTCTTGGATTGAACCGCCTTCAGAAACTTGTCGCCGTAAGGCTGAAGCGAAATTCCATTCATGCCCAGCGCCGCCTCGATAGCTTCAAGATATTCCTGGCGGGTCAGCGGCACTCCCTTCTGGCTGCGAAGGGTTATGCCGGTCACTTTCGGCAGATCGGGTGCCAGCAACAAGGTGCGACCGACTTCCTGAGCATAGGCCTCCATCAAAAAAACCGCATCGGACTGCTCGAATTTCAAAGCGGGCATTGTGGTCTTAGTGTCGTCCTCAACCTGATCGCCGAAATGCTTGACGGTATTGGGAGCCATCGGAACATTGCCGGCACCGGCATCCGGCGCTCCGCCCTGCTGCGCGTTTGCTCCTGGTCTGACCACGCCGCCCGGGCGCGCAAACGAATTCGCACGGCGGGCGCGCAAACGCTCCAGCGGAGATTTTCTCGCCTCCTGCGCAAAAACCGTGTGCGCGCACATCAACGCAATCAGCGCGATTGTAAATGCATTTTTCATATTAGATTTCATCATGCTCCTCTCGAAAACTCCTGATATCAATCACGCATGTAAGCGCAATTCAAAGTAAACTGCCCGCGCAGGTAACCCGGCTTGTTGTTGATGGGGCGAATGTACAGCTGGCGGATATCCAGCATCGCCCCCGCCGCATTGAGCGCCCAAAGAAAATCGACTGTCGATTTGAGCGTTGCCTCCCAATCCTTGCAGTCCACCGGGAACTCGAACACGTCACCGACCTCAATCTCCTTGCCGACCTGCCGTTTGGCAATCTCGACGTGGTTGGAAACCGCCAGCGAGTCCATTACGCCAAGCCAATGAGTGTCCACCGCCTGCTCCGCCGAAAAGACCGGCATCAATGCCGCCGACTTTTCATACTTCGCCTCCCAGCTTTTGCTTTCGGAAATCAGTTTTCTTTCCTTTTCGACCTTTGCCACCGCATTGCGATACTCTTTTTGCTTCGCCTTGATTTTTTCCATCTGGGGTTTATACGCAAAGACCGCAACGCCGCAAAGCATCAGCGCCATCAAGATAAAAAGCTTCCCCTTGTCGTTCACTGAATTCAAAGCATTCATTTTTTCTTGTCATCCTCCGAATTCTTGAAAAACGCATTGATCTCGAAACGGAACTTTCCGTTTCTCGTCGATGATGGTCCGGAGAGATTGACGGTACCGAAAACGGTTTTCTCCGACAACTTGTCTTTGAAGGAATACACCTCGGCCGATGTATCCGCCTCGGCGGAGATTTTAACCGAATCCTGCCGGCGGTAAGAGAACGAGGTCAGGGTAATACCCGGTGTAATCGACTCGCTGACGATTTTCAGCATCTCCAAAGCGGAACTTGAACGATCGGTATACGACTCAATCAGCTTGACCTTCTCGCGAGTATTGGAAACCTTTTTGTAGGCGACATAGTGACTGGTGCTGATTTTGCGCTGTCTGTCGGCGAGCATCCCGAAAACGAGAGGCGCTGCCAGCAGAACCGCAAGTGCCGCCACGGCGATTGAAGAGACGGTGATTGAGATCATTTTCACCCGGTTGCCGACGACTCTGGCATACCGCGCCTGCTTCCACGCCTCGGGAGTCAGATCCAAAGTCATCTTTTCGAAAGCGCGAATCAAAAGGCCGTCGCAACTCAGATAGCAGTCGGACGAGACGACTCCGCGGACCGGAACATCGAGAAACGTCTTCAGTCTTTCGGCGATTTC
The DNA here is from genome assembly GCA_045540275.1 of Kiritimatiellia bacterium. Taxonomy (GTDB): domain Bacteria; phylum Verrucomicrobiota; class Kiritimatiellia; order RFP12; family UBA1067; genus RGIG8368. The sequence goes on along the minus strand of JAZQGX010000297.1, from coordinate 4,136 downwards.
GCCGGCGACGCTTTCAGCCGGGGTGTGGTCGGACGGCGAAAAGAGAATGATCTCCCCTACTTCGTCCTTGCTGTAAATTTCCTCCGCCTCCAGTATCGAGAGATAGATTTCGCGAGGAAGCGCGGTCGGCGAAATACTGCCGATGGTGCGGGCGAAACAGGGAATTCCGTCCTGCAGCACCTGGATATTCCAGTCCGCGTTCATCTTGGAGAGGACGGCCTTCCGGCCCTGAGCCATCAGATTGGAGCTGGCGTACATGGTGCGGAACCACCCCAGCAGCGGAATGTCAACACGCGTAATTTCCAGCCCCGCCAGTTCGGCATCGGCGATGATGTCATCCGCCTCACTGTTGGGAAATCCCGCGGCCAACACAATCAGCGAATCCTCGAACTCGCTCAAAATCTCATAACCAACCGTCATCTCATCGGCGGTGCAGGGGGATTTCTTCTCCAGCTGCAATGACACCACCGAAGCCAGATTCTCGCGCACGTCGACCGGGAGACGAAGCACCTGGACAATCAGGCGCGACATAGGGATGCCCAAAATTACGCGTGGGACGCCTAGCTCTTCGCGAGCCGCGCGGAACGCGCGCACGCGCGGTGTGTCGTCAGAGCTGACCTCCAACTGGATGCTGGCCGGGTCATTTGCGCCGAAGGTTAATGCCTGCGAATCGCCGTTCGCCGCCGCACTTGCTGAATCATCGACCGCTTTGACCGGGGACGGCATGATGTTTTCCGACGGATTGCCGTCGCCGGAAACGGAGCCGTCAACCATGCTCCAAGAGGCGCTTTTGCGTCTTACCACCTCGCCGGTGGCACGCAACTCGCCGACAATGCCGCGAAGCATGTCGCCTTCTATCACTAAAACCGCTGTCTCGTTCGCTGTCATCTGAAAACTTATGGATCCTCACGCCACCGTAAATACCGAATCTCCGTATCCACAACCGCCGCCACCGCTTCAATGGTATGCGTCACCCCCGCGGAGTTTCCGGTAACCCTAATCCTGAAGTACGACTCTGGCGAATACGACAAATAGCCTTCGCACGTGGTCGGAATTCCGGGAATACGGGAATTCAAATCACTCCAATCGGAGAAATACGTACTCTGCACCGCATCATCGTTCGAATATCGGTCATCGCGATTTTCACCGGACTCCCGCTCCTGGATGATGGCTGAAACCAATTCCTCGTCACCCTCCATCCCCGGAACGGACAACAAGATGTGTTTAGGCGCAGAATTGACATTTATTTTAACATTTTCGCCCCAAATATCAAAGAAATCTTTTAAACCGTATGCAAGTTTAATCTGTTTTTTCTTGTCGCGCTCTTCCGGGTTGTAAAGACCGTTGTCATAGCTACCGGGATCGAATACGGCAAGGTGGTCGCGGATGCCGCGGATCTTGGTCAGTTCCTCGACCGAAGATATCTCGTTGTTGCGGGGACGATACGGCATTTCCAGATCGGAATAAAATTCATCTTCTGCCCCGTTGCGCCCCGTCACCGTGTTGTCGGCATCGCGCCAGTCATACCAGCTGTCGATGATCTCTTCGTGATATTCCATGGGAAGCCCCATCAATGTGAGTATCGCCTCCCAGATCAAATCCGAGGTGTCGTTTTTTTCCAGCCGGTTAATCGGCCACTTGTTGGCATCCGCCGACTCGATGGTCACGGAAACCGTTCCGCTCTCGGGATGGTCGGCGTCGACCGGATAATTGACGATCTGACACTTGCCATGCTGCAAATCGAGCTTCTGCAACAGCCAGGGATCCTCGTTCTCATCCTCTTCCCCGTTGCCCGCGGTTTTGCTGACGCCGCTGTCTTTCGCGCCACCGCTGCCGCCGGATGCGGATTTTCCCGCCCCGGATTTCGAATTGCCACTCAAACCGCTTCCCTGGTTCTCGGTCGAGGAACTTGCATTTTTGTAATCGAACAGAATCATTTCGGCGATAGCGATGCCCGATTGGGTCAAATGGTCGACGTGGCGACGGTTGCGCACGTACATATCGATCTTTCCTTCAAGCTTGGCATCCAACGCAAACGAGAGCACAAGAAGAGAAAGTATCGCAATCGTCCAGATTGAGATGATCATCGCGGCGCCGCGCCGGGCTGAAGACTTGCGTTTGTTCATCGCATCATCCCTCCGCCTCCCGGACCGGGACCGCTGGGACCTCCCGGACCGGGCTGACCGCCGGGGCGCCTACCGCTGCCGGGTCCTGATGCCGCTCCCGTGGTGCCGGCCTCGGATTTTCCGCCTTGGGACTTGCCGCCCCCCTTGCCCGTGCTCTTGCCCGCCTCACCGGGATTCTGTGAATATTTCCATACGGGTATTTCGATGTCGCGCGTAAGGATGATGGGATCGCCGTCGTCCTGCGCGGGCTTGAGGTAAAGCGTAACCGATACTTTGTAGGGCAGAGCGTTGGAACTGGTCCATTCGGTCTCCCATTCCACCTCCTTGGCGTTTTCCGGCGGAGGCTCCTTGAGAACTTTGCAATCGAGCGCGATTACACGGGGTGAAATCAAATATTCGCGAATCGCCTCTTCGCGTTCCTCTTCCGTTTCGTTTTCATCGCGGAAATCGTTGCACCAGGCCTTGGCGAAAAGTCCAAACCCCTCTTCGGCATTCTTGCTTTCCCACGAGCTTTCGTCGCGGACGAAAAGTCGTACGCGGTGGGGAGTTTCAGCAAGTTCGGTTTTACCGTCGGTGTCCTTCATCGTTCCGACGAATGCGCGTCCAAGCTTCATCCACTCGAGAACGTCGCGGGCGTCGGCCTCTTCGCCGTTCTTCTTGAAAATGAATCCGCGCTCGAACTCCTTTTCGACGTTCATCGAAAAATAGGCGCTGCGCAGAGCCGATTCGATTTGATTCATGACGTAATCGCCCTGGGAAAGCGAATCGGACATTTCGCGTCCGGCCGTCCAGCTGCTGACCACTGCATTGAAACAGATGAACGACAGCAGCAACATGATCGAAAGGATCATTATGGCCATCATAAGTTCAAGCAATGTGAATGCCTTTTTCATTTTAACGGCGCTTCCTGATCAATCTGACTAGTTCCTCGCGCTCCTCTTCGGAGTCTCCCCAGACAATTACGGTGCGCAACACATACAAGCCGTCGTCGAAATCGGTCGCATCCAGTTCCTTCTCGTCAACCGAACGCGAAAAACGGTAATTGGCGTAAAGACGGCGGGTTTTGTTGGGCATCTCCAGCTCGAGCTCGTCTATCATTTCCTCGGCGCTCACCTCTTCGATATTGAGCCGCTCGTCCTCTTCAGGCTCGGTGATTTCATCGGCGGGCGGAACCGGGTAAAGGCGGTCGCCGAGCGAAAAGACGAATTGCGCATCCTGAAACTGTTTGGACAATGTCATCATTCGCGCACAGTTGCCCATGCCTCCCATCAGCGCCATCAATCCCATCGAGAGGATTATGGTGGCGATGAGAATTTCAATAAGCGTAAAACCCGCTTCGCTAATCCCTGTCCCTGTGCGAATCCTTCTCATCATACACCTTTGCCGAACCGAACCGGTCAACCCGGACATCCAAGCTGAACGCATCTCGTTCAGGCTCCCCCTCGTCATCGGAACTCATCACTTTTACTGAAAACGGGGGGCATCGCCCATTGCCTCCGAATGGAATGATCCACGGCTGTCCCGAAACGGCATCATCCGACTCCGAATCGTCATCGTCTTCCCGGGTTCTGATCTGCTCCTCGTAGGAATCGGCCTCGAGATTACGGTCGTCCAGTTCGAAGACAATGCGCTTGAATTGCTTTTCCTCTTCAATCTCGACCATCGTCCCCCCCAGATCATCGGGGTTTATCTGAGGCGGCGCATCCGCACCGCCCTGACCGCGCTGCGAATCTGCAATCGGAGCGGCGACAACGCCGCCGCCGGTGCCGGAATCTTCTCCCTTTTCTTCCGGAGCTTCTTTATTGCGCGGAACGGTGACGAGCTTTCCGTCCGGATATATGTGCAGCTCAACCGTACACTGATGCAATATTGCCATCGTGCGGGCATAGCGGGACATTTGCATAAGCGCGCGTGAAGCAGATTTCACGCGCGTCATGTCTCCGCCGGTAACCGCCGGCACGGTCAATGCCGAGAGAATGCCGATGATGACAATCACCATCAGCAGTTCCA
>JAZQGX010000296.1:0-5696 GCA_045540275.1 Kiritimatiellia bacterium | reverse complement strand
GATTTGTCCGCCTGCTCCGCTGGTAGATCTTCGCCCGCGAACGCCTTCCTGGCTGACAGGATGAGCCGAGCCTTCGTGTCGCGTGGATGGAGAGCGAACCGCATATAGCCAGGCCATCGCACGATCAAACGATAAAAAGCCTCCGTAATGCGTTCCGTCCAAGACGGCGAATAATCACAGCCAAAAACGCCGTATAGCAACGCCATGACGCGATTGATCCTGTCCATGCCAGCCTCAACGCGCGCACTCGTCATGACGTCAAGTCCTGAACGCACAATGGTGTATTCACCGCGAATGGTCCGCTCGGCATCGGCATCCGCCGCTGCATCGGCTGCCTTAACAAGCTCCGAGAACCGCTCCAGCATCGTGTCCGTCGCGAGCCCCATACCCACGGCATCGCACATCTTGCCGTAGGCGTAGCCCTCTATCGCGCCGCCAAGATAATGTCCGACGCACGACGGCTCGTTCTCCATGACAAGCCTGCCGAACGCATGGATTTCCGCAATCGTGTCTGTCGCGGACTCCAAATCGCCGCGTTCGAGTTCGCGCTGGGCTTTAAGCCGAAGCAGACGGGCAAAGTTAATAAAATCACGAATTGGCGGCATCGAAAATGTCTCGAGCGGCGGCAGGCGTGAACTGACATTTCGATAGGACTTCTGCCGAACGCCCTTCGACATCGTAGCAAAGAACGTCTCGTTTGACGCTAGTATCGCGTCCGCGCGCTCCGCCGCGTTTGTCAGACCTCTTGCCTTCGCCGCATAGTCTGCGCCATTGGTGAAAGCAACGCCGTAATCCAGAAACCGGTCGTCAGTCAAGTCAATCCGCCAATTTTCGGCGACGGAATAGTGGTTCGTGGCGGACATGAAGGTCAGAAAGGCGTTTTCAGCGTCCGGCACGTCCGCCAATTTAACAATCAGATCCGCGTCGTCCAAAGACGCCTCTGCGGCATCGTCAAATCCGCCGAAGAAGAGATAAAGGGAGAACACCACGGCTGTCAACACAACCGCCGCTGCGGGTACGGCAAACACCGCAATAACACCTGCTTGTTTCTTTGTCATAGTTGTTTTCCTTTCATTGGCAATTGGTATTGGTACTGGCAACAATCTCACATCTTGACCGCCGTAGCCTTGGCGAAGGTGGTTGGCAACATTCTCCTCTTCCTTCTCGTGCGAGGGTTGAGACAAGTATCCCCCTACGCAGTGCTACGGAGGACAAGTTGATTCGCGCAAAGAGTTTCATGAGCTCTGTTCCTTTCGGTTTTTTCTTACGATTTTGATACGCCTGATGAATGCTTATTTTGCCGGAAGTCTGAAATAATCTTCGCGCTCCTGGCCTTCGCAATTGAATAGAAATACAAGCCCCCATCGTATGTGTTCGGAGGATAATATTGCCTTCGGGACAGTGAACGCGAAGCCGCCCGCATGAACCGACGCAGGGGAATCCGCTTCGTACACCGTCTCCTGGATATCCTTCTCCAGCGTATCCGCCTCGCGTATCGCGTAGTCGGACTGGACGAGCAAGACCTTTAGTGCATTCGGTGCGGATGCGCCTGCGAACTCGTAGCGGACGCACATCTCCGCGCCCGTACTCCACTTGCCGCCCGTGAACGTGACCTTGTAGTGCGGCAAGGCTACCTCGCGCCTGACCATGCGGACTACAAACGCCGCATAGGTGCCTATCACCACCACGGGCGAGCCAATAAGAAAGCATTTAAAGGCAAAGGGATTTGTGAAAAGCTGAAAGCTCTTAATCCCGATTATGAGCCCTATCGCCGCCGTGCCCCCCAGAAAGCTTCCGAACAATTTCGCAACATCAAGGTCTGGCGTCCTTCTCAGGCGCACTGTCCGCTTGCCGCACACGGCAGCTTTCTTCTTGCGCAACGGCCTTGTAAGTTCATTAATGCCGATTAAAAACCCCATTATCCCAGTCAGGAAGAAAAACACAAACATGACTACCGGAAGGACATTGTGCGTCAATAGCGCGAACACCCTGAAAAACATTGGTAGATCAGAATCGTCGACTCCGGCATTATCGGCCACGGTGCCACAGACGCCGAATACTCCCAACAGGGCAAACATCGCACCCGATATGATAAAGCTAAACTTGCCCACCAGCGAACCAGGTTTAAGCTTTTCATCCCCTCTGGAGAAAAGCATCGCGATGCCCGATGCTACGACGAGAACGCCGAATGCCCAAGATCCAGAAAAGAACGTGTACATCATCCATCGTCCGTACGGATCAGGAACACTACTCTTGCCAACCCCCGTACTACATGAAAAGAGCCACGTGGTGACGGCAAGAATGCAGCACCAGACGATTCCGAACAAAAGAAGTGAAGCCTTTTTCATTATTCTCCCGCGACTTTCTTGATCCTGTCAATCCTGTTAATCCTGTCTAAAAACTCCTCCGCATCTCGGCGCCTCTGCGCGAGATAATACCCGCTCCCGCAACGGCTCGCGCAAACATCATTCGCAAATTCATTTAGTGCCTACCGATGATTGTTCCGACGCGGCGGTTTTCATGTTCTCCTTTATGGTTATGTTCACCTTGCCGTCTGGAGCGGAAAGCAACGCCTCGGCTGTCACCGCCAAGCTCTCGAAGGAATTTCCACATTGGCAACATTTCAAAAGTTCTCCAGCTTTCCCCAGCATTACAACAAACCTACGCCTTGATATACTTTGTTCCGCGGCCGCCGCCAAGGCGCCGTATGAGCCCTCCGCGCACCATCGCGCCCAGAACCGCCTCGACGGTCGTGGGGCTCACATCCGGCAACATCGCGCAGATGTCGGACTTGCCAAGCGGCGTAAAGGAGTTCAGCACCGTTGCCTCTATGCGCCTTTTCTTCGACACTTTTGCCGCTGCAACCGATCCGAAACGCCTGTCGAGTTCGTTGTAGCACTCGTAAAGTGTTGAAAGGAAATTCAGCATGAACGGAAAATATCTCGGTTGCGATTCGTTCCATCCTACGGACGACTCCTTCAGCGCCTCATAGTATTCGGCCTTGTGCGCGTTGACAACCGCCTCGAACGACATGTACCTGCCAGCATCGAATCCGTTGCGGTAGAGGAGCAGCAAAGTCAGCAGACGACTCAGGCGTCCATTGCCATCCCTGAAAGGATGCACGCAGAGGAAGTCGAGAATCACGCAGGGAATAAGCAGCAGTTTGTTGACCGCGGCATCGTCCCTCGCCTCCACATACGCAAGAACGAGCTGCCGCATGGCCTCCGGCGTATCCGCCGCGCTCGTCGGCTGGAAGCGGACGACGCCCCGTCCGTCTGGCATACGCTCGGCTATCACGTTGTCGTCTGTCTTGTACGTTCCGTCCGCACTCGGCTCGGCAAGGCGCATCATCTGGGCGTGAAGATTCCGTATGTCGCTTTCGCGGAAGTCATGTGCGGCGTAGTTGACATGTATCTCGTTCAGCGCATCGCGGTACCCGGTGATCTCGGCTTCCGTGTGGTTGAGCGGTGCGTTGCTGCCGCCAACAAGCGCACGGATTCGTTCATCTGTCGTAACGATTCCCTCGATTGCGTTGGAAGCCTTTACCGATTCGATTTTCGCAATTGACTCCAGTCGCTGAAACGCTGCTTCGTTATTCTTTTGCCGTATGGAGGTCATCACCTTCAGCGCGGAAATGTTTGCGGCAAGCGTCACCAACTGCGCAGGTAGCAAGTCGTCTTTAAGGAACGAGTAGTTAAAGATATGCATATAAAGGCCTTTCTTCTTCGATTATCTGCACATATACTACCATTTTATATGCAGTTCAGCAACCACAATCTGCACATATTTTCGAAGACTATGTGCAGAATCCTTTGGGGACAGACCCCATCGAATTTTCAGTTCACTCAAGCAGGAGAAGCTCTACCGCTGCAATTCTCACTCGGTCGCGGCATTCTACAAGGCCATCGGGGACTATGTCACATACTACAACTCAAAGCGCCCGCATCAAACGCTCGGCTTCTTGACGCCAGACGCCAAGGAGGCAGCCCTTGCAAACGGGGGTTCGGAACCCTGACCTTTTTCGACGATATTCCTCGCGGATTTCGACGATATGAAAAACGCGCAAAACGGCCAATCATCATCAGACCCTTGATTTCATTGGCTCAAACGGGCTTCCACCCCCAGCCGGGGGTTCGGAAGTCTGACCGTAGACCATCAAGTAACCGCACTAGCCATATTAAGAAACGAATACACACAGCCAATCAAATACGAAAGGACAAAAAGCACGTTCAAGACAAAATTCCATTTATAATCCCGTTGTACCGACGCACCTATACTGCTACCAAGAAGAATGAGCAATCCACAAATCCACCTGCTATCAGAAATGGGCACAGGACCAGACCAACCAACGCCGATCCAGTTCACAATAGCATAACCAGTACAGAACAAATACGATATCCAATCTTCGATTCTTAAATATACAGCGAACCCTCTGAACATGACATTGATAATGATTAATTGCATACCCAATGCCAAGGCCCAAAACAAACAAAATTTTTTCAGACGTCTGTTCATGTCACTCGTGTCACCATGAAGGCCGCGCAGAATAATAATCCTTGACCTTCGAAAATCTCACAGCCAACTCATATGTATACACGTCATGCGGTCCATGCCCCCACAAATAAGTCCATCCTGGTGATGCCCAATCCACCGTTCCGCCGGCCGGTGGTCCAATCAGGAATCCTTTGGGGACAGACCCCATCGAATTTTTCTGATTAATAAATGCTAAAGTTCCGTCGTCATTGAGTTCAAATTGCTGTGCGGAGTTACAATGGTATATTTCCACAACAAAATCGCATTTATTAAAATCAAGAAGAAGCTTCGTAAGCGGCACGGTCGTTGTAATTTCAGCTTTTCGTAGCATAAAGCCATCCATGCCGGTAACATATGATCGACTTACGCCCGTGGCATCTAGATATCCCCACCATATTTTTCCTTCAGCTCCATGTCCAAAAGATGCCAAGTACTTTACATCTTTTATGCTGGATAGGCCATCAATGTCGGCACTGCTTCTAATAGGAATCATGTGAATAGAATCCTTTTGGCTATCGAAACTTATTCCTGTAGTATTGTATCGTGTGTTGCTATTGCTTGATATGCGTCGACGAGCGTCTTCCGCCCAAGTTCTAAACATTGGGTCGGCAGAGTCGTAAATCAAAACAAACGCAGACAATCCAAGTATGTCATACCTATGTATAACATCGTTATCGCAAAAGGCATACAGATTCAGCCCACCATCTTCCTCGATTGGATCCCGGCTCAGCCACCTGCCGGCGGCATGGTCTAAATGGCGGTAGTTGTAATATGTAAGCCCCAGCGCATCATCGGCATACTCCGAGCTGAACCTAAACGGATTTGCAAGCGCCTTCTCTCCGCTGACCATCACCGCATCGCCAAATGCCGCATACTCGTAATGCGCAACTATATTTCCGCTTTCATCCAGCACTTCCGATACGTTCTTGTTTCCATCCACGGCGTAAAAATATCCCTTGCCATCCGCAACCATCATAAGCGGTCTTGTCGCAACCGGCTCTGACGCATCCCAGACAAACAACTCGCTTTGCGCACCTTCGCGCTTGCGGCTTATGCAAAGATAATTGTCGTAAGTAAATTCATGGTGCGCATTGGTAACCCCTGAAACCAACTCCGTAAAACTGCGTCTTCTGCCTTGATGGTCAAAGGTCATCAATATTTTC
>JAZQGX010000295.1:0-11889 GCA_045540275.1 Kiritimatiellia bacterium | reverse complement strand
GGCCTCCGACTTAAGTCGCCCGACGGACGGAACTGCCGGATCTTGGCGACCGCGCGCGCGAGCGTCCGGAAGACGAGCTCCTCCGCGTCGCCGCTGTTGCGGCACAGGAGCGTGGCGGCGGCATAGAGCCGGTCGCCATACTCGGCGACAAGCCTCTCCGCGCCACGGTCGGCGTTTTTCGCAATCTCCTGCCAGACTTCCATGTTGCACGAGAGCCGGCACGGCCCTCAATATGAAGTAAATGCAGGTTCCGCGAAAAAGGTTCAGGAGAGGCGGCGTCAGATCGTCTTGACCACCTTGGCCGGCACGCCGGCGACGACGGTGCGCGGCGGGACGTCCTTCGTCACGACCGCGCCCGCGCCGACGATCGCGCCTTCGCCGATCGTCACGCCGGGGCAGATCGTCACGCGTGCGCCGAGCCACACCTTGTCGCCGATCTTGACGGGCTTGGCAAACATGCCGCCGCGCCTGTCGGGATCGGGGTCGTGATTGAGCGTCGCGATGATCGTCTGCGGACCGATCAGCACATCATCGCCGATGGTGAGACCGCCCTGGTCCTGGAACTGGCAGCCGGCGTTGATGAAGACGCGCTTGCCGATCCGGGTGTTCTTGCCGCAGTCCGTGTGGAAGGGCGGGAACAGCGCGAATGAGTCGTCGATCTCGCTCGCCGTGAGCCGCGACAGGAGCGCGCGGACCTCTTCCGGCGGATGGTATGCGCCGTTCAGTTCGGCCGTGATCCTGAGCGCCTCCTGGGAAAACGCGTGAAACGCCTGATGAAGTTCGCTCCCGGCGGGGATGTACTCCGTCTCGGCCATCACGCGTCTGAACTCTTCTATCTTCATTACAACCTCCCTGCCTGTGATTCTGACGTCACTTTGCCGACCACTTCTTGAAGATGCCGTCCGCATGCCCAGGATCAAGCGGGTGCATGGGAACCAGTTCGAGCGACTTGATCATGTGCGGCGTTCCCTCTTTGTAGGCGCGGAAGTGCGGCGTCGCGAGATGCGCCCTGTACGCCTCTTCGCTGCGGTAGATCTCCACGATGCGGATGGAAGTCGGCGCGTCTTTTTTCTGCATCGGGAAGATGCAGACGACGCCCGGCTCCTTCGCGACCGATTCCGCGCCAACCGTTCCGGCGGCGGCGAGGTACGCATCCAGCCATTCCGGATGGACCTCGATTTCGGCGATCCTTACCACGAACTCTTTTTCCTTGCCAGCACTGTTTTCATCGACGCTCGCCGGTTTCTGCGGGCAGGCATGAACATTCAGCGGACAGTGCAGAATCCAGATCGCCGCAAATAGCGCGGCAAAGCCGACAATCGAAACGAGATTTTTCATTTTCCTTCCTGTCTTGTTTGAGCCTGACTGCACGTTAAGACCGCAAAGAGTTAAGCCGGCCGTGCATTCTCTGCGGCTTCGAGATTGGACAACACCTTGTTCAACAGTTTTTCAAGCATCTCGCCCTCGTCCTTTGAGAGGGGCGAATAGATGCGCGAGACATCCATCCCCGTGCTGCCGAATTTCACGTACTGCATCGTTCGTTTCCTTTCAGGTTTTCTCAAAATTCCACTTTGCGGCCGGTCTCGCGACGGTCGCGTTCAAGCGCGTTGTCGGTGGAAGATTCCACAGCACCGTTAGCACGCGCCTTTGCATTCATTGCACAGTATTATATCACTTGGAGTGAACTTCAAGTCAATGGGGCAAAGTTAATGAATTTCTTGGCGCGATTGCCTCGCAACCGGCTCGTAGTCGATCTTCGATTCCGTATTCCGCCGCCAGCTCCTTGTCGAGTGTTGTCTTGAGGATTGTGATTTTTACTTTCTTCATGATATTTTCCTTCTGTGCTGCTGAAAAACCTTCCTGCCTCTTCGTGGGATATTATTCAGGCTCCATCAATCGAGAGAAATTGTTTCAAGATCGTCCGGGACGATGACAGTGCCGGGAAACGCCTTATGCGCCTCTGCCGCATAGCGCTCCCGCCGCGTCTCCAGCGTGCGGTCTTCCGTATGGTAGAGAATGAGTTTTTTTGCGCCGAGTTCATTTGCGTTTCGTCCTGCGTCAAGCGCGGTGCTGTGGCTTTTTTCGTATGGCTTGAAACGCTCGCGGTCGGCGTACGTGCAGAACGCCTCGTGCATCAGCCAGTCGGCGTTCCGCGCGTATTGCCGGCAGAACGGGTTGTACGGCTCGTCGCCGAGGCAGCCGAGCCGCGTTCCGTTGGCGAACATGGCCGTAAAACCGAACTGGCGTTCATTTGCCGAGTGGATGTCGAAGCACTGAAGGCGCATGTCGCCGACGCTGAAGGATTCCCCGTCTTCAAGCCGATGGAAGATGACAAGATCGACAAGGCGCGAAACCTCCTTCCGCGGCAGTATCTGACGGCTGATGCCGTCAAGAAGTCCAATCACCTTTTCATGGCTCCAAACATTCAGACAGCAACCGAACTGGAGTGCCATTCGCACGATCCATATCACACCGAGGAAGTGGTCCGTATGGGCATGAGTCACGAAGATGTCATGGATAGCCTCCCTGCGCTGTCCGGTGCGCTCCAGCTGCGCAAGGATTCCGTTGCCGCCTCCGGCGTCCACAAGCAGCATGCCGCCACCGGCGCTCTGAAGCGTGAAGCACGTGTTATAGCAGCGCGTCGCAAGCGCATTGCCTGTGCCAAGCATTGTTATTTTGTTTTGAAGGGACATAGCACGATCAACTGTTGCTGTCAAGACGACCTGTTCCTGCGCCTGTACGTGCGGCTCTCATTCTTCTTCGTCGCACGGGATGGGCACGCCGAGCCGGGCAGCGAGAGGGTATTGCACGACGAGTACACTTACACCAGAATCAAGCCAGGCGAGAGCAGAAAGTCTATCAACCCGACCGTCACATATCCGTTCTCGTCCGTTCGTGGGGACATCTTGCCCTTGACGATTATGATCTTTCGGAATGAATCGGCAAGTTTCATGAATGGCCGCTTTTCCCGTGCCGCCTTGCCCGGCTCGTCAACGCTCAGTGCCGACTGCACATAATACCGCTCCATGCCCCTGTTGGCCATGAAGTCGATTTCAAGCTGTTTGCGGATTCCGTTCCCCGCCTTGTTCTTCTCAAACGTCTCAACCACGCCGACATCGACGTCAAACCCTTGTGCCTTGAGTTCGTTGAAGATGATGTTCTCCATCAAATGCGTTTCCTCGATCTGGCGGAAATCAAGCCGCGCATTTCGCAACCCAGGATCGGCAAAATAGTACTTCATCTGAGCGGATATGTACTTGCGGCCTTTGATGTCGTACCGCTTCGCCTGCTCTACAAGATAGGCGTTTCTCAACTTGTCAATGTGCGACGCGATGGTCTTTGACTTCAAGGCCTCATGCCTTACGGTCCTGAAGGTGTTTTCAAGGTTCAGAGGATTTGTAAGAGAACCGATAGTGGATGCCAGCACATCAACGACATCGGCAAGATGTTCCGGCTTGCGAATCTTGCCGCGTTCAACAACGTCCTTGAGATATGTCTCCTCAAAGAGATTCTTCAGATATCGGCTTTTAGCCTCGTGGCCATTCGCCAGCACAGCGAGTGGAAGCCCGCCATATACGACATACTCGTCCCATCCGTCTCTGGCATCGCCTGGGAAGACTTGCATGAATTCCGAAAAGGTGAACGGTGACAGGCGAACCTCGTCGCCACGTCCGCGGAACTCCGTCCGGATGTCGCTTGAAAGCATCTTTGAATGGGAGCCCGTGACATAGACATCCACATTCTCTTTCCGCATGAGGGAATTGATCACCGAGTAGAAAGTAATCTCGTCCTTTTCCTTCAATTCAGGATCGCGCACTGTGACCCGCTTGACGAACTGCACCTCATCACTAAAGACATAGTAATCACCGTTGTCTTTGATCTGACGCTTCAGATACTTTTCAAGCTTCAATGGATTATGGTATCTGTAGTTCCCAGGTTCGTCCAAGGCAACCTCAATGATGTGGTCCTGCCTGACGCCATCAGCGATCAGGTAGTCTTTGTAAAGAACCCCAAGAAGATACGACTTGCCACATCTCCTCAGACCGGTGATCACCTTGACCATGCCGTTTTTCCGTCGGGCAATCAGCCTCTTGAGAAATAAGTCGCGCTTTACTTGCATATTGCTCCTTTCGTGGGTTATAAACTGCGCCCAGGCGCAAAAATTCACCCTTAAACGGTGCGTTTTATATCATAGGCGCAGTTTGCGAGTCAATAACAAGCGGAAAAGTTTTGCGCCTTTCCGCGCTCGGCCTCATCGCGTCGCGGGAAAACCACTTTGTAATAATTAGAAAATAACAAGTCATGCTTAATTCGGCGTTCACCTCGTCTTGAACAGACATGTATGCCCGTTTGTGCGGTAGCACGCGTTGCAGGAAACGCACGAAGATGGACGGTGATCGCCTGATCGCCAGCGGTTGATTAGATTCGGCTCGCGGATGAGCGGACGCGACAGCGCGATGTAGGCGATTCCCGTTTTCGCAAGGATTGCATTGATCGTCTCCAGCGACCGCAGACCGCCGATCAGAACGACAGGCGCATCTACGGACGCCGCGAGCCGCGTCGCGGCCGGGAGGAACGAGCCCTCGTTTACACCTGCTCGGACGTTTGGCCGCGACGTATAGTTCGCGCTGACCTCTATGGCGTCGATTCCTGCTTCGGAAAGCATCTTCCCCGCGACGAGAAAATCGTCTTGCGCCAATCCGCCCGGCTGGCAGTCGTCGCTGTTGATCTTGATCGCCACGACGAAGCCGGGGCGGGTTCGTTCGCGCATGGCGGACAGGATTTCGACAAGAATGCGCGCGCGGTTTTCGGATGTGCCGCCGAAACGATCGGTGCGGTGGTTGAAGAGCGGGCTGACAAACTTGCTCAAATAGAAGAAGTGCGCGGCATGAATCTGCACGCCATCGTAGCCCGCGCGTTCGGCCCGTGCCGCCGCTTCGCCGAACTGCCGCACAACGCCTTCCACTTCGTCTGTCGTCAGCTCGTCAACAAGTCCGTCGACCATCGCCGTCTGCAGGATGATCTTTGCGCCTTCGGCATGAACAGCGTCCGTCAGGCGACGATGCCCGGCGATGAACAGGTCGTCGTAGAACTTCGCTTCACCGCCGATGGTCGCGTCATTCTCTGCGATCGAGGTGAGCCCCGTGACGAGCATTGCCGCGCCGCCCTTTGCAAGTTCAGTGTATGTGCGGATGATACCGTCCGTGACCTCGCTGTTACGTCCGGCGAGCCCCAGCCAGGTAGCCGACCGCCACACGCGGTTGCGCAGCGTCACACCGCCAAGTGTCGTTTCGTCAAACAGATTCTTCATGCAGGATCCTCCATTCAGGGGTATTGGTTTTCAGCAGGAACAAGCCGCGTCTTGCATCAAGGAACGAGGCTTCTTTTGTTGAGACAAGCGTCTTCGCCAAAGCGTCCGCGTCATCAAGATTGCGAAGATCCAGGGCATCGCGTATCTCGACGAGCGAAATCAGCGGATGCGCGGCAAGCAGCTGTCTGAGCGCATCTGCATCCCCCGCGACCGGGTGCGGACGGAAGAGCCCTCCGGTAATTTGCGCGATGGCATAAACCAGACCATCGTATCCGATCAGCCGCTGAATATGTGCGCGTTTTGCGCCGTATTCAAGCACGTAAGATGGCAGTCGGTTGAATCCGAGCGCCCGAAGTTTCGCCAGGTCTTCGCTGAGTGCCGATTCCGCGCTACCATCATTGCAATGCGCAATGAACGCGCCTTCATCAATGCCGGTCATGCGAACGACGCGGACAGCCTCGTTCCACATCGTCGTCGGGCGGGTCTCGGCAATCGTTGCAAATCGCATGTTGTAGAGAAATCGCCCGGCTGCCGCAGGCGCGGCCAGCTCCGCTGCCTTGAATGCGAGGTTGAGCGGATATGATGACCTGCGTTCGCGAGAGAAAAGACGGAAACCATCCATGTTGATCGGAAGTCCGCCAAGGGATTCTTCGTTTCGATAGATGTCGGCGAGTCGCATGTTGTAGTCCTCGACGGCTTTCCTCTCGTCCGCTGCGAATTCGTCTCTATCAATCCAGTCTCGCACGTCGCGGACAAGAAGACCCATTGAATGTCTGACAACAATCAAGTCGCCGAAATGAGACTCAAGTTTCCTGAACACGGGCTCGCTTTCGTAGGAAAGCCCCATCATCGGATCGGTGAACACCGTTATCTTAAGGCATTCATCCATTTAGCAAAAGTCCTTTCTGTCGAAGGTGCGGTCCGCCACGCCCCAGGCCTGTATGTCTGAGTAGCGAATGTAGAAACATTCAGGAGAAACGTCCGCAACTTCGCGGAAGATACGTGAAAGCGCAGCCGTCAAGCAGTCATAGCCGGCATGATGCTCGTTGCCGAAGACAGACAACTCGACATACGCGGCTGGTGAATCGCCGTCCCCACGAAGATAGATAGGGCAGTTGTCTTCTATTGCCAACAAAAGCGACTGCTCGCTCTTCCCGGGTATGAGGCTTATCGCCTTGCCGATTCGTTCCTTAAGCTCGTTTTCGCGCTCCCTCCCAAGCCGTCTGTTCATGCGGACTGTCATAAACGGCATGGTTGATCCCTCCTCCGCCAGCCGAGGACGAGGCGCGTGATGGCGTCCGCGACTTCGCGATGCTTCTGCTGATAGGTGTGGCCCGTCTTCTCGATGAATACGAGCCGATTGTCGTCTGCTTTCGGGAAGTGGCCGTTGATGTTCTCAAGGAACGCAACCGGGTCGCCGTCCGTAAAACGGTCGTAGGTTCCGATCAGGAGCGCACCCGTATGCGTGACGCGCGAAACCTGCGACCAGTCGCCGTCGGGCGCTGTGTGGACGTTGTTCAGTGTCGGGCCAAGCCAGTCGGCGGCGGTCGCCACGGTGCAGTCGATCCAGCCCATGAGCGGAAACGGCAGCATTTCATGTCCTTTGCCCTCCGACATGAGCGCGGCGACGATTTCGCGTTCCTCTCGCGTCACGCCGCTCGTCATGTAATCGACGTTCGCGGGGCTCATCAAGATGAAGCGCTCCACGCGCGGATCGTGATTGCGCGACAAGTAGTAGATGACCTTGTTTGCCCCGAGGGAATGCCCGGCAAGAATGATATGCCTATAGCCGCGTCGTTCGGCCTCGTCGAGATAGGCAGTGATGTCTTCGTCCGTCTCGTCAAAACGTTCGTTCCATGATCCGATCACTTCCTCTTTCCTCGTGAGAACGTTTCGTGTCCGGATGACGCCGAACGCATTGCGCGTCTGGGCGTATACAAAGTCGATTCCGGCGGCGTTCAGCGCGTCGCCGATATCATAGTAGAACGGATTGGAATAGAAATTCCCGTGTATGCCCGTAATCGCGATCACGGGAGTATCCGCCGTGTGCCCGAATTCGGTAGGGCGCGATGACCCCATCGCGCCGCAACCTGCGGCAAACAGCGCTCCGTTCAGCACAGTCCCCCGCCGGGTGGCGACATTGAGCTCGTTCATTTCTCTTGGGCCTTTTCGACAAGGCGAATTCCGAGAGCGCGTGCGTTGGCAAGGTCTATGGCGAAGTGCGCATCCCGGTGGGCGATTTTCTTCTCGGCGGAGAAGAGATTGACGTCATAGCGCGAGTAGTCGGCGAACTGGCATGTGTCGCACACGAACAGGCTCTCGGAATAGCCGAATATCCCGTCCATCAGCTTTTCGTTGATGCCGAGAAGCGTCGGATACTGCCACTTGTCGAGTGCGTCCTCCGGGACGTTCATCGTCAGAATCATCGCCGTAGGAACCGTTTTCCTGAGGAAGCGCTGGCGAACTCCGTCAATTACCGTGTAGGTGTCGAGTGGGAACATCAGGCGTTCTAGAAAGGCGTGCGCGACGCCGGTTATGCCGCTGTAATAGACGGGCGAGCCGACGACAAGCACATCCGCCGCCGCCGCACGCTCAAGAACGGGGCGCAGAGCATCGCGGATTGCGCATACGCCGTTCGTTCTGGCGCTTTTGAGTTTGCAGGCGAAGCAGCTCTTGCACCCTTTGAAGTCAATGTCGTAGAGGTTGACCAGTTCCGTCTCGGCTCCGGCAGACCGAGCCCCCTCCATCGCACTTTCGAGAATCTTGGCGGTATTCCAGTTCTTGCGCGGGCTGCCGTTGAAGAACATCGCCCTCATGCCAGCCTCCCCCAATCCCGCGTCATGTCTGCAATAATCTGCGCGGAGGACTTGATTTCACGGATGAAGCTGTTGTCGTGTCCGACGGAGACGTAGCCATTCTCCATGTCGCCTTCGAGCATCCCCTTGCGCAGGTTGGCGAAGCCGCCCATCGTCTTTCCAAGCTCCTCGTTCGTCGCGCCCGCCTTGTCCATCTCGACAAGCTTGTTGGCGAGTGCGCCGGGAAGCGAACGGTAGTAGGCGGGAATCGTGCGAAAGAGAAGAAGGTCCTTCGCGTTCGCCTTGAGAACCGCCTCCTTGACGTTCGCCGCCATGCGGCTTTCCTCGGACATGAGAAACGCCGTGCCGCAATAGACGCCCTCCGCACCGAGCGCAAGCGCCGCGTTGAACGAACGGCTGTCGTAGATGCCGCCCGCCGCCATGACAGGCACGGACTTCACCGCATCGACAATGAGCGGAACGACGGAGAACGTGCCAAGCGTCATGTTCGGAAGCGTGCCGCCCTCGTCAAAGCCTGTCGCCACGACGATATCCGCGCCGCATTCCTCCGCAAACGCCGCCTCCGCGGGGGAGGGGTTCAGCGAGCGATAGACGATCGTGATGCCGTGCGCCTTGATCTCGTCAAAGAGCTCCTTCTTCACGTCGCCGACGTAGGTGACCACCGGGACCTTCTCCTCGAAAATGACCTTGAGCATGGGCGGCGTGAACACATCGACGCCGTTCGACATCGGGAGGACGTTGACCGAAAACGGCTTGTCGGAGAGTTCGCGCACTTTGCGGATTTCAGCCCTCATCCGCTCGGCGGTCTCGTCCGGATCGCGCGTGACCGTGGTCTGTCCGGCATTCGGTCCGAGGCTGCCGAGGCCACCTGCGTTCGACACGGCGGCGGCGAGCTTCGCATCCGTGAGCCATACCATCGGCCCTTGAATGACGGGCTTTTCGATTCCGAGGATGTCGCAGATTCTGTTCTTCATTTTTTGGTTCCTTTGATTTGAGAGTGCTTCCAGCCCCACTTCATGAGGGCGTAGAAAACGGGATAAAGGTCCTTGCCTTTGTCGGTCAGGGAATATTCGGTCCTTTTCACCTTGCCGTCCGCGAACTCCCTGCGCCGGACGACGCCTTCGCATTCAAGCTCGCGAAGCGTCGACGCAAGCATGGCGCGCGTGATGCCGGGGAGCTGACGTTGCAGTTCGCCGAACCCGGACGCCCCGGCGCACAGGCGATACAAAACGTCCGCTTTCCAGCGTCCGCGAAAGATATCGAGCGCAGCGCCGACCGGACATCCGCCGTCAGGCGTCGCCACGCCCTGTCCCGACGTCATGCGCCTGACGAACTGCGTATATGTAAAAACTGATTGAGGCTTTGTCATGTCGCATATTATACGACATCAGCCGTCCGTCATGCAATTAGTATGGAAAAAGATACTACTGCCAACAGCATCCGCGGAGTCCATCGTTGCAACTCACAATGGCAACGCCCGGCGTCACTCAGAGGCAGCGGCCGTTGGAGCGGCGCGGACAGTTGTCGCCCTTCGCGCCGCCCGTACCAAGGCAACGGTAGCAGATTTCATTGGCAAGCGGCGCACCTGCGAAGTAGTCGTCAAGGTTCTTGAGCGTCGTCTCGGCGATGTTGGCAAGCGCCTCGTGCGTAAGAAACGCCTGATGCGAGGTGACAATTACGTTCGGCATGGAAACGAGCAGCGAGAGTGTTTTGTTCTGCCGCGTCACATCCGAACGGTCTTCGTAGAACCATTCGCTTTCCTCTTCATAGACATCCAGACCTGCGCCACCAACCGTACCGTCGCGCAACGCCGCAAGGAGCGCCTCCGAATCGACGAGTCCGCCACGAGACGTGTTGATGAGCGTGATGCCGCGTTTCGCCTTGGCAAGCGCCGCCGCGTTGATGAGATGCTTCGTGTCGGGGAGAAGGGGACAATGCAGCGAGACGACATCCGATTCCGCGAGGAGATTGTCGAGCGTCACGTACTCAAGTCCGCTCGCCGGATTAGGGAATGCATCGTAGGCGAGTACCCTCATCCCGAATCCTTTGCAGATGTCGGCGAAGATGCGTCCGATCTTGCCCGTGCCGACAATGCCCGCCGTTTTGCCGTGCAGATCGAAGCCGGTCAAGCCCGCCAGCGAGAAGTTGAAGTCGCGCGTCCGCGCCGCCGCCTTGTGGATGTGGCGGGTGAGCGACAGGAGAAGCGCGGCGGCGTGTTCCGCGACGGCATACGGCGAATAGGCCGGAACGCGCACGACCGTGAGGCCCGCGTCATACGCCGCCTTGAAGTCGACGTTGTTGTAGCCGGCACAGCGCATGGCGAGCACCTTAATACCGCGCTTCACCAGACCTTCCACGACGGCGCGGTCGATCTCGGCATTCACGAACGCGCACGCCGCATCGCATCCTTCGGCGAGCGGCAGTGCCGCCGCCGTCAGCCGCGTCTCGAAATACTTGATCTCATACCGCCCGTTGTTCTGCCGCTCGAACGACTCCTTGTCATACGGCTTGGTGTCGAAAAACGCAATCTTCTTCATTTCCATAATACTCAACCTTTCTTCTCTGTTGATTGCGTGTATTATACCATTATCGGTCGTGGAAATATGTTGGCTCGCCAACATATCGTCAGAATTTGTTTTTGTGCGACAACATTGACTTTTGAACCCGAAAATGCGATAATACCAACATCTTTTCTTTCGGGGTACTATGCCATCGAACGGAAAGCGAGGTGAAGAAATGGCAACATCGAGCATAACGGCAAACTTCTATTGCGATGACGCAAAGGCGGCAAATGCCTTTGTGCGCATGCTTGCACAACCCGTACGAACCGTTGTACGCAAGAAGCGTTCTCAGACTGTAGTCAATGATACTACGGTCGATGATGAGGATGCCTTTGTGAAGCGATTCAAGGCAAGGTGGTCTCGTTCAAGGAGAGTCCGCGCATGAGGAAACTCTCAGTTTGGCGTATTGACAAATTCGCCAAGACGGTCGGAGAGGCGGTTTTGTCATCAACCCTGTCGAGTTTCGCCGTACCCTTGAATTCAGAGGTTGAGGACTTCATTCGCAAGAAAGCGTTGCAGGCAACCAAACTTAAATCGTCCATTTCATATCTGGTCATTGATGAAGACTTGGCCGATGTCGTTGGCTACTTTACGTTGTTGGTCAAGCCGTTTACGATCCAGGCGGCGAGTCTTTCTTCAAAGAACCGCCGTTTGATTGCGCGTTTTGCCGAAGAGAACACCGAAGCAGGCGACTACACGGCGTCGGTCTACCTGATTGCGCAGATTGGCAAGAATTACGCAATCGAGGAGCCGTTACAGATTTCAGGCGGCGATTTACTAAACATGGCCTTGGACAAGCTACGTGCTGCGCAAGACTTAGTCGGTGGCAAACTTGTTCTTGTCGAGCGTGAGGCGGATCGCGCCAGGCTTCTGGAGTTTTACAATGCGAACGGGTTCAAATCGTGGAATGGTCGGTACGACAAGAAGGATCAAGTTCAATACGACCAGATGATCCGCGTACTGGAAAGCGTAGCGTAACAATCTCAAATCGTGAAACTGAAAATGAAAGGAAGAAGCCATAAGACAGTGAAACGGTCATAGGTGGGCAACGCCCGCCACGGTCGCCGCATCGGTAGGACGGTTTCGATGAAATCGCCGTCGCCTAAGCGGAGTGACAAAGACAATTTGCAATGCTGCAAAGCAGTCGTCACGGGAATGTAGGAAGTTAAGTCGGATCGTAGCCATGTCGTTCTGTGAGCCA
>JAZQGX010000294.1:0-1594 GCA_045540275.1 Kiritimatiellia bacterium | reverse complement strand
TCGAGAGAAATGTAGAGAGTTTCGAAAGTGACGGCACCTTGCAGAGGAAGCGCAATGCGCTTACCTCTCTTTGTGTTTCTGACTAGGCAATTCCTACAGCCTCCCGTGAGACACGAAGAGAGGTTTTCTTATGCCCTCGATTCGTGTCAGCGATTGCCACGCAAGCGGAGCGACACGGAACGAGGGTTGGCCCGATTCTCCGACTGTGAAACGAAACGAGGGCATCAAGGAGATGTGACCATGAGAAAAGTTGTTTTACTGTTGTCGTACACGGTTTCATTCTGTACTTTTGCTTACTTGCCGACATACAAATATGTTCAGGCTGACAGTATCCATAGAACTAACGAAATCAACCCCCTTCTTCCTTCTTATTATGTTGTAAATGAAGATAGATACGTGATGATCGATGGAGAAATGTATGATGCTAAAGAGGTCTACGCGCTTGGTGGACCGATTCGTTATTATATCTCTCGAATTATGCCTCATGTGAAAGGCGAGGCGTTGTTTTCAGAAATTACGCCAGCATCAATTGCTTGGCGAGACAAAAACATGCCTCTGAAAATTTCTGGTTTGCTGACGAAGGCGACGAATCCATTCGACAAAGAAGTGAAAGCAATGCAAGAACGCTATCTAAGTTTGCTTGAAAAGCGTAGAAACGAAATATGTCAGATTTACAACGAATACTTGCGATATGGATGTGACATAAAACTTCTTTCGCCCGTGTGCGCATCGTGGCGGAAGGTTTCATCAGCGCGATATTGGAGAGAACTGAAAGAACGTCAAAAGAACAAGCGCGAGAAGGCCGCGAAAGAGTTATCCATAATGCTTGAGCAAGGACAACCAATGGATATTCAAGTCACTGAGGCATACGCGCCAATCATAGATGCGAAGGTTGCAAAATATAAAGAATACAAACAGCGACTAGGTGTGGATGCCGCAAATGAAGAGAATCGCGAGGAAGTAGTTAAAGCTCGTCGGGAGGCAGCAATGGCGCGTAGAGATGCGCGTGACGCTCGGCAAGCGGCAGAGGCGGCTGAAATCAAGGCTGAAGAAGCAAGACGACGAAATTGGGCTTGGCAAAACGATCCTCTAAATCCGATTAATGACCCAAACAATCCGCAGGCAAGGGCGATTAGTGAAGCAATGCTCATTAAGATGAGGCGTGCCGAGAAAGAACGCAAGCGCGAGCAAAACACAACCTCTTTTCGATGATGGCTAAGAGTGATGCCTCGATTAAACCCGTAGGCACCATAGCTAAAGCACAGCATAGGCCGCGCGAACGCGAAGTTCTCTTCCGCCTTGATGGTGTTCTTTGCCATCGTAGCCGATCATGCCCTCGCCGTTCATGACTATCCACAGTTTATGGTAGTCGTATGTTTCGGGGCTGATGTCCGTTCCGGCTGAAAGGGCGAAATGGGAGATTCTACGCCCAGCGACTTCGGCAACGGCCTTCGAGACCGTGCAGCCGTCGACCGGCGCATTCTCCGCCGCTATCGAGAAAACCTCTCCTTTGCGTTCGTTCATGGCGTCTCCTTCATGAATCAATTACCTGCCCGTCAAGCGAGAGAGTGACAACCTGCCAGGGGATGAACTT
>JAZQGX010000293.1:0-6280 GCA_045540275.1 Kiritimatiellia bacterium | reverse complement strand
GTCTTGAAGATTTTCCCGAACTCCGCTGTTAGCGCGATTCAACAATGCAACTTTGCACATTTTATCGGCCGCCCGCTCCATGCCTAAGTACACCACATCTATGTTGTCAAGATTGAGCATGTCCAACAACAGGTTATCATGGTATTCTGTTGCGTCAAGCTTGATCGGAACCACATGTTTCCCGAAATGCAACGCCGCCCCCACCTCGCCGATGACATTCTCAGATGCATTTGAACTCTTGGAAGAGAGAAAAAACACCGTATGAGATGCACGAATGGCGCGAACAATCACACCTTTAAAATTCTGGCCGCTATATATACCATCCACATCACGCCAGTAAGTTATCCCCGCGGACCTCAACACTCCGCAAACCCAATCCGACATCTTGGCATCTTTCCGACTGTAACAGACGAACACCTCTCGCGATGAACCATCATCGGGACACTCACTATAGGGTTCATGAGACATAACGGATGTCGAGCTCTGTGTCTCAGATACATTCTGCTTATTATCCATCGGCATAGAGAATGGTTGCCCCACATATTTTGTGCCAGACTTTACAACATCATCCAAAATTGAGTCCGCAATATCCATCGCTTCGTCAAAAAGCCAAAGCTCAATTGATAATCCTCGGTTTGTCTTGCCAAGTTCCTCTACGAACATCTCCGCCATTCTCCGACATGCTCGCTCAATTGGAATGCCTGCCGCACCCGCACCTATCACAGGAAACGCAATTGATGACAATTTCAACATAGACACCAGCTGGAAACAGCGTCGGACGGAGTTGCGTACAATGAAATCCTGAAGCGCCTCATCCACAATCCGCGATTTCTCCAGATCAATCGTCACGGCATGAAATATGTATTTCTGCTGTAAGTTTCCTGCGGTCGTTACCGCCACGTCGCCCAAATCAACTGGCGCCAAATTCTTAATATGCCTTTGTATGTCATCTCCACCCGAGTGCGCAATCATGTACGACACGCCTCCACCTTGTGTAAGACGACTATCATCCGAGCTAACAATCACCTCGCATTTCGACTTGCAAATGTCACCAACAAGCACTTTGACTTCTGAATTGCCGATTCTATGCGTTTTATACGTTACTACAGGTCGATCTTCGTCCTGCATCATTCCTCCTATTGCCTTATGCGGGGCTACCCAAGCTCGAATTACCGCGACACATCTCCTGATCTTTCCAAAATAAGGTTGTGGCTTCGCTATAAGCCGATTACATATCCGCTTTAGCACATTGTCGAAATGTTCCTGTGCTGCCGTGACGCCCTGATAGCCAACCAAGTCGGCGATGTCCGGCGGCAGTTCGCCTTTCTGCGAGAACGTGAAGTCGCGAAGGAACAGGGGGACGATGTTCTTCTTGTGCTTCAAGAAATGAACAATCTCACGTCTAAACCAGTCATCCTCTGGGTTCTCGCGGAGGTTTAGGGAATCCCTGCTCATGATGACAATCACGTCCGTGCATTGCTCAATGCACTTGTAAAGTTGAGTGTCGAACTTTCCGCCGCGCAATGTCTCCATGTCTAACGACACGCGATAGCGCATCTGCGTCAGCCTGTCGTACAGCAGCTGCGCAGTGTCATATCCGCCCTCGCGGCGGTATGAAATGAAGATGTCGTATGTATTCTTGTCGGACATGCTCAAGTCACCCCCTAATTTTCACTTGCAAATTTCAAATAGTTTCTTTATGCGCATCCATATCGTCCTGACGCGATTTGTATGCTCAACTTTGTTCAAGAATTCTTGTCTTACAATCTTGTTCGGCACATCGCCCAATCCTAATATTGCTCGACACGATGATGGACGCGCATCTGGATTTTCGGTCAAACCCTTTAAAACACAAGAAAGAATCCGTGACTTCGGCAATTTGATATCATCTGCTGTATGATCAAGGTGCCGAAAAAAAGGTAGATGATAAAGATGTCCAGTAAGACATTCATAAACAAGTAAAGAAAACGAATAAATGTCAGACTTTGCGGTCAAACGCTCACCATGATGATCTTCAGGGCTCCGATATGGCCATGTCCCAGCGACAGAAAATACTTTACCGTGTTTCTGAGTCTGCAAGGTTTGTATAAGTCGAGAAAGTCCAAGATCAATAATATAAGGCCTGTTATCATCTCCTATCAGAATCGTCTGTGGTTTAATGTCACCATGAATGATTCCTAATGTATGCATATAATCAATGGCGTTCGCAAGGGGACCAAACAGTTCAAGTGTTTCATTTTCTGTCAGATTGCGCCCCTTGGTTTCGAGATAATCATGCAACATCACGCCCTTGACATAATCGACAACCAAAAACACCGCCCCGCTCTCAGCCACATCAAATGAACGACACGTGGCAATGTTTGGATGATTAATCATGATTCTCCGTATATGCTGCTTGAGGCGTTCATCCTCTGCCACCTCTTTAGGTATAAACTTGATGGCGACATTGCTATTTGAGAGTAGCGAATCTTCGGACAACAATACCGTTCCCGTCTCCCCCATCCCACACTGTCGTATGATACGATATCGTCCAGCCAACAGACCGTTATCATGTCCTGCCATTTCAATTGGCATCGACATGCCATCTGTCTTCTTGCCATCATATTGCTGCGACACAAGACTTTTCTTCGTTTGCATTTCAGACGGGAAACGATCACCGACAATTCTGTCGATTGACTCTTCAAAAAGTGCCGCTTTGTTAAACTCCGAAATTTGTTCGTCCGCAATCGGTTGTATACCCCCTGGTAAATTAACGGGAAATCTCCATAATTGAGGAACTTGAGCCACTGGTATAAGCTTACATCCGTGTTTGATGGCGTGTTCAATCTCCAATCGCACCCAATCATTCTCCTTGTCACAGTTGTCAAGAGCACCTTCTGACAGCATCAAGATGAAAACGGGCGCTTCTTCTATCGCCGCAAAAATCCTGTCGTCAAATTTCCCATCACGAAGTGAATCATAATCAAAAAACACATTATATCCGCGAGCTTTCAATGCTTGCTGTAACAGGCGCGCATCATCGGCACCTGTCGCTCTGTGATACGAGATGAACACATCGTATTGTTTCTTTCCCGATATTTTCATCACTTTGTTTTTCATCAGCAGTCCACTTTCTGTTCGCGTCCACATACACATTCTTGAACGGAACGCCACGTCTCTAATATTGCCTCCGGGTGTTTACAATCGCCTATACGGCGGAACAGCGGCTCCCCATAGCCAAGATACGCATAAGCGTGTTCCTCATCGCCGTCGTTCATGAAGTCAAGCGTGTTGCATAGCCGGTCCGCAATCTTCACCACGACGATCTCCGGCGGCGCGGTGCGCGCCACCCGGTCGATGTAGTGCGCCTTGATCCGCCCGTAATCGGGATGCCCCGAAAGAACGCCGGGTTTGAAAGTTAGCATCTTGATCCCAGCAAATATTCGTTCGCCCCAAACGTCGTCAACATCACGAATCGCCGATTCTGGCGTGTCGGTATCCTCCAGAACATCATGCCCCCACGCGACCGCGAGCGTGACGGGATCTTCTGTTTCCGTATATCCCCATTCCTTCAACATCGCCACAACGGCATGTGGATGAACAATATACGGCTTATTGCCCAGGCCCTTCCGGTTAACGCCGTTATGCGAGATCATCGCCAACCGTGCCATTCTGTCAACAACATTCATGCGTCACCTCCAGCCCTCAGAGCCTGCTCGTACCCCTTTCCCACAAGTTCAATCTTGCAGTCGTGTCGTCATTCGCCACAGACCGCCCATGTCGCGCAAGGATTATTCGGTTGGGAGCCATCATGGTTTATCATTCCTCTGCTCTGGGACATCGGTCAACAACCTCCCCTCCGCATCATATATGCGGCGACCAACACACTCACCATCCACAGACAATTCAAGAACTATTCTTTGCGCCAAATCAAACCCCATTACACCGCATCTGCCTAGCGGAGCGCTGAAGGTGTACTGCTTTATCTTTCCATCATCGTAGTATTCAATTTCCATTTCGGCCACACCATCTTCATTTGGCGCAAGATTACCATCCGAATCGAGGGTTCTCTCATTTACGCAACGGTGACCAAGGGTAAAAGTCCGACAGACTCTCGCGATTCCATTCCTATCATTCACAAGTTTGCCATTCATGTCCTGATAGCGACGTTCTACAACATTTCCCTCAGCATCCATATCAAGTACAACAGAATGGGCCCTTTCGCATCCCATGATTCCAGTCCGGCCAGTAAGCGATGAGAATGTTCGCCTAAGTTCTTTCCCATCATCATCATACAAATATTCTGCAACAGCAATACCACTTTTGTTACATGCCGACCTACCCATGACATCGAAGAATGTCAATCTAATCATATTGCCAGACAAATCGTATTCTTTTGCAAATCCAGCAATTCCTTGATTAGTTAATATCGGTTTTCTATCAACTCCAAAAAACATGACCTTCCTTTCGCGACCCTTTTTATCGTATGTTATCCAAAACCCAGCGTTACCATCCTTATGACTAACTAGTCCGCCGTCAAGTCCTATATATGAAACCTCCGTTTCATTCCCTCTAGCATCGAATTTCTTTGCAATCCCAGCAATTCCCTCCCCTCTCAAAACCAGTTTCCCATTTACGTCAACGAACTCCTTTCGTGTTTCATTTCCGTTCCTGTCGTACTCTCGCAAGATACTGGAGAAACCTAATTTGTGCAACACAGGTTTGCCATCCCTTCCAATATACGAAATACTTTTCTCATTTCCGTTAACATCAAACTCACTAACAAAGCCAGCATTGCCGGACGCAAGTAATGTTGGCTTACCGTCTACACCATAATACATCAGTTTAATTGCATTGCCACATTCATCATAATCGACTCTTATCTCGCTATAACCATTCCTATGGCAAGTTCGTTTGCCATCAACATCAAAATATGTCTTCCGTGTTTCATTTCCATATCTATCAAACTCTTTGCTTACGGAAGCATATCCATCACGATGCATCGTAGGATTCCCATTCGTGTCGCAAAACGACATGTTTACGAGATGCCCTTTCCCATCGTAGCTGTTCCGCGTTATGGCATAACCATCTTCACACAGTTGCGGCACTCCAGTCTCATCATAATAGGTTGTCACAATATTGTTATCAAACTCATCAAACTCATCGACGCTCACTTTCCAGCCATCAACGCCAGTCATAGGTCTACCGTCTTTACCGATATTTTCGACCTTCGTAAGGGTTCGTCCTGAATATGTATATCGCTTCCCCATAACCCCAATCTTATTGCAGCATCTCACCATCTTCCCATCGTCATTTGTCAGATACCATTGCACGATACACCGTCCCATTGTATCGTATTCGTATGCAAATCCAAAGATCCCCTCTCCGTCACTAATATTGGTTCCTGCAAGATTGAGAAACAACAGAGTTACAATGCGACCTTTGGCATCTCGCGATAAAATGTATTGAACAATATCGCCATGCGCTGCGTTTTGGATATCATCTGTTCCCATTCCCGTCACCGACTTTTGCGAATATGCGATACCTAGCTGACTTTCACGTGAAAAGAATTTCTCAAGCCCATTCACAACCCCTTCTTCGTTGTAAAACTCCAGTCGTTTCTCCAAGAAGGGTTCTTTCGTTTCGCCATTATACCGTCCATATCGAATTGCGTTGACTCGATTTTCTCCAGTGGCATACTGAAAGTCTTGCATAGGTGGACGATCAAAATATTCGGTGTGATCACGCCGTTGCGGATAACCGCTTGAGTTCGCCTGCACGACGCGCACGAGCCGCCGCCGGAACCCGAACAAATTCCAGATACACCAGTCAGCCGAATCTGCGTGGGGGGATTTTCCGTATTGAAAGCCCCTATACTCAAAGCGGTAATGGATATACCGTCCTTTCAGCTCTGATTGCTTCAACGGAAAGATTCCTTCAGGCAACCCAAACGAATCCACGTAGTCCGCATAGTAGTTCTTGACTGTACGATTCGCATCCCAAGCGAACAAGCCAATAAACGTTGCGGCAAGGCCAAGAACACCGCACAAGATCGACCGAATGACAAGACGTCTCTTGCGCTCTCGCTCAGCTCGACGCCAAAGCACATCAGGCTTCAAGCCAAGTATCTTGGCGACAATGTCATTCAGAATCCTTGCCTTCGTCTGTTTCGTCGCATCGAGGGCGAGGATCTCCTGCGACTTCAGGACCGGGCCGAAGGCCTCCTCTGGAGTTCCATCAATGATGACCGGTATGATCTGCTTCGCACGTCCGAGCTTGCAGAAGTGGCGCACCTCCTCGT
>JAZQGX010000292.1:0-3714 GCA_045540275.1 Kiritimatiellia bacterium | reverse complement strand
GTACGGTTCGTCGCCGCCTCGGCTCTCGCCCCAGAAGAACGGGAAAAACCGGTAGTCGTCGTGGCGCGTGTCGAACTGTCCGACCGGCCACAGGACGTTGAACTCGTCGTAGTCGCCGCTGCCGCTCCCGCCCTGCCTGTACTGCGAATAGACCGGCCTGAACGCCAGGTGGTCGTCGCCCCACGATATCAGCGGCCACGCGATCGAGCCGACCGGCTCACGCCAGTAGCCTAGCGGCCACAGGTTCACGCGGTCCTCGACCCGTCCCGTGAACTTCACCTCGTGTCCGCTGTACAGCGGCGTCGACGAGAACTCCTTCATCGTGCATCCGCCCAGCAGCATCATGCCGAGAACGGCAGTAATTGTTTTCTTCATGTTTTTCTCCTTTCTAATTATCTTTTTCATGTTTTTCTCCTTTCCTTTAAGCTTTGCCTTGCAGTTTCAACCACGGACTTTCGCGGGGTGCGCTGCACTAACGCTTGCGCTGTTTTATCCTGACCGAGCGTTAGCGATGGCTCGTCTGCGTTCGTCTGCGGTTCCTTCATTTCTGCCCCTCCTTGCCTCCGCACGATTCGGCGAAGTTCCTGATTTCCTGCAGATATTCGTCTACGCCCATCACGGCGGGGAAGTCGTTGTGGTCTCCGTCTTCGATCGTGATGAACCGCTTCGGCTCGCGGGCAAGCTCGAAGAGCGCCCTGCCATGCCCATACGGCATGACGCGGTCGCTGGTTCCGTGGAAGAACAGCACCGGGCACTTCACATCGCCGATGCGCTTCAGGTTCGGGAATGGATCAATCGGCAGAATGCGCACCTTCGTCACGACGCGCGGCGCGGAAAGGAACGGCGCCTCCAGTATCAGTCCGCCCACGGGTCTCGTTGCCGCAAGCTCGACGGCGGGACCGGTTCCGATGGAAAATCCGTCGACGATGATGTCCTCTGGACTGAACCCGCGCGTCTCGACGAGCCAGTCGTAGAGGCGGTGGACGTTGCGATAGCATCCCTTCTCGTCCGGCGAGCCGTCCGACAGCCCATAGCCCGGATAGTCCACGGCCGCAACCGTGTAGCCGTCGGCGCACAGCTCCCCGACGGCCCACAGCGTCTGCACCATGTTCTCCGCGTTGCCGTGGCAGCGCAGAATCGCCTTCCTGCCGTGTTCGGGTCCACGCACGACCGCCGCGATCTTTACGCCGTTCGTTCCGATGTCGACATAGCCCGATGTCGTTTCACGGTACCCGCCTCTGCACATCTCGGGATGGAACATGATCGAGTTGATGCACCCCGTTCCGATCACAAGCGCCAGGACGAAAACGCATCCCACGATCCTAAAGACTGATTTCATAATCGATTTTATCATTGCTTTTCTCCTCCTAGATTATTCGTCACCACCATGCGCGCAAGAGCGGAAAACAGCCCCCAAGGGCCGCCAACCTGCAATCCATAGAACCTTTCCCTTCCCTTCTGCGCACCGAACTGAATCATGTCGACATAATCCGTCAGCAAAGGCGCCATCGACACCTGCTCGTCTTCCAATTTTGTCATTTGCCCGACAACGGCCCGGCAAGGCACCGGCACAGCAAGGGACATCAACAATAGAGCCATTAGCCGTTTCGTCTTCATGCTTCCGCTCCTTTCTTAATCCTGTTAATACCTCTTTGCGTTTTAACCACAGACTTGCGCAGACAAGGCTTCGCTTACGCTCGCCTTCTTTTCTGCGCAAGCGTAGATGCGCCCGACGCGAAGCGGTCGGGTTGGGTGAGGGCGAAGCCCGAACTGCGAAGCAGCCGCAAGGCCCCGCGCGCCGCACTTGTCTGCGTTCGCCTGCGGTTCATCGTCGCCACACTCTGCAGAGGCGAACACCACCATTATGGATCTGCTCATTGACATATATCCTTTCAAATTCCTACCAATCATACCAGTTTGACAAATGGCGAGATCTTACGCCAACGCACTCCAGTATTCGGAACGGAACAGGTCCTGGAGCATTTTCTGCGTTCGGCGGACAATACCTCACATAGCTTGGCTTGGCAAGACGACCTGGTGCAGCACTAAACATAAACGACAGTGAATGGTCTCGGTCGTGACAAATGCCAAATTTAACCCATCCACTGCAAAAATCCATTCCATCAGTGAAATTCTCAATCTTTTTAATTCCCGTCACATCCGCTCCTCGCATGGTCACCACACGGTTGGTAAATGCGAACTCCACTCCTGCAATCTCGACACGCAACACAGAATCAGTCGATAAGTTAAAAGCAAATTCATACGGCGTGTTGCTTCGCTTCAACATAAGCGCAAACGGAATGTTGTTCGTCGTCAGGGAATATTCGGTATCGCAAATCGTCATGAATGTATTACCGAGCGTAAGCCTATGGCAACCGGCCGAAGGACTTTCCCTGTCTCCATTCAACCATGCGCACCCACTGCACAGCATCATGAACAGCAGCGAACACCACAGCAACGATACTGAAACTATGATTATTAGCTTCTACATATTCGCTACTCCTCCGGTATTTGTTTTAGACAGGAATTACAGGATTGACAGGATTGAGAACCTTTCCCGCAATCCTGTTAATCTTGTTAATCCTGTCCAAAAACCTTCCCGCGCCGGCCCGCGCAAACATCATCCGCGTATTCATGAGTTCGCTCCTTTCGATTGCATTGTTGCGGCTACTTGAATGACCAACCAAGCACTGGGGTTATCCAACCGTTGTGAAAGTTCAAGACCCCGATTTGAAAGCAGGAGCCATCATCTGAAAGGTTGAGTCCGCCAATCTGCAAACGGAAACCTCCATCTGCTCGATTAGCGATGCCGATTTGTAACGAATTCGCGGAACTTTGAGTCGCATCCATTTTCCAGAAATGTGAATTCATCGCCCCAATCTGAACAACGCACGAAGCCTGGTCGACAATATTCCAAGCCCCGACTTGAAGACCGCATCCTTGCATCGCATTCAGACAGCCGACCTGAACGCCCCGCAAGTTTGTGGTCACGTTGGCGCCACCAATCTGAAGCCCGTAAACGTCATCCGCACATTGATCACCAGCACCTATCTGGACACCGTATATTGACTCTGCGCATCCGCTTAGACAGCTTGCCTGTAACCCATAGACAGGACAATCTTCTCCACTTAGCAAGCACAACGACAATCCCGCCACATTGTCGCACGGGAATGGCGGTATTGGCCTAGCCATCGTGAGGCAGACAGACACAGGGAACCAGTCGGCAGAACTCGCACCCCATGTGCAATTCGTCAACAGCACCATCGCCGCTCCTGCGACGGCCCGCGCAAACATCTTTCGCGTATTCATGTGTTTTTCCTTTCATTTCAGCCATCGCCAACGCCATTTAACCACAGACTTTCGCAGACGACGCTGCGCTAACGCTTGCGTTTCCCTGGCCGAGCGTTAGCGAAGGCCCGTCTGCGTTGGTCTGCGGTTTACATCCTCCGGGCGTATAGACGATTCGCTCCCAAGTCAGCCTCTCACCGTGAAAGTTGATGAGATACCCAAGAGGAATGCGTGTCGCCTTGAGATAATTGATCAACTGCGCCTTGTGCTCTGGCGCAAAGCACTTCACCGCCTTGAACTCAAGAATCACTTCTCCATAGCAAACAAAATCCGCCTCATAATTCCGATTGATCTTCACACCTCGGAAATAAATCGGACATTGCGCCTCGCGAACAAAGGGAATGCCAGCCTGCCTGAAGGCTATCT
>JAZQGX010000291.1:0-98196 GCA_045540275.1 Kiritimatiellia bacterium | reverse complement strand
GGCTCATCGCCGGGTCTAAACTCTCGGCTCTCTGCCCCCGGCTTCGCTGGATCAACCTCGGCGGCGGAGAGGTCGTGAACGATCCTGCGTTCGCGACGCCGCGGGCGGTCGCCGCGGTGAAGGCGCTCAAGGCGCTCGGGGATTTTGAGGTGATGATCGAGCCGAGCGAATACATGGTGAGGTATTCGGGGTCGCTCGTCGCGCACGTTCTCGATGTGATCCGCCGCAAAGATAAGGATATCGCGGTATTGGACGTGTCGGCGTCGTGCCATGCGACCGATCTGCTGCTTTTCGATATGCGGGCCGACGTGCTGGAACCGGCGCAGTCGGAATCGGGACGCACGACGATTCTCGGGTGCGTCTCGTGTCTTGCCGGAGACGTGATCGGCGAATACCGGTTCAAGCGGCCGCTTGAGATCGGCGATACGGTGGTGTTCGGAGGGCTCGGGTGTTATTCGTTCGCGCAGCAGAGCTGGTTCAACGGAATCCGTCATCCCGATGTGGTGCTTTATTCCGCCGCGGAAGGAGAGCGGACGGTGCTGTCCTGGGGTTACGCCGAGTATTTAAGGGAGTTCTGGCGGGAAAACTGACCGATTGCCCGAGATGTGTAATCGGTTAGTCGAATGAGCAACTGTTGTACAGTGATAGTTTGCGAGGGTCCATTGGTGGCTACGAGAAATCGACGAAGTCTTGCATCGAAGGTCGATATTGGTGTATAATATGCAACAACAATTTTCACATCAGTAACCAGACAATGAAAGGAAGAAAAGAGAACTGATTGAAACGATATACCGGTCGCCAGTCCTCCGTAGTCTCGGAGAGCGAAGGAGGATAGTGGCCGGCTTCTCCACGGATGAAACGGTAGGGCGCGTTGTCCTCAACGCGCCGCTCGCTCCGGAGTGAGAGTATGTATGGGGTGCGAAAGCTAACCCATACAACGTACGCAATCTTGCGTATTTGGCTTCAGAAGAAAACGACCAAAATTTCATATGAAGAGCCGGATATGTGAGATGCGTCACGTAGTGTATTCTGCGTGGCGTGTCTTCTGTTCGTGTTTTTCATAGGGCGCTTGGTCGTGCCTCTTCTGAAACATGGATTTTGTAAGGCACGCCACGTTTTCTTTTTCGCGCCTTTGGTGGCTTGTCTTTTCAAAGTAAGGTGCGGAAACAAACAAAGGAAAACAGAAATGGACTATAAAAAAAATAGGAAGTTCTTCAAGGCGAAACCGTCTCCGAAGTTTCTTCTTCTCCTCGTTGCAGTAGGCATTATCGGCATTCTGACTAAGCCGGTAGTGGGCATTCTGGCAATTGTACTCGCCGTGGTTGTCGGAGTCTTGCAGTATGGCGGCCGACCTACTGCCGCTGAAATAGACGCGCAAGCGTCATCAGCTCTTGACGATCTCAAATCTCGTGCATTGACGAAACTGGGAATCGAGGAAGAAGAGGTCAACATGGCAAAGCCGATTGAGTTTTGGGGATACCAACTTGGAAAGACCGTCCTGGGAGGAGATTTAAAGGGAATTCAAGATGTGCAAGGGAAAGATGGATGCTGGCGTTCTCCAGAAGTGAAGGTTTCTGGTTTTTATTTCTCGGAACATTCCATTCACTTCTATTACAGGATATTCTCGCTTATTTCCGATCTCTATCGGGAGGGTACAGAAGAGTATTTCTACAAAGATGTTGTCAGCGTTAAGACGGAATCGCAAGATGAACAGGTTTATGACCGTCAAACAGGCAAGCCGCATCCTACTTTGCGTGCGCATTCCGAGACATTTGTCTTGCGGAACACGGGGGGCGAAGCCACGGTCTGCTCGGTCTATGACACTGGAGTTGCCGACGAAGCCTGTAAAGCGATGCGCGCCCTGCTCAAGCAGAAGAAGCTGTCATAATTTGTGCTATCAAGCAAATCGGCATGAGCATATCAAGCATAGAACTTGCTGACGGCCAGTTTGCTGGTGCGCTGTCGCTTGAAATCACTTCCATCCCCGATGTTTCAATCATCGGGGGTGGGGGTGAAGACCCTGATAAGACGGCGTCAGCACTTGTTGTGGCATACAGGCGAGATGCTGAAAATCTTCTTGGACAGATATTCCAAGGATGCAAGAATGTCGCTGTCAGTGATGCGAGTATTGAAATCCTTTGGACTACAAGCGAGGCCGTTAACCAGGCGTATCGGGCTAACATCCGTTTGTTTGTCATTCTGCGCATGATTCATGCTGACAAGGGCGCACTGGAAGCTGGTCTTTCTGATATGCTCGCAATCGTGCGTTCGTCGTTGAATCTTGGAAAGTACGAGTTCAAGGAAATCCAATTTTCTGAACTTGAAAATGAGATAAGTCGTGTGACGGAAGGTGTATGCAAGGCATTTTGCAGAGATGAAACTGTTACCTCCTTACAGAATCAGGTTTTGCCGGAGTGCTATTCGTTTGACCGTATTCTAGTGAATGACCTTGACTTGAGCCGGATCAGTAACACACTCACAGATTATCCGGGATGTGCAGTTTCGTTCCAGTTGATTCCGACATCCTTCTCCCCGCAAGAAACGGTGGCTATTGATCGAATGTCAACTGCGCTTGGAACATTAAGCAAAGGAATTCGAGACCAGGGTATGGGTAATGTGGCCTTTGCGCTAGCAGAAAAGGAATCGGGGCTTTACCAATACTATTCCGCGCAGAAAAACGCCCCGCTGTTCTCCTACAATGTTCTCGTGATGGGGCAGAAGGATGCTGTCGGTGCCGTGTCAAGCGCGGTGTATGGCTTGCTCAACGGCGCATCGGATGGCAATGTTGCCGGGCGGTTCGTCGATATTCCTCAACAAGACTTCGACTTCAGGGGGCTTGTGCTTTCGCTTCCATGGGCTGCGAATGAATACCTAATAGAACGAGATCGTCGTCCCGAAATTTGGCAAACTGAGCGCAGAGGATCGTATGCGCCATTTTGGCGGTTGCCGTTTGTTATCACGGCGGAGGAGGCTTCAACTTTCTTTCGTCTTCCCATCGGCAGCCCACTTGTCTCTGCAGGCCTTGTCGTAAACAAGGCGGGGAAAGATGGCAAGACTTACGCCGATGGTATTATCAATGCGGGCGATATTACAGTTGGACGATTAAAAAGTTCATCACGAGGTGACACAATAGGTTTTTCGCTACGCGATTTAACGAAGCACATGCTTGTCGTCGGAACCCCCGGATCTGGCAAAACCACGTTTTCTGTGAGTCTTCTTGACCGCCTCTGGAAACAGCACCGTATTCCATTCCTTGTTATTGAACCCGCCAAGAATGAATACCGAGCGCTCATACAGAGCATCCCTGACATTCAGGTGTTTACGCCCGGAAAGAATTTCATATCGCCATTCGTGTTCAATCCGTTTGTGCCGCCAAAGAACGTGACGCTTGAAAGTTACAAATCAGTCCTTAAGACAGCTTTTGCGGCGGCAGTTACGATGTCCACGCCTCTGGATAAGATATTTGAAGAGGCGGTGAACAATTGCTATTCCGACTTCCGCTGGCTCGATACCTACACGACTGATGACAAGGGGAATATCTTCAACATTCAGGACTTCATCAAGGCCTTTCAACATACTTTTGACGCAATTGGCTATACGGGCGATGCAAAGAACATTGGACGGGCGGGCCTTGTGCGGCTCAACAGCCTCGTCAACCTGTTTGATAACTACAGCAGCGTACCTATAGAGGACATTCTTACAAAGCCAACGATCATAGAGCTTGCGGCAATCGAAAACGGCGACCAGAAGGCATTGATCATTGCGTTACTTTTGTTGAGTATATTGTCGTATGTCAATAGGAACTATGTCGGCGATGGCAAGCTCCGCAATGTCATCTTGCTTGAAGAAGCGCATGTGTTGCTTGATTCAGACTCAAAAGTATGCGAGGGGGCTGCCGATCCAAGCGCAATCGCCAAGGGATTGGTGAAACGTATGCTTGCCGAGATTCGCTCATATGGCGTCGGGCTTGTAGTTGCAGACCAGTCGCCGCGCAAAGTCGGCACGGATGTCGTTGCGCTCACAAACATCAAGTTGGCGTTTCGTCTTGTCGAACGAGAGGACAAGGAGATACTTTCAGACAGCACCAACATGTCGGAGGTTCAGACTCAACGCTTGGCGCGTCTGCGTCCTGGCGAGGCTATGCTTTTCTTCGACCGTCTTGAAGAGCCAGAAGAGGTAAAGACCGAGGACTATCGAGCGGCCAACAACATTTCGATTTCCCTCTCAGACGAATCCATCAAGGAACGCACGACCTATTGGAACGGTAAGGAGAAGATGCTCATGCCGTACCCCGAGTGTGCGTATGCGGCGGAGTGCGGAGGCAGATGCGACTTCAGCTGCCGTGCCCTTGCCCGTGAAATCGCAAGGCGCATCTATTCCCGCAACTTCACGTTGCAAACGAGTGAACAGAAGAAATTGAGGGACGTGTACTCCCATATCTCCCGGCTGATTGCCGCAGAGTTAAATGATGAACCGCTTACGAAGCCGCTTGCGAAATGCGCAAGGATGCATTTTTTGCGAAAGATCAAATACGAAACCTCCATAAAACTTTCAGATGCAACGATACGTGCAACGCTAGAAAGGAGGGTGTAACCCATGTGCGACGATACGGACGACAGCTCTTCAAGTGTTGACACCTCATCCGATGTGTCGTCGGATAGCTCTTCTGATTTTTCATCTGCCACCTCGTCCGACTCTTCAGGCGACTTTTTCTCGGATTCTTCATCTGACGCTTCGTATGACGATTCACAAGATTCATTTTCCGAGTTGAGCGAAGAGAGCTCCGACATGTCTGACTCCTGGTCTGATGATGGCGCCGCAGAGTCTGAGCCGCTTGCGGAGGATGTGTCGGCAGACGATGACGCACCGATTGAAGACGGGGCATCGGAAGATGCGATAGCGGAAGATTTTCAGAAAGAGGTTCAGGAGGAAGAGGCGGCGATTGAAGAGGATGTAGCTGCTGCCGAAGAGGCGGTTGAAGAGGCCGAGAAAGTCGAGGATGCGACTGACGAGAAGGCCGATGCGGCTTCCGACACGGCGGACGATGCGGCGGCGGCGCGAGATGCAGAGCAGGCGGTGGAACGGCTTAAAGATGTTGATATGACGGATGCCGCCGCCGTGGATGCCGCGGTGAACGAGGCCAAGGATGCTGCAAGTGACGCACAAGCGCTTGCTGATGCTGCAGGCGATGCTGCGGGTGCGGCAGACGCGGCATCCGAACAAGCGCAGGAAGTCTCAGAACAGGCGGCAGAGGCGGCGGCAGAGCAGGCGAAGGAAGCGGAATCGGCCAGCGAAGATGCGGAACGCGCCGCGCTCGAGGCGGAGAAGGCGGGCGAAGAAGCCCTGCGAGAGGCAGAAGAAGAACAGGCCAAGGCGGAGGCGGCGGAGCGCGAGGCGCAGGAACAAGCCGACCGTGAAGCACGGGAGGCGCAAGAGCAGGCAGAGCAGGAGTCGGAGTCACAAGAAACGCAAGAATCTGCTGATGACGAAACTGCAGAACCGTTGGACGAGTCCGTTGATGCCTCCCCCCAAGAAGAATTGGCGACAGAAGATGCGGCGGCCTTGGAGGAGACGGAAATGCCGCCAGAATCAAATGACGAGAGGGAGGAGAATGATTCGGGGAAGTTCGAATCGCTTGTAGAACCATCGGAAGAAGTCACTGACGAGGTTTATCGTGAAGCTCAGGTCGCCAATGAGATGTATGACGACTTGATGAAAAATGATGTGGCCGAAGCTGGGCAAGACGATGACCGACACCGTGAATTATATGACAAAGCAATGGATACTATATCCTCCGGCGAGGGATGGGAGAAGGTTACATTGGACGAGGGGACAGAATTGGCAAGGGTTGAGGATAGCGACCACCGTTTCAACGAGGGAAGCAATTATTACACGACTGATGACGAATTGAAAAAACAGGGTGTAATGGATGAGTCTGGAAACATAGATGAGGATGCTGTCAAAGATAAATACGCGCTGCCTGAATATGAAAGGAACCCAGAGGATGGTTCCGTGATTGGAGAACGCTCTGCCGACACGGTTTCGCATCGCGAAGTCGAAGAGCCGACAACGGCGTATGTCAGTGATGTGGCCCCTGCTAGAGATTCCGATGGAACGGATGTCGTGGAATGTGAAGGCGGCGCGCGCCAGATTGTCGTGCCAGACACCGACAAGCTAGGTGATTACAAGGAGGCGTCAGACGATGGCACCTCAGGCGGCGGGTTGAAAGACAGACTCGCGGAAGCGTCTGATAATGGAGCGGGCATGGGTTCCGGTGATGTTCCGCCGCCGACCGATCCGAGCATGGAGGCAAACGATCGTCCAGGTCAACGCGACGCTGTGGCTGATGCATGGTTTAGGCAACGGGTAAACGAAAGATGACTTTTAACGGTCAACAGACAGAAAGGGAAACGAGATGGGACTCTTCTCAAGCATAAAAAACCTTCACAACGCATATCAAGTCATTGCACGTGAGCAGGGAACTGGAGCATATCCGATATGGCGGCATCCAACTGAGGATTTCCGCAACGGCAGTATCTTGCAGGTAAACGAGGATGATGTCGCCTTGCTTCTCGATAATGGGAAACTGGTTGAATCGTTTTCGGGGGGGCGTTACACGCTTACGACCAGCAACTATCCTTTTCTTGACAGATTGCGTGCGTCTTTCTCCGGAGGAGAGAACTCATACAAGTATACGGTTTTCTTTATCAACAAAAAGCCAATGACAAATCTTCGGTGGGGAACACAGACTCCCATTCCAGTGGAAATGCACATGCCGCCATTTCTTCCGGGTGGAGATTTTATAAATGTTCCCGTAGAACTTCAGGCACAGGCAAATTATACAGTAAGCATTCAAGACCCCAAGCTTTTCTTGTCAAAGGACTCTCAAGGAACGGCAATAAGATGGGATCAGCCTCGGACTAAGGAAGAAGTAAATAAGGAGGTCATCCGTCCTCAACTGGATGCTTTCGTAAAGAGCAACATAGCAGCCGTAATAGAAAGTGTGGAAAATGGCATTTTTGGCGTGCAGAAGTTCCTTCCTGACATTGCCAAAAAATTAGAAACCATTCTTGACGACGGATTTAGAAAATTCGGGATGCTCCTTGAGAACTTTTACCTGACGACATTGAATGTTCTTGAAACCGATGAGTTCAAGGATTACAAAAAGAGGCGTGCTTCTTTTGGCCTTCACCAGATGGAGATGGCAGAAAAGGCACTTGGTGAGATGCAGCAGATAAATATACAAGGGGAACATTGGCAGAGAATACAAGCACGGGACATAATGAGAGACATGGTGAATAACCCCGGTGCAGGTGGCATTGCGGCAACTGGTGCGGGATTGGGCATGGGGATGGTTGCTGGTGGCGTGATGGGCAACATGGCTGCCGCCATGTTCTCGCCTATGCAAGCTCCCTCGCAGCAACAACCGCCATCTTTTCCTTCTGGACCATCGCGTTTCGCCCCCAAGGCATCGCCGCAGCAGACGGCAACTCCCGCGTCTGCATCTGCTCCACAAACCGTGTGTCCGCATTGCGGCGAGATTGCCGGAAGTGGGAAATTCTGTGGGAATTGCGGACAGCCTCTGCCGCAGAGTGCTACGTGTTCAGGCTGTGGAGCGAATGTCCCGGCCGGATTCAAGTTCTGCCCGAACTGCGGAACTAAGGTCTGCTGACAGGAAAGGAGTTGAAAATGCAAAAGAATTCAATCGCGAAAATTGCGCTCTATCTCGTTGTAATATTGGTGTTCAACGTTTTGTATTTCAACATGATCGAGAACCATACGCCTGCGAGATGGGTGTCGTATGTAGGAATCCACCTGTCATATCTGTTGTTCTGCGTGTCTTCGCTTTCCTTCAACCGATTTGATTCAAGCGGGAGCGTTGTGCATGTCTATCCGAAGATGATGGTCGCGTACGGTTATTTCACGGCGTCTTTGATTTGGGGTGTGATATTGATTCTTATAAACAATTCCACCATCACTTTCCCTGTTATTGTTCATGCCATCATTATCGGATTTTATATTTTCCATTATTTGTTGCTGATGAATGCGGAGTCTCATACGGAGGCAAACGAACAGCGTAATCGACGTGACGCATTCTTCATAAAGGATTGCGTTGGTAGGCTTGAACTTGCCATGCAACGTGTGCCGTCGAGGGATATGCGACGAAGCATAGAGCGTTTTCGCGATGCGGTCTTTGGCGCGTCCATACGGACAATCCCCCAGGTCTCCATGCTTGAAGACCAGATACGTTCGCATGTCGCGAACATAGAATCTGCTATTGGGAACGGAGATCCTAAGAGTCTGGAAACCATTGCCGGGGAAGGTATTGATCTCGTTCGCGAACGTGAACGACAAATAGCGCTTTACAAGTAATTGACGTAAACAACAAACAAAGAAAGGCAGTATAAAATGGCAGTAAAAGTCGTTGACATGAAGTGTAGCGGATGTTGTGAGGCACTTGCGCCAGCCATGTCAGAGTGTCCTTGTTGTGGCAAGGCAATTGTTATTACAAGTTTCAACAGCGTATATGCACAGGACTTGCCTTCGCTCAACAAGTTGTCACGTGCGCTGGATAAAGACTTGAGGGACGGCGTGTCGCCAGAACTTGCCGCCGACATGAAATTCACCATCGGCGGATGCTATCTCAAGCTGAAACTCTACGACAAGGCATTGCAACGGTTTGAGGAAGCAATAGAAGAGAATTTAGACAATCCTGAAGCATCCTTCTATGCTGCAGTTTCGTTGCTGAAGGGCAAGAAAGCATTTCTTACTCCTATGGCGAATATTAAAAAAGCCATTGAATATGTCAATGCAGCATTGATGGTAGAAGATCGTGGGGTATTTCATTACTTTCTTGCATATATCAAGTTCGATTTTTATGCTCGCAAGTATCTACGTATTTCACCTGATTGGCAAGAGGAATTGATGTTGGCTAAAGCTAATAATTTGTCGCCGACAGATTGTGAAATGTTATTTGATATTCTTGGTGTCGAACCCCCTATGGAATTAGAAGTCTTTTAGTTCAGTATAAAACATCTGAAAGCGGGATTGCGTTTTATTTGCAACATTAATTAAAAAGCTCACCAACGGTGGGCTTTTTTGTTTCGCGCACCTCGCGCCGTTTGTGCGCTCTGCGCGACCACAAAATCTGCGGCGGTGACGAATCGTGGCAATGCGCGATTGAATCGTAGTTGTCCGCACACACCTTGAGGCTTCGCCTCGGCTGTGCGTCCATCTCCGATTCACCCTATCGGGGGGGCGTCACCTGCCGCAAACACGAAACGGCTTCGCCGTCACGAAATAACACGAAAATGAGGGGAACGGGGAATAGGGAACTGGGAATGGTTCTCGAATACGAACTACCCCTAAACCTTCAAAATCTACTAAACTTTCCAACCTTTTTCGTGTAGCACCACTTGTGCGGCGTTTTAGTGTCGCCGCCACAACAGCTTTTGTTGCAGCTCCGCCGCAAAAACTTCGCGGACTTGGCGAACTTAGCGCGAGCCATCAAACGACCTATTTTTTATGTTTACATTCCGTGTGCAGATGAAGTGATGTAGAGGGGCACGAAAATCTTATCCACAAAGTGACACCAATTCTCATAAATCAGATTTGTGGAGATGAGTGTTGATTTGTGGACGCTAGGGAATGTTGCCATCCACCTTCGCCAAGGCTACGGTGGACAGGATGTGAAAGTGTTGCCAGTACCAGTTTTCAATACCAATGAGGAATGGGGAAGTGTTGGGAGTTGGTTGGAGGTTAGAAGGTTTAGAAGAAATGACTTGCGATGTGTTTTGATGCACTGGCAACATTAAAACAACTGCACTATTCAATAGTCTTGCAGAGATGATACGTGAATTAGATGCGTGAATTAAGCGTGTGTTTGTCAATGATAAAAAAATATTAAATATTTTAATATCGCTACTTGATTACCGATATAAAAAGTGCTATACTACGCGCCAATTCGTCTGAAGAAGGGTTCTTCGGACAGTAAAAAAGAGGAAAGATAAAGAAAATGCAAAGCGCAAACATTCCCGCTCCCGTTCAGGACGACGGACTCGCGGAACTTCAGGAAACCATTGCGCGCGTTAGAGCGGCGCAGAAAATCTACGCGACATATTCTCAGGAAAAGGTAGATGAGATCTTCAAGGCGGCTTCACTCGCCGCCAACCGCGCCCGAATCCCGCTCGCGAAGCAGGCTGTCGAAGAAACCGGTATGGGCGTTGTAGAAGATAAGATCATCAAGAACCACTACGCCAGCGAATTTATCTACAACGCTTTCAAGGATGTCAAAACCTGCGGAGTGATCGACCGCGACGAGGCCGCCGGTATTGAGAAGATCGCCGAGCCTGTCGGCGTTATCGGAGCTGTCATTCCTACGACAAACCCGACTTCGACCGCCATCTTCAAGACCCTTATCGCTCTTAAGACCCGCAACGGCGTCGTCATCAGCCCCCACCCGCGTGCGAAGAACGCGACGATTGCCGCGGCGAAGATCGTTCTCGACGCAGCCGTCGAAGCTGGTGCACCCAAGGAGATCATCGGCTGGATCGACGCTCCGTCGCTCCCCAAGACGAACCTCCTCATGAAGGAGAGCGATCTTATTCTCGCAACTGGCGGACCCGGCATGGTCAAGGCCGCCTACAGCTCGGGTACTCCCGCTCTCGGCGTCGGTGCCGGCAATACCCCCGCCATCATCGACGAGACGGCCGACTTGACTCTCGCCGTCAGCTCGATCATCCACTCCAAGACTTTCGACAACGGTATGATCTGCGCCTCGGAGCAGAGCGTGATCGTTCTCGACAGCGTCTACGACGAGGTCAAGGCTCTTTTCCGCAAGATGGGCTGCCACCTCCTCAGCAACGCCGAGCTCGAGAAGACCCGCAAGACGATTCTCATCAACGGCGCTCTTAACGCCAAGATCGTCGGCCAGAAGCCGGTCACGATTGCCGCGCTCGCCGGATTTAAGGTCGACGACGACGCGAAGATTCTTATTGGTGAAGTCGAGAGCGTTGAACTCTCCGAAGAGTTCGCCCACGAAAAGCTCTCTTCCGTGCTTGCGATGTATCGCGCCAAGGATATCGAGGACGCCTTCCAGAAGGCGGAGAAACTCGT
This sequence comes from Kiritimatiellia bacterium, assembly GCA_045540275.1. Lineage (GTDB taxonomy): Bacteria > Verrucomicrobiota > Kiritimatiellia > RFP12 > UBA1067 > RGIG8368. Next base: position 87,081 of record JAZQGX010000291.1, on the reverse strand, counting down.
CGCCGATGGCGGCTACGGCCACACGAGCTCCATCTATCTCGACGAGATCAACGAAAAGGAAAAGGTCGCCGAGTTCGCTTCCCGCATGAAAACCTGCCGCATTCTCGTCAATACCCCGAGCTCGCAGGGCGGCATCGGCGATATCTACAACTTCCAGCTCGCCCCGTCGCTCACTCTCGGTTGCGGCAGCTGGGGCGGGAATTCCGTTTCGGAGAACGTAGGCGTTAAACATCTTATCAATATCAAGACGGTTGCTATGAGAAGAGAAAACATGTTGTGGTTCCGCGCGCCGGAGAAAATCTACCAGAAGAAAGGCTGCCTCTCGCTCGCGCTGCGTGAACTCGGTGAAGAAATGCAGAAGAAGCGAGCGTTCATCGTAACCGACACCTTCCTCTACGCCAACGGCTACACCAAGCCGATTGAGAAGTCTCTCGCGGCCCAGGGCATCATGTTCACGACTTTCTCGAACGTTGCGCCTGATCCGACGCTCGCTTGCGCTAAGGAGGGCGCCAAGCTGATGGCCGGCTTCAATCCCGACGTCATCATCGCCGTTGGCGGCGGAAGCGCGATGGACGCGGCGAAGATCATGTGGGTTCTCTATGAACACCCCGAGGCCGACTTCAACGATATGGCGATGCGCTTCATGGATATCCGCAAGCGCGTCTATCGCTTCCCGAAGATGGGTGTTAAGGCGTCGTTCGTCTGCATCCCGACTTCGGCCGGCACAGGCTCCGAAGTAACTCCGTTCGCCGTCATCACCGACGAAACGACGGGGACCAAGTATCCTCTCGCCGACTACGAGCTTATGCCTACGATGGCGATTGTCGACGCCGATATGCAGATGTCCGCGCCTCCCGGCCTTACGAGCGCCTCGGGTATCGACGCTGTCTCCCACGCTCTCGAGGCTTACGCTTCGATGCTCGCGACGGACTATACCGACGGTCTTGCCATTCGTGCGCTCCAGACGATCTTCACGTATCTCCCCGCCTGCTATGACGCGGCCGTTGAAAAGCGCGCCGATCCCGTCGCCCGTGAGAAGATGGCCAACGCCGCCACGATCGCCGGTATGGCTTTCGCCAATGCGTTCCTCGGCGTAATGCACTCGATGGCTCACAAGCTCGGTGCGTTCCACCACATTCCTCACGGTATCGCCAACGCGCTTATGATGGAAGAAGTGCTTCGCTTCAACGCCGATCCCGTGCCGCGCAAGATGGGCACGTTCTCTCAGTACGGCCATCCTCACGGTCTTGAGCGGTACCTCGAAATCGCCACGGCTCTCGGCATTCGCGGCCGCAACAAGGCCGAGCAGTTTGAGAACTTCATCACCGCCATCAGGGATCTCAAGGCGCGCGTCGGCATCAAGCCCACGATCCGCGATTACGTCCCGAATGAGGAGGACTTCCTCGCACGTCTCGACGAAATGACCGAGCAGGCTTTCGACGATCAGTGCACGGGCGCCAATCCGCGTTATCCGATGATGAAGGAAATCAAGCAGATGTATCTTAACGCCTACTATGGTAAGCATAAGAATGTCTAAGCTCTAAGCTCCAAGCTCCAAGCTTTCAGCTCCAAGCTCTCAGCTCCAAATGATTAGAAAAAAGATTAATAAGGAGATTTAAAATGAAAAAGAAAACAGAGACTAAAAAGTGCGCGCCTAAGGCGACCGCCAAGAAGGTTGTTGTTAAGAAGGCCGCCAATGTTCTTCTTGAGCGTACCGACAAGGTTGTGACGAAAGACAAGGACAGCGTCCTTAAGATTTTCGGGCCCAGTTACAAGGTCAGCGCCATTCTTAACGAGGCGATGAACGAGGCCCGCGCAGCCGAGACCGGACTTCCCGTCGCGAAGGTTCTTGAAGTTCTTAAGATCCGCGATCACTGGTGCATCCGCCGCGAGTGGATTGAGGGCAAGACTCTCGCCGAGACGATGGCCGGTGACAAGAAAAATCTTATGCGCTACTTGAAGGAGTTTGTCGCCATTCAGTGCGAAATCTTCTCCAAGACTTCCGAGCGCATGGGCAACCTCGCCGATAAGCTCGACAAGCAGATTTCCGCCTCGGCTCTACCGAAGGAGACGCGCTACGATCTTCACATGAGGCTTCAGTCGATGCCTCGCGGCAAGGCGCTCTGCCACGGCGATTTTAATCCGACGAATGTCATCATCACCCCGAACGGTGATTGGCGCGTTATCGACTGGAGCCACGTAAGACTTGGCGATCCTCTTGCCGACGTCGCTCGCACGTACCTTCTCTTCTGGCTCTCCGGCCATGTCGCCGCCGCCGAGAAGTATATGGCTCTCGCGTGCGAAGCTCTTAAGGTTAAGATCGCCGATGTTCAGAAGTATCTTCCGATCGTCGCGGCGGCTGAATCCTCCAAGGAGCAGAGCGCCAAGAATCACGAGCTTCTCCTTCACTGGGCTAGCGTAGTCGATTATGAGTAGGCCTACAATTACGATCTGCATGGGCAGTTCATGTTTTGCGCGCGGCAACGAGAAAAATGTCGAATTGTGCGAGAAGTTTCTCGCCGCGCGCGGTCTCCGCGACGAAGTTGATGTGGTCTTGGGCGCGAGCCTCTGCACCGGCAACTGCGCCGCGGGCCCGATAGTTATCGTCAACGATAAGGTTCATACCCAGGTTGACGCGGGCGTTATGACCGATTTGCTTGAAGAATTATTCCCGGCTTCACGCTAAAGGAGCGATATGCAGAAGACTTCACCGGTTTACACGACTGAAAACGGCTGTCAGGATTGTTACAAGTGCGTCCGTCATTGCCCCGTAAAGGCGATCCGCATAATCGGCGGTAAGGCGAGCGTTATCCCCGAGGCCTGCGTCTCGTGCGGTGAATGTGTTAAGGTGTGTCCCGCTCATGCCAAGAAAATTCGGAGCGATTTGGCTAGACTTAAGGATATGCTCTCTTCGGGCGCTAAAGTCTACGCTTCAATCGCTCCGAGTTTTACCGGTTATTTTAAGGGTGTGAAGATTGAGCAGTTAACTGCGGCATTGGTTCGCGCCGGTTTCGCGGGAGTAAGCGAAACGGCGCACGGCGCCGAATCGGTAAGCGCTCACGTTTCGCGACTTCTCGCTCAGACGTCGTCTCCGCTCGTTATTTCGAGCGCATGTCCCGCGGCGGTCGATATGATCCGGAAGTACTTGCCGAAGTTCGCGCCGTTTATTTCGCCGCTGCCTTCGCCCGTTCGCGCCCATTGCCGTCAGCTTAAGGAGAAGTTCGGAGCCGAATCGAAGGTTGTCTTTTTCGGGCCCTGCGCGGCTAAAAAGACCGAGGCCGATTCGTATTCTAGCGAACTTTCTCTCGCGCTTATTTTCCCTGCGCTTGAAAGACTTTTGGAAGATAAGAATATTTCCTTGAAAGAGACGCTTGAGCCGGCGATGGGTTTCGCCGAAGAAGGGCGATTCTATTCTGTTGAAGGCGGCATGAACGATACTCTTCGCGACGCCTCCGATGCTGTTCGTTATATTTCCGTTTCCGGGCTTGATAATTTAAGACGCCTGTTTTATGGTGTCGATCCTGCGACGATTGCCGAAAAGATGGGCGGCCGCAAGATTTTTATTGAAGTGCTCGCTTGTCCTGGCGGATGCATAAACGGTCCTGCGATGCCTCCTGAAGGTTCGTCGCTTACTACGATAATTGAGACGGATGTCGTAAGCCCCATCCGCACGAGCGCCGGGCGCTGTTTTTCGCACTGCGGAGTTTCGGCTTATCCCGCAACGCCTGTTGTCGAAGACGAGCCTGATGAGCAGCTTATGCGCTCGGCTCTCGCCCGCGTCGGAAAGATTTCCAAAAATGATGAGGTTAACTGCGGCGCGTGCGGATATTCGACATGCCGCGAGTTCGCCAAGGCGCTCTTGGCGGGTAAGGCTGAAGAGGCCATGTGCCACACATGGCTTAAGCGCAATTTCGAAAGAACCTCCAACGCTCTTATCCGCTATATTCCAGCTGGCGTTGTTATCGTCGATAATAAGGGTGCCATTCGCGAGTGCAATAGGCTTTTCGCAGAACTTGCGGGGGCCTTAGAAGAATTTGACGCGCTCGGTAATTTAGAGGGGCTCAACGTCGAGTCGTTCTTGCCTGAGTTCGCTGACCTTTTTGCAAGCGCCGTTGGTCACGGCAGTGAAATTGTTAAATATCGTCAGCAGTGGCGCGGCCGTATCATCAACTTAAGCGTTTTTTCGATTGCCCGCGGAGAATTTGCCGGTGCTGTTGTCCAAGACGTTACCCAGAACGAAGGTCGCCGCGAAGAGATCGCCGCGAAGGCGCGCGAGGTTATCCGCAAGAATGTCTATACGGTTCAGCAGGTGGCGCGACTTTTCGGTGAGCATATCGCCGAGACCGAGGTAATGCTCAACGAAATTGCAGGCGCTTATGAGTCCCAGACTAAGGGTGTTCGTCTTCGCGAGTCTGACAACGGGGATTACTTGAATGGCTGATTCTCTCTTCATAGAGATGGAGGCCGCGCAGTTTACCAAGACTGGCCAGGCCGCGTGCGGTGATGATGTGCGCTTTCTTACGGTTGAGCGCGAGAATCGTCACCTCGCCGCGCTTTCGGACGGTCTTGGTAGTGGTGTTAAGGCCCATGTTTTGGCGAACATGACCACATCGATGGCGATTAAGTTTCTTGAGTCGAACATCCCGACGCTCGAAGCGGCCGAAATAATCATGGACTCGCTACCAGTCTGCGAAGTGCGTAAAATCGGTTATGCAACGTTCTCGCTTTTTGACTTCCGACTTGGCGGTCGCGCCAAGATTACTGAGATGGGGAATCCCGGTTATATTCATTTACGCGGCACGACAGAAATAAAGCCTTTGAAGGATGAGATGGTCGTCTCGGCCCACTGGCCCGACCGCGAGGTGCGCGAGTGCGAGGCTGATTTTCGCCCGGGCGATAGAATAATTATGTGCTCTGACGGAGTTACTCAGGCGGGACTTGGTCAGAGGCGCGATATGAAATTCGGTTGGCGTCGTTCCGGTGTGATGGAATTCGCCAAGCGCCGTATCGAGGCGGACGGCGAAATTTCAGCGCGTGATTTGTCTATGGCGATAGCGCGAGAAGCGCGTTACATCGCTCCTGGCGGCTGTAAGGACGATATCAGCTGTGTTGTAGCCTACTTGCGCCATCCGCGCGTAATGCGGGTTTTGACCGGTCCTCCGTATTATCGGGAGAATGATGCCGAGTATGCGCGTCAGGCTCTATTGGGAGCTGATCATACGGTAATCTGCGGAGGGACTTCAACTAATATTATCGAGCGTGAATTGGGAGTGAAGGTAAGGGTTTCTCTATCTGATATCCGTAAGAGCGGTGGTCTGCCGCCTGTTGGCAATATTGATGGTATCGGTATTGTGACAGAAGGTATTCTTACTCTTTCGCGCGTTTTGTCGGCGATTGAAGAGATGCGCTCTCCCGAGGGTGAGCCGCAGGCGGTGAAGATGATACTTGAGCGCATGATACGCCACGACCGCATCGAATTTGTCATCGGCACTAAGGTTAACGAATCGCATCAGGATCCCGGAATTCCCCAGGAACTTGAGCTGCGCCGTTCGGTAATCCGCCATATGCAGCAGGCGCTGGAGCGAAACTATCGCAAGGACGTTGTGGTATACTATTACTAGGGCATATTTACAAAAACCAATCAAGGAAATTCAGTTATGGAAAAAATTAAAGTTGAAATCTGCTGCGGTACTGCCTGCTATCTTCTGGGCGCCGCAAAGTTGATGAATATCGAGGAGGAGCTTCCTGAGAATTTGAAGGACAAGGTTGATATTCAGGCGAGGACGTGTCTCGGCCTCTGCGACCGCGATCACCTCGGCGGCGCTCCTTATGTGATGTTCAACGAAACTGAGATTATGGGCAACGCTTCTGTCGAGAAGATTCTCGCCCGCCTCAATCAGCTGGTCGAGGGTGCCGAATAATCATGATTAACGGCGCTACCTACATTCGTCGCGAACTTTTGATCCGTCTTGTTCGCGCCTTCGACGACGGGGTTCTCAGAGAGGAAATCGATCAGATTCCGATAAGACTGCGACCTAAAGATTCAGACGCTTCGCGCTGCTGCATCTATCATGATCGCGCGGTATTAAAGTATAGACTCATGGCGCTCTTAGGTATTTCTGCCGAGGAGGAGACCGATGAAGCCAAGACGCTTAGTGAATATTTAGACGAGATTATTGGCGGCGAGCCTCGCGAGATCAGCGAAGACAGGGAGTTTGAGCGAAAGGTGGCGCCTCTTTCCGTCTGTGCGCCGGCGTGTAGCGGCTGTCCCGATGCGCGTGTCGTGTCGACGTCCAACTGCCGCGGATGCTTCGCGAGACCTTGTGTCTACAGCTGTCCGAAGAATGCGATAACGGTGACGAACGGACGCTCTCAGATTGATAGCTCCAAGTGCGTTAAGTGCGGTAAGTGCATTTCGGCGTGTCCCTATAACGCGATTGTTAAAACGACGGTGCCCTGCGAAGAGGCTTGTCCCGTCGGCGCGATCCGTAAGAACGAGCGCGGAGTCGCCGAGATTGATTTTTCAAAGTGCATCTTCTGCGGCAAATGCTTTATGTCGTGTCCGTTCGGTGCAGTCATGGAGCGCTCCCAAATCGTTTCGGTACTCTTGGCGATGAAGCGCGGCGAAAAACTCGTGGCGATGGTTGCGCCTGCGGCGGACCGTCAGTTCCCCGGAACGGTCGAGCAGCTTCTTGCCGCATGCGCAAAGGCCGGATTTTCCGATGTTATCGAAGTTGCGCTCGGAGCCGAGAAAACGACTGAGCATGAGACCGCGGAATTTCTCGAGCGTATGGAGCAGGATTCGAAGACCTTTATGACGACTTCGTGCTGTCCCGCTTACGTGAATCTCGTCGGCAAGCACCTGCCTGAACTGATTGACAAAGTTTCTCTCACGCCCAGTCCGATGGTCTATACCCATGAAATGGCACGTGAGGCCGACCCCTGCGCCAAGACGGTCTTTATCGGGCCTTGCGTTGCAAAGCGCAGCGAAGCCCGCCGCAAGGGTGTCGATTTTGTCCTTTCGTTCGAAGAGTTGGGCGCGATTCTTGCCGGCCGCAGGATTGACGTGCTAGCCTGCGAGCCCCATCCGATTGGGCGTCCCCCCGCCGCGACAGCCCGCAATTTCGCGCGCAGCTGCGGCGTTACCGAGGCGGTTCTTGCCGAGGCCACGGCTATGTTGCCGGGCTTTCAGCTTGCCGCGAAGCAGATCAACGGCATTGACCGCAAGACCTGCGCTATGCTTAAGCTCTACGCTTCGGGTAAGCTCCCCGCTAACTTCCTCGAGGTGATGGCCTGCCCAGGCGGATGTGTGAATGGCCCTTGCTCGCTATCGTAGCGGGTAGTTGGAGTTCTGAGTTCAAGCCCGAGAAACGAATTCGGGCTTTTGTTTGGGTTTCTAGTGATATTCTAACCTAAAGATATGAAAGAAAAGGAGCTTGTGTTACGAGTTGGTTGTTTTTGATGTTAGCTGGTGGATTTGAGGTTGGATGCATAATCGCGGCAGTGTTATTCGCCGCGTCCGCCGTGTTCGCGGTCGAGACATGGCGGGTTGAGGAACTCTCGTTCGAAGCTGCGAAGGACTATACATCCGGCGGCGGCGATGCCGTGTTGATGGACGTTGCGTTCGTCCACTCCAGGAATATCACTTCTCATCTGCGACGAGGTCATAAACGGCTTCCGTTTTGGTCCTTCCGTCATACGTATTGACTGGAAATATAATGTAATAATTACATCTTTTGAAATTCCATGCTGAGGTTTGGCACGTAATTTGCTATAATCTCTGATATGAAGTTTGAGCTCTCATCGGAAATATCGGTTTTGAAGGAAATCGCCTCTGCGGTCGCCAGGGAACGCGATGTCCACAACGGGAATCAAAGTGCGGCAGGACGAGAGCTCGGGGTCTCGCCGCGGATGATGTGCTACAAGCTCAGGAAGGCGGGGGTTGTGCGATGACGGCGATAGTTGACTACCGGGCGGGGAATCTCACGAGCGTACGGCTCGCGTTCGCGGCGATCGGGGAGGCGGCGGCAGTGACGGATGATCCCGCAGTCATCGCCGCCGCCGACCGTGTAGTGTTCCCCGGGGTCGGCGCGGCGAAGAGCGCGATGGAGAACCTGAAGAGGACAGGACTGATCGATGCGGTCCGTTCCGCCGCGCTTTCGGGGCGTCCGTTCCTCGGCATCTGTCTCGGCATGCAGATTCTCTTCGAGCATTCCGAGGAGAACGGTGGCATCGATACGCTCGGCGTCTTCAAGGGACGGGTCCGCCGTTTCCCGGACAGGGCGGGGTTCAAGATTCCTGAAATAGGCTGGAATCAGGTCCACGAAAAGGCGACGGGGAAAGATGGACAGATGAAGGAGTTCTATTTCGTGCATTCATATTACGCCGAGATCGTTCTGGAGACTGTGGGCGTGAGCGAATACGCGGGCGTCGAGTTCACGGCGATGGTGAAACGCGGCAATCTGTGGGCTTGTCAGTTTCATCCCGAGAAATCTGGCCGTGTCGGGCTCGCTCTTCTGAAGGAGTGGCTTGCATGTTGACCAAGCGTATCATCCCCTGCCTCGACGTCATCAGGGGACGTGTGACGAAAGGCATAAAATTCAAGAACAACGTCGATCTTGGGGATCCGGTCGAGATGGCGATTAGGTATTCCGAGGGCGGCGCCGACGAACTTGTGTTCTATGACATCACGGCATCGGCGGAGCACCGTCCGATAGACATCGGCATGGTCGAGGCCGTGGCGCGGGCGGTTCGGATACCGTTTGCGGTCGGCGGCGGAATCAGTAAGCTCGCCGACATGGAGAGAGTGATTCTCGCCGGCGCCGAGAAGGTGTCGGTGAATTCGCTTGCGGTGCGCAATCCCGCCATCATCGCCGAGGGCGCGAAGGCGTTCGGAGCGCAATGCATTGTGCTGGGGATGGATCCGGTCAAGAGCGGTAAATGCCCGTCGGGTTATGAGATTACGACCTGCGGTTTCCGCGAGCTGACGGGAATGGATGCGGTCGAGTGGGCGAAACGCGCGGTGGAACTCGGCGCCGGCGAAATCGTGGTCAATTCCGTCGATGCGGACGGGACCCGCGGCGGTTTCGAGCTGGAGATAACCAAGCTTATCGCCGATGCGGTGTCCGTGCCGGTTGTCGCCTCCGGCGGTGCCGGGACCCCCGAACATTTCGTCACGGTTTTCAACGATGCGCATGCGGATGCGGCGATCGTCGCGGGCATGATCCACACGGGGGATTATACGATCGCGGACATCAAGTCGGCCATGCGTTCCTCTGGCATCCCGACCCGCATGTCTTGGTAAATGCAAACTCTCAAAACCCTTCCTTATGGATAAGATCATTATTCTCGACTATGGTTCTCAGTACACGCAGCTGATCGCACGGCATAAACCGCGTCGTCTACGACATTTCCTCCAAGCCTCCGGCCACGATTGAGTGGGAATGACGACAGGTTGATGCCGGGTGGTTTATATCAGTCCTATGAAAAGAGAAGGATATATTGAAATTTTTGGGGTAATATGCCGGCAGACCTTTCGGGGCGTTTTTAGCCCCAGCAGAAGTTGCCGGATATAGTTCTATTTCTCCTAAAAGGCGAAGTGTTTTTAGGCTTCGCTTTTTCTCCTTGTAATGCCGTTTTTGCGCCTTTTTTTGTGCATAAAATCTGAGATATTTGGTATAATATTCGCATATCAAATGCTAAAATCATGACAAGCGTAATGACAAGAAACCGCATCCAATCAGACATTCTGGAACGGCCTTTCCCGAAAGAGAGGCTGTCGGTTTGATTCTGGTATAATATCGCAGGAGATGAAGGAGAAAAGCTTTTTATGGTTTTAGAAAAATCAGATATGACTGAAGAAGACGTCAAGTTGCAGTACATAACTCCTGCGATATTGGCGAAGTGGGATTGTGGCCATGTTACGATGGAAACCAAAAAACTCGGAGACGCGAAGTGAGTGACGACCTTTCCGAGTATCTGCGGGCGAAGGAGCCCGGGAAAGCGGAACTCGCCGGACTCTGGCGGGCGGCGATAGGGCTCCAGAAAGTCGACGGCCTCACGCCTTCGGCCTATCTCGTCGAAACCGCGCGGCGAAACATCGAAGGCGAGATTACCATCGCCGAGGCCGGGAAGATCATCGGCGAATACTACAAGTCCAAGGCCGTTCGCGCGGAGGCCGCGAAGACGCGCACCGATGAGGCGGATATCGTTTCGCAGCGCATCACGGGAATACTCGCCGAGCCGACGTTCTCGTTCTCGCCCGAGCAGCTTGTTTCCATACACCGCAGGCTTTTCGACGGAATCTACAAGCATGCGGGAACAATACGCGACTACAACATCACCAAAAACGAATGGGTTCTGAAGGGTGATACAGTCCAGTACGCCAGCTGCTTCCGCCTTGTCGAGACGATGGCCTTTGACTTCTCGGAAGAAAAGAAATTTTCATACGCGAGCGTTTCCATGGATGAGGTGGTACGCCATTTCTCCAGGTTCATTTCGGGTGTCTGGCAGATACATCCATTCGGCGAGGGAAACACACGGACGACCTCGGTGTTCGCCATGAAATACCTGCGTACCCTTGGATTCGAAGTCGATAATGACATTTTCTACGAGAACTCATACTATTTCCGTAATGCCCTGGTTCGCGCCAACTACTCCAACATTCCGAAGGGCATCGAAGAGACGACCGAGTACCTTGAACGTTTCTTCCGGAACGCCCTCATGGGTGAGGAAAACAACCTGCAAAGCCGCTATCTGCTTGTAGGGGGGTGGAGAGAGGACTCAACCCCTACAAGCGGCGCGAAAGCCCCTATAAGTAAGACAGTGGCAGCCCCTGCAAGTAACGAGGTGGCCCCTGCAAGAAGATCAATAGCACTTTCGCGTGCCGTGCGACGACTCATCGAGTCGCTTGAAGGCGAAATGTCTCGTGCGAAGGTCATGAAGGCGATCGGGATAAAGGATCGTGTCACGTTTTCAGATTACTACCTCGCACCGGCTTTGAAGCTCGGGCTTGTCGAGATGACGCAGCCCAATTCGCCGCGCTCGCCCACGCAGAAGTACCGGCTCACCGCGAAGGGGAAGCGTTTTACGCGCGGAGAGCAGTTGGTATAATATTCTCATATCAAATAATAAAATCATGACAAGCGCAATGACAAAAAACCGCATTCAATCAGACATTCTGGAATGGCACGTTCCGGAAGAGGTTCTTGCGGTTTTGCTGAAGGACCGCTTGACGGGGCCTGATCGCGAATGTGGAAAGGTGGCGTCATGAGGATACGGCTTGACGAGGTGCATTACGAGATAGCGCACCGGTATGAAGTGAATACTGGGGCGATGCGTATTTTTCCAAGCGGTTTTAGCATTGATGAAAGCATAAGTGCCTACTACGAGAATATTCACGGCTATCGCCTCATGGTTACGCGAACGATGGATGGGAAGATGTCATTCACGAGCGACTTTCCGCGTGAGGTTGGTGAAGTATACACTTCACTGGAGGCGGCAAAAGACAGCGAAAGCTACAAGGGGTTTGTGGCGCTCGTGCGGCGCATGAACAAGTACCGGCGCGAGGCTCTTGCCGCATTTGCCAATCCATCCAAAGTTAAGCGTAAGAGAGACATAGCCGAAGTCTTTGCAACTATTGAGCATGCTTTGCAGGATAACACTTTAACCGAGAAGATCGAAGGAGAATCTAAAAATGATTGAGCAGATTATTGGGAAGTCGCAGACACACAGTCTTAAAATCTTTGTAGACAAGGAAATAAACAGGCTTGTTGAGGACTATGATGTTGTGGTATAAGCCCTCTAATGGTAAAGAAGGAAAAATGATATGTTGAGTCCGGCAAAAACGCTTCATGTCGCAACACGCGAAGGCAAAAGGCTTCATCTAATTTCTAAGTCGCCACGGAATATAGGTGGGACTGTTCTGTGTGTTGTTGCATTAGCAGTTTCAGATGTGCGGCCTTTGCGTGAAGAGATGGAACGTCGTAGAATGAGCCATGCGGCGGATACGCCGAGGGCTGTTAAGCAGGAGTTGGGCCAATACTTTACGCCGGGCCATATAGCAGACTTTATGGCAGCGCTCTTTCCAAAAGAAGACAGACAAGAAATCAAGATACTTGATCCTGGCGCCGGTATTGGTATATTGTCGTGTGCATTGGCTGAGCGTATCACAGCGGAGAAGTGGCATGTTGGCAAAGTCAGTGTTGACGCATACGAGATCGACGGAAATCTTGTCGGAGAATTGCGCTCAAATCTGGAGAAGGCGCTTGATTGCATTGGCGGCGAAGCAAATGTCATATCTGGAGATTTCTTGGGTAGCATCACAAATGAAAGTCAGAACGGTGATTTACCGCGTTACACGCACGTAATTATGAATCCGCCGTATAAAAAGATTCGTGCGGAATCAAAAGAGCGCAAAGCGGCGCGTGCATTTGGCCTTGAGACGGTCAATCTTTATACCGCATTCATGGGTGCGGCTATTGTTGCGACGGTCGATGGTGGTCATATTGTCGCGATTGTCCCGCGCAGTTTTTGTAACGGCACTTATTACAAACCATTTCGACAATTCATGCTTGACCGTTGTGCGATTGAACGTATACATCTTTTTGAAAGTCGTAACACTGCATTCAAGGACGAGTCGGTATTACAAGAGAACATCATAGTGTTACTTAGAAAGAATAGTCCGCAGGGCAATGTTATCGTCAGCCATTCAACAGACGGTTCGTTTCAAGACATAAAGGTGCAAACATATCCGTTTGATGCAATAGTGTCAAGTGAAGACTCGGAGCATTACATAAATATTCCCTATGGGGACGAAAAGATTGCCGACAGTAGGTTTGATGCGTTCCGCACGACTTTAGGAGGCCTTGGACTGCATGTTTCTACTGGCGCTGTCGTGGATTTTCGAACGAAGGATTCTCTTTGCAAGGATATAGAGCCAGATTGTGTGCCGTTGCTTTATCCAGTGCACTTTCGAAACAATCGTGTTTGCTGGCCAGTAGATTCAAAAAAGCCGAATGCACTCAAGTTGTCCAAAGCAACGGAAAAGATGGTTTCTCCGTCTGGTTATTATGTTGCGGTAAAGCGTTTCTCTGCAAAGGAGGAAGATCGGCGTATTGTCGCATCGCTGATTGTGCCATCAGATTTTGCATTACCGAAGATCGCGTTTGAGAACCATTTAAACGTTTTTATGCAAGATAAGCATGGTCTTGATAAAGACATTGCTTATGGACTGATCGTGTGGCTTAACACCACATGGATCGATGAAAAATTTCGTCTCTTTAGTGGCCATACTCAAGTGAACGCGACTGATCTTCGCAATTTGCCGTATCCTTCGGTTGAACAACTAAAGAGCATGGGGCGTCGACTTGGGTTCATTAAAAATGAATGGGCACAGGAAATTTTTGATAACATTGCCAAGGAGGTCGCAAATGAGAACTGACAATCAGGTAGAAAAAAGAATTGTAGAGGCTATAGACATCCTCGGGCAATTCGGACTGCCACGTGCTCAGATAAACGAACGGACGGCGTATTGTCTTCTTGCATTGTTGAACATCACGCCAGACAAGGCATGGGGAGAAGCGGGATCTCCACTCGTCGGGATTACGCCAATGATGGATTTTGCACGGGAATATTACGGCAAGGATTACGCGCCCAACACACGAGAGACATTTAGGCGGCTCAGTATGCATCAAATGGTTCAGGCTGGAATTGCACTCTATAATCCTGACATGCCAGACCGTCCAACGAACAGTCCAAAGGCGGTGTATCAGATTTCACCGGCAGCACTTGACGTGATAAAGGCATATGGGAGCCGGGATTGGACAGGAAAATTAGCAGCATTCAAGAGTATGGCTTCAACGCTAACCGCGCAATATGCAAAAGAACGGTTGATGGATATGGTTAAGGTAAAGATACGCAAGGATTTGCAAGTTTCGCTTTCGCCGGGTAAACACAATGAACTTATCCGTGCTATAATTGAGGACATGGCACCGCGTTTTATTCCCGGTTCTACGTTGGTTTACATTGGTGATACAGGTGAAAAATGGGGGTTCTTTGACGATGCTCTATCCGCACGACTCGGCTTCAGTGTGGAAGTGCATGGTAAGATGCCTGATGTGATACTCTGGCAGGAAGAAAAGAACTGGCTTGTGCTTGTTGAATCCGTGACTTCACACGGCCCTGTCGATTCTAAACGATACATAGAATTGTCCGAATTGTTTGCGTCTGTCCATGCTGACAAGGTCTTCATATCGGCATTCCCAGACAAACGGACGTTCGCACGATTCGCGCCGGATGTTGCATGGGAGACTGAAGTTTGGGTCGCTGATAATCCTACGCACATGGTTCATTTCAACGGCGACAAGTTTATTGGGCCATATAAGACCGTATAGAATTGAGGAGTATGGTGATGCTAAAACAACCCGAAACCAAAGAGCCATTCGCGGATGTTGCTTCGCCCTGTGCAAACGCGGGAGGACAGAAGCGAGATTGGCAGCTTGAACTGTTAGATAACCATTCCGCCTTTGGGCGTTCACGTGTGGCATTGGGAATGCTCAAGACGAAGACAGAGGCGGAAAACTTTATGAAATTTTGCCAGTCGAATATTGTCCGCTTCTTGTTCTTGATGACCGATGAAGCGTTAACCACGCTTGCAAAGGAAGTGCCTTGGTTTCACGAATGGAAGACGGCTGATGGTCTGCTTGATTTTACCCGCGACATCAACACACAGCTTTGCACGCTCTTCAAACTCACCAAACCAGAAACCGCCTACGTCACCAAAACCATCCACACCCTCGACGCCTCCCACAGACGAAAGAGTGCGGTGTGTTAATAGGTGAAGTCGTCTGTCGTATGAGTAGTAAAGGTAGTGTTTATGGACATTTATTTGCAAAAAATCCGTCTTGTTAATTTCAAGATATTTGAAGACGAAACTATTTGTTGCAACAAAGAGATGAATATATTTGTTGGCAATAATGGAGCAGGAAAGAGTTCAATACTTCAAGCCCTTGATATGGTGCTTTGTGGCAGTGTGACAAGAGTAGCGGCCATAGGATTAGAGAATTTGCTAAATGCGAATGCGGTTTTAAAGTGGATGGGGCATCCAACATTAGAGAACCTCCCAATTATGCGAGTTGAATTGTTTTTCGAGATGCCCGACACTCCCAAAACAAGTCGATACAACGGGGAAAAGTATTTAGACGGGCGTAATCGGCCATTATTTGGTATTAAGATGATATGTGCTCCAAATCAAGATTTTGAAGCAGATATATTAGCGTGTATTCGCGAGAAAAAGGCGATTGAGTTTCCATTTGAATTTTACAAGACAAGTTTTACAACTTTTTCGGATGAGAGCTATTCTGGATATATAAAACCTTGTAAATCGTTGTATATTGACAATACTGCAATTAATACGGCAAAGACACTGCGATATGTTGTTGAGCGCACGTATAAGAATGCAGTTGAGGACAATAATCGAGTGTCTACGCAGTATGATTTTAGGCAACATATCGCGAGTTTTCCCTTGCCACAACCTGCAGTCGATAAAAATGTAATCGTTACGGGAGATCTGGAATCTTATTTAGATATTAAAGAGAATGGAATCAGATTGCTTAATCAGGGCGAGGGAAGAATAAGTATATGCAAGACGGATAGTGCGCTGGATAAAAACGTTGATGATATTAGTATTCTATCCATTGAGGAACCAGAAAATCATTTGAGCCATTACAATTTAAGGCGGCTTATCTCAAAGATTAAAGAGAGAGCTGCTGATCGACAGATATTTATTGTGACTCATAGTAGTTATATTACTTCGAGGCTGGGGCTTCAGAATACTTTCTTTGTCAATGGGAAGATTCAATCTTTAACAGGACTTTCCAAAGCAACGGGTGAGTTCTTTATGAAAGCTCCAAATGACAATCTTTTGCAATTTGTTCTTTCAAAGAAAGTTTTGTTGGTTGAAGGGGCGGCAGAATATATTTTAATGGATCGATTTGTTAACACAGTAAAAGGATTAGACTCCGATACAGGTGGCGTTTGGATAATGGCTTTGAACAACTTGTCATTCCGCCGATATTTAGAAGTAGGAAAAATATTAAATATCAAAGTTGCGGCTGTTCGAGATAATGACCGTAAGCCACAGTGTTGGTATCCTGATTTACAGGATAATGATAGAAAGGTATTCTCAGATTCTTCAGCAGAAAGATATACTTTTGAGGTGTGTCTGTACAATGATAATAAAGATGCTCTTGATAGGCTTTTCCATGAACATGAATCAGCATTGGATTACATGTTAGAGCATAAAGCGGAAGCTGCGTATCAGATTCTATCGTCAGGTGTAAAACTTAACGTTCCACAGTATATTAGGGAGGCTATAGAGTGGCTTATGTAAAAAAAGCCATATTTGCTGTTGCCGGTGCAGGGAAAACGACAATGCTCGTTGATTCCTTGTCTTTGGCTAAGCGTACGCTGTTATTGACTTATACAGACAATAATGCGGAGAATCTGACCACCGCAGTAGTCAGAAAGTTTGGCCGCATACCTGACAACATTATGATTTCTACGTGGTTTTCATTTGTGTTTAGATTCTTATTAAAACCATTTGAAATATCGACAGCTCCAATTATTACGAGATTGATATTTCCGCAAGGCCCCTTGTCAAGATTTGACAAAGGAGTCTCAAGATATGTCTCTCAAAGCGGCGAAGTATTCCATGCACGGGCATTTGACTTTGTTCTCAATTATGTTGGCAGAGATAAGATTAAGAATCGGTTGACGAAGTTTTTTGATGAAATCTTAATAGATGAAGTCCAAGATTTTGCTGGATATGATTTTGACTTTATTGAGATGTTAGGATCGACTGATGTAGATGTGGTACTAACAGGGGATTTCTTTCAACATACTTATGATACAAGTAGAGATGGTACAAAGAATAAGAATCTGCACAAGGATTTTATGTCATATCAGACAGCGTTGGCAAAGCATTATCAGATAGATAGGTCAACATTGTCAAAAAGCTATAGATGTCCTGCCGTAGTTTGTGATTTTGTACATGAGAAGATTGGAATTGACATAGGATCATTCTCATGCAGAACTGATGTTGACGATCCTGCATTGCTGACAGCCACGGAAGACATTCAAAGGATAATGAATAGTGACTCTATAATGAAACTCTTTTTTAAGGAACATAGGCAATATTCGTGCCGAAGTGCCAATTGGGGGCAATGTAAGGGGCTCTCGTTTGATAATGTGTGTGTTGTTCTAAATAAGAAAACATTTGGCTTGTTTCAAAAAGGACGCCTCAATATGCTCGCGGCATCAACACTTAATAAGTTTTATGTTGCATGCACAAGGACAAGGGGTAACTTGTATTTTGTCAATGAAAGTGAAATCGCTGATTACATGGTTGGAGGTTAAGTATGGGTAATTGGTGGTATAAGAAACAATACTGTTTGATTCCAAGGTCATGGTTAGATGATTAATAATAAATTTTGAAAGTGAGGTAGCTAATGCTGATTGATGTTCCTAAAAATTACAAGTGCACACGTGGCAAATTGACGGATCCTATTCGTTATTTGACAGGTAAAGACGGCAATTCTTTTCCTCAATGGAAAAAGTTTCCATTTAAATTTCCTTTGTTAGATCATTGTGAGACATTTATAGATAGAACGACAAGGGAAAGAATTTTTGTTTCACATCCGCATGTGGAGGATCTAGATTTGGTATCACAAATGCGCATGGTGTTGGATTCATGCGGAATTGACGTGGTTTGGTATAAAGATTCATGGTATCATGAAGGGGCATGTCGTCTTGAATTGCGTAATGCTGCTATTAGAAAGTGCATTGTCAATGGTCAAGGTAGTCAGGTGTTGAAACAGGGGCATCGTTCTGTTCTCGTAGGATAGAGGCCAACTAAATTGATAATTTTAAATCACGCAAAGATGGATGTAATACAATTGTTTTAGAATTTTCTTAAAGAGAAAAGGGAGTATAGAATATGGCGATACAGCCGACAGAAGATTACATTATTCCAGATAAAGATAGTATATTTAGTCTGTTGCCGGATGGGCGAGAAGTGACATTTCCGGATTTGGGCGGGTTGCGAAACCATGTGCAAGAAGAGATTGCGGCATGGACTAATGTGGAAAATACGATTGCTAATAGATATAAAACGGTTTTGAGTAAACTTGAGAATGTTACCAAAGAAGCAAAAGAAGGTCGTATTGAACCTGGCGCATTGTCTGATGTTAAGAAGCTTTTGCAAGAATGGGCAGTTAATGCGAATGGTATTAATTCATGTGTCGATTCTCAGTCACGGCTTGGTCGATATATAAGTGAATTAAGACAGCAAAAATTGAGTCAACAGTTTTTTTTAGAATATTGTTTAATAACAATTCGGGTTCTTGGTTATCCATATAAGGCAGTAACTTTTACGTCAAATCCAACAACATTAGCGTGTCAGGCGGCAAGGGTCGCTAAATATTTTGCGTGTCCGGAAGATCTTACAGAGAAGATCAATGATTATAAGAGACGTATAGAAGAATTGACTGATTCAGCAGAAAAGATTGACAGAGATTATGAACTACGGAAATCGCAGTTTGAGAAAAAGCTAAGTATAGCGGAACATAAAATGGCGGCCTTGGAAGAAGCTTATTCAAAGAAGTTGCAACTTGAGGGACCTGCACAGCATTGGAAGAATCTTTCAAGGTTTTATTTAGGTTGGGGATGGGGATTGTTAGCTTTGTCATTAGTGTTGGGAGGGGGTGCAATAGGTGCCTTACTTTGGCTATTATTTCAGACTGATACAATAGTAATTTTAAACGAAAATAAGCTCAGTCTATCGACAATTAGAGCGAGTCTTATTTTGATAGCCGCTACGTCTATGGCTGGGTATCTACTGCATTTATTTACCAAGTTGGCAATAAGTTGTTTTCACCTTTCACGGGACTATCGCGAACGCTTTCAATTGACGAATGTGTTTTTGGCACTTTTACGTGATGGGGATGTGAAATGCGATGACCAAGTGAAACAGATAGTCATGCAAGCACTTTTCAGTCGATCGGATACTGGGCTATTGAAAGGTGAACATTCCTTTAAGATGCCGGGTGTAGCAGATTTAGTAAGGAAAGAAGAGTCGTAATGGATAAAACAAAGAAAACGTCGGTTATGAAAACGAACCTTAAATTTAAGCCCAAAGCGGGCTATGTATATGTTGTCACGAACGAGTGCCTAAAGCTTGTTAAGGCGAAGGGTATTTTTAGGGGTAAGATGGTTAAGGCCGTGAAGATCGGCAATGCGAAGGATTTTACGAGTCGCCTGGGTTCGCTGAATACGGCGGTCTACGAAAACTTTGACTTTCATTTAGGCATAAAGACTGATGATGTTGTTGGATTGGAAGGTATTATCCATACGGCTTTGCAGGATTATCGGATTTATACTATATCCGTGAACTCTGGGACTACCAACGGACGGTGGGTGTAATCAGTCAGGCAAGCTGCGAGCTCCTGCTAGAGCCGTCGCGCCTTGGCAATCTTCGCCGTCTTGTGAATGACAGGTGGCAGGCGACTCTTGACCTCGTGGCCGAGGCGAAAGGCGCTGGTTCTCGGTAGGGCAAGAATGGGATGAAGGATATCGCCCAGCGTATAATAGTTGCCAGTTCCTTGCTTTTAAAAAGGGGGTGTGGTATATTGGTTGAAAATGGTTGAGGGTGTGCCTTGAGCATTTAAACAGGGAAAACAAAAGGAGGATGTTTATGGAAATGTCACGTAAAAGCTTTCTTGGCGGATCGCTGGCGATGTTGGCGGCGATGACAGCCAAAGGGGTGGAAGCACAGAAAAAAGAAATTTGGGGCCTGAAGGACGGGGGCGATGGAAAAACCGCCAATAAAGCCTGGACGCCTTTCTCCGACAAAAAGGTCCGTGTCGGCATCGCCGGCGAGGGAGTGTGCTCTTTCGGCTCGGCATTTGGCTGGCAGAATCACCCCAATGCAGTGGTCGCTGCCTGCTGCGATGTCGTCCCGAAAAACCGCGACCGCCTGATGAAGCGCGTCGGCAACAAAGAGACCAAGGTCTACAACAGCTGCGAAGAGATGATCAAGAATGCCGCCGCCGACAAGCTCGACTGCGTATACATCGCTACCGATGCCGCAAGCCACGTGCAGTTGGCAATCATGGCTCTTGAACACGGTCTGCATGTCGCCAGTGCCGTCCCCGCGTTGCTCGGCAAGGAGCAGCTCGATTATGTCCCCAAATTGATCGACGCGGTCAAACGCAACGGCAGGATATACTACATGAACGAAACCTCCGCGTTCCGCGCCTCCTGCTATGCGATGCGCAAGCTTTACGAGGCCGGAATGCTGGGTAACATCACCTACACCGAAGGCGAGTACTTCCACTCCAGCAATTCCAAGCCCAATTTCAACGCGAAGGCCGCTCACGGCAGCTACAATGGCTGGCGCGAAGGATTGCCGCCGCAGTATTACCCCACGCACTCCAACGGGTATTACACCTGCGTCACCCACAAGCGTTTTGTCAAGGTGTCCTGCACCGGCGTCAAGTCGCTGATGGTCGGCCGTTACAGCAAAAACCGCTACGACAACAATCCATTCGGCAGTGAATATGCGATGTTCCAGTGCGAAGATGGGTCTGCGTCGCGTATGCTCGTCCATTGGGATACTCCCAGCTATTCGGGCGAGGATGGACGCATTTGGGGCCAGAAGGGATGCTACATCCCCGAAAAGGGCGGCTATAGGGGCTGGTTCAAGGATGAGGTCAGCAAGATGACACTCAGCCGTCCCAAGCTTCCGCCGGGAATGCCCGGCGGCGGACACGGCGGTTCTCACGGATATTTGACCGATGATTTCATCCGTTCGATTCTGGTCAAAGACCACCAGCCGTGCGTTGATGTCTACACTGCGCTGAATACCACGGTCGCAGGAATCTATGCGCACATGTCGGCGGTAAAAGACGGCGAGCGTCTTGCCATCCCTGAACTGTAAGCTCATACCGAAAAAGTGACTGGCGGGGTGCTGCCAGTCACTTTTTCCCAATGCAAATGCCTAAAACGATGTTTGACCATGACATCGGCAGGTGGTAGAATATCCTCATTATGAATCAAGAAAACGAAGCGAAGCAAGCAGGCGGGGCAACGGAAATGTCCTCCTTTGAGTTGGATTTCGCACCGAGCTGGGCTCGTGCGGAGGCATCGGTTAACATTGAGTCTTCACGCGAGCAGTCGACGGCGGACGATCGTGGCCGCAGCGAGAGACCGACCCGCGGAGCATCCTCTGACAAGGCCAGGGACGTTCGCGACAACCGCCACCTCCGCAAGCAGGCGCCGCGCCATGGCAAGGATCGCGGGGCGGCGGCTCCCTCGTCGCGTCCTAATCGCGATCGCCCGCGCCGCGAGTTTGTGCCGCGCCTTCCGTTGGAGGTGCGTGTACTTCCCGAGCAGAAGGCGCTCGGGGCGATAATGCGCCGTATTCAAACTTCGCACTGCGCATTTCCGTTGCGTGATTTGGCTGCGCTGTTTCTTGACAAGCCCGCTTCCTGCCAGCTCCGTCTTGAGCCGCTGAAGGGAGAGGAACTTCCTCTCTTCCAGTGCAAAGTCTGCGGTATGCCGGCACTTACCGAAGCGGAAATCCACAATCACATTCTTTCCGCGCATCTTTGCGATTTCTTTACCGAGGAAGAAGTCGAGTGCCCCGCTCCCGAAGGACAGTTCGTCTGTGTCGCCAAATGTGGTTTGAGCGGTGAATATCTCGGACCGCCCAACCACCACAGCTACGGTGTGAAAGTTCGTGAAATGCTCAGAACGCGATTCTCCTCGATGAGTGAGGAGCAGTACCGTTCAAAGATTGAAATGATCCGCGATCCCGAGGCTATCGAGGCTTGGCGCCAGCAGTGCACGCACAAGAAGGTGTACACGCGCAAGCTGCAATCCGCAGAAGCGTCCGATGGCGTCGAGAGCAAGCCGATGGACCGCGAGGCGGCGGAATCGATAATGGTTCGCGAGATAATTTCGTCGAATATCGGGCATTCACGCCATGTCGTCTGTTCGTTACCAGTGGCGCTGAAGACCCCGAGCCGTGCGCTTTTCCATTCGTGCAACCATGCGTTCAACAGCGAAAAGAATCGTCCTATCTCGCTGTTTTTCGCATTGCGCGGCGCGTTTCGCCACCGTTCGCTGGCCATCTTCCGCGTAAATGACGCGCGCGGTCCGGAGTTTGTGCAGTTTGCAAAACCGGTGGTTCTCGACGGAGGAAAGACGGTTCCCATCCTGCATGATATCCTTGCGTTCATCAACGATAACCCCGGTTGCACCAGGCAGGCTCTTATCGACAAGCTCGCTTCGGACGGACAGGTGAAGAGCGATGAAATTCTCCTGCAGCTTTCTTGGCTGGTTGAAAAGGGACATGTTGTCCATTTCTACAACGACACCTTGAGCGCACCCGCGGAAAATCCATATTTCAATGTTTCCGCCCGTTCTCGCGCCAAGAGCGACTCATTGGAGAATTCGCCGGCGGAAGCTCCTGTGGCGACGGAGGTCGTCACGGATGAGACGCCTGCTGCGGAAGCGGTGCAAGAAGAAGTTTCAGCACCCGGCGAACCTGCCGATGGCAATGCTCCTTCCCAGTGTGATGACGGGGCGCAGGTTCCCCAAACCGAATCCCCGGAAACGGAGTAAAGGCAATGGATGATTTTTTCAACACCATCGACGAAGCGCTTGAAGTGCTTCGCCAAGGTGGGATTGTTTGTGTTACCGATGACGCGAATCGTGAGAACGAGGGCGATGTCATTTGCGCGGCGGAATTCGCCACTACCGAAAACGTGAATTTCATGGCCACCTATGCCAAAGGGCTGATCTGCATGCCGATGTCGGATGAATTCACCTCGCGTTTGGATCTGCCGCAGATGGTCGACAACAACACTGACAATCACGGTACTGCTTTTACGATTTCAATCGATCACCGCTCCACCACTACCGGCGTTTCCGCCGAAGAGCGTTCCATAACTGCGCTGAAGTGCGTTTCGGAGGGCGTCAATCCCTCTGATTTCCGTCGTCCTGGCCACATGTTTCCGCTGAAGGCGCGCCCGGGCGGCGTGTTGCAGCGTGCGGGGCACACCGAAGCTACCGTGGATCTGTTGCGTCTGGCCGGATTGAAGGAGTGTGGTCTCTGCTGCGAAATCATGAATGACGACGGAACGATGGCCCGCATGGATGACATGCGCGCTTTTGTCGCCAAACACGGACTCAAGCTGATCAGCATCGCCGATTTGATTGCGTACCGCCGCCGCAACGACCGGCTTATCGATAAGGTCGAAGCGGTCGATCTGCCTACGGCATACGGACACTTTAAGCTGACGATGTACAAGTCGCGCCCCGACGGGCTGGAGCATCTTGCTCTTACCAAGGGCGATCTGCGGATTGACGAGCCGGCATTGGTGCGCGTGCACAGCGAGTGTTTTACGGGCGATGTCTTTGGGTCGTGCCGCTGCGATTGCGGCAATCAGCTACATCAGGCGATGCGCATGATAGCCGAAGAGGGGCGGGGGTGTCTTCTCTATATGCGGCAGGAGGGTCGCGGCATCGGATTGGAAAACAAGCTCCATGCGTACAAGCTGCAGGAGCGCGGCTTTGATACGGTCGAGGCCAACATCAAGCTGGGCTTTGCTCCGGACTTGCGCGATTATGGAATCGGTGCGCAGATTCTCTCCGATCTTGGTTTGTCGAAAATCCGGCTCATGACCAACAATCCGCGGAAAATCGCCGGTCTAGAAGGTTATGGGCTGGAGATTGTCGAGCGGGTGCCGATTGTAGTCCCGGCCAATCCGTTCGATGCAAAATATCTCGATACGAAAAAAGAAAAGATGGGGCACATGCTCTGAGATGGGCGCGTCTCACGACAAAGCGAGCGATACGATAGCGGCGATATCAACGGCGGCCGGACCCGCCGGAATCAGCGCGGTCCGCATCTCGGGCCCTGATGCGCTTGCGGTTGCAGACCGGCTGCTCCCCTCCGGGAAAAAGCCGGCCTCGGCCCGTCCGGGCGGGACGTTTTTCCATACGGGTATTGTCGATCCGGCAAACGGCGAGACTATCGACGATGCGATTGTGCTAGTCTTTCGCGCACCGCACAGCTACACCGGAGAGGATGTGGCGGAGATTCAAGGGCATGGCGGTGCCGAGCCTTCGCGCCTTCTGCTGGAGGCGGTTCTTTCCGCCGGCGCCCGGCAGGCGGAACCTGGCGAATTCACCTTGCGGGCATTTTTGAACGGCAAACTTGATCTGACTCAGGCCGAGGCGGTCGCCTCCTTTATCTCGGCGAAATCGGCAATCGCCGCCAGAAACGCGCGGACGCAGCTTGACGGCGCGACCGGAGCATGGATCGGTGAACGATACCGGAAGCTGGTTGAATTGGAGGCCGATATCGAGCACACGCTGGATTTTGACGAGAGCGAAGTTCCTGAAGCGTGGACCGAAGATTATAAAAAGCGCCTTCTGTCTGAGATAGAACAGCTGCGGGAAAAACTGCATTCGTGCCGGGAGGGACGCATTGCCACCGAGGGGGCGCTGATAGTTCTTTGCGGTGCGCCGAACGCCGGAAAGTCGTCCTTGATGAATGCGCTGCTTGGACAGAACCGCGCAATCGTAAACTCCAGACCCGGAACGACGCGAGATGCGATAGAAGAGGGTTTTTTGCTTCGCGGAATCGCGGTTCGCCTGGTCGATACCGCCGGCATACGCACCGGAGATGACGAAATCGAAGCCGAGGGGATTAGCCGGGCACGAAATTTCATCGAACGTGCCGATTTGATCGTTTCGCTTGTCGATGGCAGTGATCCTGACGCCGGATGGATTGATCCGGGTAAGGTCGACGCTCCGGTGTTGAAGGTCGCCACCAAGCTGGATGCGGCTTCCGGAGGCTTTTTGAATCACGGAGCGGAACTGGCCGTCTCGTCCATGACCGGAGCGGGGATGGATGCGCTGAAAGATCTCATGGTGCAGATGCTGGGATTGGACCTTGAACGGTTTGACGGTCTTTTTTCGTCAATACGGCAAGAGCGCGAACTGCGCAGTGCGCTGGCCGCATGCGAGGAGTCGCTGCAACTTCTTGATGGAGGACCGGAATTGTTCGTAATTGCCGCGGCCCGTTTGCGCGATGCGGTCTCCGCGCTCGGCAGGATGCTCGGGCGTGTCTATGACGAAGATGTGCTGGATGCGGTCTTCTCGCGTTTTTGTGTAGGTAAATGACGTTTCGTCGCCATGCGCCCGGCGTGAGTCAGGGCACTGGCTCTTGCCTGCAGGTCGCCGATGCGATTGTCGATGAAATTCTCTTCGCACTTCGGTTCGCCGAAACCCGTTTCCCGGTAGTGGCGCTTGATCAGTTCTGAAAAGGTGCGGTTGAGACGGCGTGATACGAGCCCCAGTTCTTTCATCCGGATGTTGAACATTTCCGCAGAAACTCCAAAACGGTTTTTCATTCTCAGCAGTAGTTCAAACGTCCAGTCGTCGGGACTGAGGTGCAAGGCGTATACGGCAGAACGGACCGAGCTCTCGGGCAGCAGGAAGGAGGCGGCGAACTCGTGGACGAACCTCTTGTAAAGGTGGCGTGGCGCGAGGTTGCGGCATCCGCATGAGATGAACAGGAAGCACCAGCCGATTTCGGAAAGCAGCGTGAAATCGCGCCGCCAGGGGCGTTTGCGCAGGTGTTCGTCGAGAAATACCGTAAATTTGCGGCACTCCCGCTGATAGAAGCTCAGCGCTTCGGTGCCTTCCGGCAGTTTGGTTTCGACAATCCTCAATCCGTGAATTTCGAAGATGGAACGCACATCGCGCACGATCGCCGATCCGATGTCGCAGTGAGAGCGGATTGCGTTGGCAAGTTGAGTCGCCCCCGCCGAGTTTTTTGCGAATGGAAAACTGAATGGAAGCGTGGTCGATCCTTCCGTCTGGAAGCCCCGCTCCAATTCGCATATTGTGCGCAATTGCCGTTCTAGCCGTCTGGCCAGGTCGCGTGTGAGCGGATCGTTTTTCTCTTTGCGCCGGATGATAGGGAGAAAGTCGCTGCCCGGCACCGACAAAATGCCGGAACCTGCGGCAGGCGCTTCCGCGTTGTCCTGAGGCGTGGCGCTGTCGCTTCCCGGCGGCGGAGCTGTCAGTTCGTGAAGGGTGATGCCAAGTGCTTCTGCGATGCGGCAGACGGTGCGGATGGAAGGACTGTTGCGGTCGTTCTCGATGCCCCACATCTGCGTTGCGTCCATGTCTACGGCGGCAGCCAGTTCTTTTTGAATGAGATTGCGCTTTCGCCGCCACGCCTTTATCAGCGCGCCGAGTTTGAATTCTTCTCCGGCTTTGACTTGACTATTGCTGCTTTCCATGACGGGAAGTATACCACCGTCGACGGAGAAGGGAAAGCAAAATATGTAAATATACATATCAAAAACAGAATGTAAAATTATCGTGAAAATAATTGCATTTTAGCCGTTGTCACGGCACGAAGTGCGGGCATATAATAAAAGCAGCGAAAGACGATGCGCAGAGCGTGATCTGCATCAAGAAACGTGAGAGGTTTGTTGTATGAATATCTTGAAATATCTGTTTGATTCGAAAGTGTCTTCTCCCGTCCGTGCCGGAAAGGTGGCGGTCTCGGCGGGAGTGTCTGCGGTAATGTGCAGTGTGCGTCCCGGGTCGTGCCGTCTAGATGGTTCTTCCCGTTTTGTGACACGCCATTCAAATCGTCCCGGGAACGATTCCTTCGCCGGATCGTTGAAGCGGTTGATAAAGGACAAGTGTGCGGGGGATTGTTTATTCGTTTGCAGGCGTGCCGGGGTGGATCGCCGCTCTTATTTTCATCTCGCCGGCGGTGGCAGGGATCGGGTTTCCAAGCGCATTGCGATGCAGTTTGCCATTGGCTTGCAGTTGACGCTGGACGAGGCCGACCGGTTGTTGCGTTCGGCGGGATTTGCGTTCTCCGATCGCGAGCCGGAGGATATTGCATTTCGCTTCTGCATTGAAAACAGGGTATGGAATCTGCGCGATTTGAACGGGATTTTAGGCGGGTGCGGATTGACGGAAATTTCCCTGCCTGACGGTTATTGATCGGGCACGAGGTTTTTTCTTGCCAAAGCCGCGATAAAGTAGTATATAACAATGGGCAAAAGAGTTAATAAGGAGTTTTTATGTACCTTAATGCCAGCGTAGAATCTTTTATGGACAATTTTCCGTTCGAGGGACTGACTTTCGACGATGTGACTTTGGTTACACAATATGCGGATTTTCTTCCGGACGATGCTTCGCTGGAAACTCAGCTCACATTGCGCCAAACCATGAAGATACCCTTTATCTCCGCTGCGATGGATACGGTCACGGAGGCTCCCATGGCGATTGCGATGGCTCTGGCCGGCGGTATCGGCGTAATCCACAAGAATCTTGACGATGTCGATCAGGCCGCTCAAGTAGCGCGTGTGAAAAACCACCTTAACGGACTGATCGCCCGTCCCGTCTGCTTCCATGCCAACGACGACATCTCGTTCCTGCGCTCCGAGAAGAAACGCATGGGACTTAAGTTCAACGGGTTCCCCGTTCTCGACGATCAGGACCGCCTGGTCGGCATGATAACGTCCAGCGATATGCGCTTTGCCCCGATGAATGCCGCCAAATTGTGCGATGTGATGCAGAAGGACCCCATCACCGCCAAGCCCGGCACCTCGCTCAAAAAAGCATACGAAATCATGCGCGCGAACAAGATCGGCAAGCTGCCTCTGGTCGACAAGAGCGGACGGGTGACCGGTTTATACTCCTATACCGATGTGCAGCAGCTTATTGAAAACAAGAATCCCACCTACAACCGTGATTCGAAATTCCGCCTGCGCGTGGCGGCCTCCGTTTCCGGCGGCAAGGGCGACTACGGACGCATGGAGCGTCTCGCCGATGCCGGCGTTGACGTGGTGGTGGTCGATTCCGCACACGGTCACTCCAAGGGAATCATGGATATGACCTCGTGGATCGTCAAGCATTATCCCGATGTCGATGTCATCGCCGGCAATATCGCAACCGGCGAGGCGGCGTTGGCGCTTGCCAAGGCCGGCGCTCACGCGGTCAAGGTTGGCATCGGTCCCGGATCGATATGCACCACGCGTGTCGTCTGCGGTGTCGGCATTCCCCAGCTTACCGCCGTTTACAATGCGGCGAAGGCGCTGAAAGGGCGCATTCCCGTGATCGCCGACGGCGGCATCAAGCTCTCCGGCGATGTTCCAAAGGCGATTGTGGCCGGCGCATCCAGCGTTATGCTGGGATCGGTGCTCGCCGGCACGGAAGAATCTCCGGGCGAGAAAATCTACGCCAACGGCCGCCAGTACGTCGTGTATCGCGGCATGGGTTCGATGGCGGCGCTCAAAAACGGCAAGGGCAGCCGTGCACGCTACTTCCAGGACAACGAGTCGGATGACGATCTGGTTCCGCAGGGAATCGAGGGCATGGTTCCGTATTCCGGGCACGTCCACTCGATCATGACCCAGTTCTGCGGCGGATTGCGCGCAACGTTGGGCTACTGCGGCACCAAGACCATCGACGAGCTGCGCAAACGCGGCAAGTTCTACCGTGTCACCGCCGCCGGTCAGCGCGAGGCTCGTCCCCACGATATCACAATCACCAAAGAAGCCCCAAATTATCGCGGATAAATGGATACAACGGCGTTTATTCAGAACATGGCTGTAATCCTGATTTCAGTCGGGTTCGTTTCCGTTTTGTTCGGGAAGCTCGGCTGGCCGAGGGCGATAGGCTATATTCTGGCGGGCGTGTTTCTCGGACGATATACCTGGGGCGGATCGCTGATTACCGAGGATGCGGAATCAACCATCAATATTCTTGGTCAGATGGGCGTTATGTTCCTGATGTTCACGCTCGGGTTGGAATTCAGTCTGGCTAAACTCAAGAAGGTTGGACGGGTAGCGCTTTCGGTTGCGGTGTTTGATGCGCTCGTGATGATTTGGGCGGGGCACTTCGTCGGTACGCATTTCTTTGGAATGGGCACCGTCAGCGCACTCTTTCTTGGGGCTGCAATCTGCGATTCGGCTACCACCGTGCTGGCGAAGACAATCGCCGATCTCGGCTGGACCCAACGCAAATTCACCGGATATGTCATGGGCGTGACGATGTCCGAGGATTTGCTGTGCGTTGCGGTAATCGCGGTGATAACCGGAATCGCCCGCAATGGCGGAGCGATGATGGACATGTCGCTGATCGCCACCTCGCTTGGCGGTTTGAGCCTCTTCGTGATCTGCGTGACCATCTTCGGGATGCTGCTCATCCCGCGTACGATGAATTGGGTCGGACGCCTTCGCGACGACGAGTCGCTGCTGCTGTGTATTCTCGGTTTTTGCTTTCTGATCGTCTTTGTTTCTCTGAAACTCGACTATGGCGTTGCGCTGGGCGCGTTTCTGGTGGGCATGACCGCCGCCGGGTCGAATATGCTCCGCCGCATCTACCGGCAGAGCGTTGCGCTGCGTTCAATGTTCAGCGCCGTGTTCTTTGTGACAATCGGCTTGATGATCGACCCGTCTCAACTGTGGATGTACCGTTGGCAGATAATCATGCTTTCCGCGGTGGTCATCGTCGGCAAGACGCTTAACTGCACAGTCATGTCGCTCTTTTCGGGGCTCGATCTCAAGAACTCGTTGCAAACCGGAATGGGACTGGCGCAAATCGGCGAATTCGCGCTGATTATCGCATTTCTCGGCGAGAATCTCAACGTGTTCCCCAAGGGCGGAATGTTTTATCCCGTGGTGGTCGGCACGTCGCTGTTGACCACCATGCTGAACGCGGTCGTCATCCGTCTTTCCGAGCCGATCTCCAATTTCGCGGTCAGAGCCGCGCCGAAGAAGTGGAAACGCGCGCTTGAATCCTACGGCGAGTGGATTTCCCGTTTCGAGCAGGCGGAGAAAAATCCTTCCGCCCACGGATCGGTCCGGGCCGGTATGATCGTGTGCGCTGTCGTGCTGGCGCTGCAGGCCGCTGTCTACATGGCGGCGGGGCTGCTCACGGACGCCAATTTTCTGAAATCGCTGCCCGCGGCATTCCGGGGGCATGAAAAAACCCTGCTGTGGGTTGCCGCCCTGATGTTGAACGTTCCCTGCTCGATATTTTACTTCCATTCGGCCCGCAATCTCGGCGATGCGGTTGCCGAACGGCTGATTCCGGAAAAGGCGGTATGGGATTCCAATTGGGCGAGGGCTTTCACCAGGATGGTTTCCGGTTTTGTGTCGGTGGCGGCGGTGGCGCTGCTGTATCTTGAGTTTACGCTTTTCAGCAACACCCTGCTCCCGGAGGACAGTTTCGAACGCTGGCTGGTGCTGCTCTTTGTGGTTCTGCTTGGGATTTTGGGCTGGGCGAAATTCCAGCAATGGGGAAAAGAGGCGGTCAAGACTTTGCGCGTGGTGATGGCGAAGGAGGAGGGCACGGTGGAATTGCTGGATGTCCATACCGATTCGGTTGAGATCCGCGCGGCGGCAGCGGTGTGCGGAAAATCGCTCCGCACCCTCAATCTTCGCGCCACCACCGGAGCGAGCGTGGTCGGCATCGAACGGCACGGGCGGTCGATCGTCAATCCGACACCCGACGAGGTGATTTCGAGCGGCGACAGGGTCTATCTGCTTGGCGACGACAATCAGCTTGAATCGGCACGCCAGTTTTTAAAAGCCTGATTTTCATCGGGGGAACATCTATGGATTTGCACCAATATGTGAATGGTTTTGTGCAGCTGGTGGAAAGTTACATGACCGCCAACCTTCCCGGTTCAGGCGAACGTCCTGGAGTGTTGAATGAGGCCGCCATCTGGGCGATTTCATCGGGGGGCAAGCGTCTGCGTCCCGTATTTTGTCTCGCTTCGGCGGAAGCGGCGGGAGGCGAACCGTCCGATGCGCTGGCGGCCGCCTGCGCAATCGAATGCCTGCACGCATATACGCTCGTACACGACGATCTGCCGTGCATGGACAACGACGAAATGCGCCGCGGGAAACCCTCGGTCTGGAAAAAATACGGTGAAACGCTGGCCGTGTTGGCGGGGGACGTTCTGCAGGCGCGTGCCTTCGGATTGCTCTGCAACGCCCCTCGGCAGGTGCGCGGCGCGCTGCTGGAGGAGTTGGCGTATGCCGCCGACGGAGTGGTGCGCGGACAGGAGGAGGACTTGAAGGAGGGCGGTGCGCTCGACAAAGACCGTCTGCTTTTCGTCTTCAGGCACAAGACCGGCGATCTGTTCCGCTGCGCCTGTCGCATGGGGGCGATTTGTGCCGGGGCCGGTGCCGCTGCATTGCAGGCGATTACGGAATTTTCCGAACATCTTGGGGTGGCGTTTCAGATTGAAGACGATCTGCTTGACGCTAAACAGGGTCAGGGAGCATCCGGCGCCGACGAAACGAGCTGTCTTGCGTTGATGACGGAAGCGGGGGCCAGAGCCTGGTGCGAGGAGGAAACCGCCGCTGCGTTGAAGGCGCTTTCATCCGGGGCGCTGCCGTCCGTTTCGCCGTGCATGAAAGAGCTGGCGCTCAAACTGGTTTCGCGCACCATGTGATATTTACAGAATCGGAGGCGGAAAGATGATTGAACAAGAAGTACTGAAGGATTACTACGAACTGCTTGCGATGCCGACCATCGGCGCTCAGCCGGAACATCTCGTTGACTGTGCGCGGTGCGCGGCCTGGCTGCGTCGCTATCTGAAAAAGCTCGGATTCGAAGCGGAAGTGCTCTCCGGCGCTCTGGAATCGGGCAGACCCGGCATACCGGTGGTGTTCGCCGAACGCAGGAGCGGATCGTCTCGCACGGTTTTGTTTTACGGGCATTACGATGTCCAGCCGCCAGACCCGCTCGACCAGTGGCAGACGCCTCCGTTCGAACCGACGCTGAAAGAGGACGGCCGTGTCTATGCGCGAGGAGCGCAAGATGACAAAGGTCAGTTTTTTGCGTTTCTGAGCGGTATGAAAAAACTGATAGAGTCCGGCGCCGCGCTGCCAAATATCAAAATTCTGCTGGAGGGGGGGGAGGAAAGCGGGAGCGAATCGCTCCTTGAGATGCTGCCCGACATCAAATCCAAACTCGCCGCCGATGTGCTTTTGGTATGCGATACCGCGGCGGCTCCGGACGGGCGGCCGGCGATTGTCGCGGGGTTGCGCGGAGTTCAGCATTTTACCATCGCGCTGGAGGGGGCGTCGCACGATTTGCACTCCGGCTCGCATGGGGGCGTGGCGCCCAATCCCGCGCAGGGCATCGCCGAGCTGGTCGCTTCGTTCCACGACAAGGATGGCGGGTGTGCCGTCGAGGGATTTTACGATGCGGTTTGCGCTCCTTCGCAGGAGGAGCGCGAGTTGGCCGCCGCCGGCGCGCTGGACGCAGAGAGTTATGAGCGTGAAACCGGGGTTGCCCCCCTTGGCGGCGAACGCAGGATGCCCATGTGCGAGCGTATGTGCTTCCGTCCGACGCTCGAGGTCAACGGCATTCATTCAGGATATGGCGGTGACGGATCGAAGACGGTAATACCCAATAGCGCATTCGCCAAGATTTCGCTCCGGCTGGTACCGAACCAGTCGCCTGCTCAGGTTTTCGAGGCGGTCAAGGCGCATATCGAATCGCATTGTCCTCCGGGCATGAAGGCGTCCGTCGGCGAGGTGCATATAGGCACTCCGGGCTTCAGACTCTCGCTGGGCAGTCCGCTTTTCATGATTGCCAAGGAGGAGTTGGACCGTCTCGACGAGCGAGGTTCCGTCTTTGTCTGGGACGGGGCGTCCATCCCCGTCATCGGCGAGTTGCACCGTGTATCGGGCGGAGCTCCGCTGCTGGTGGGATTCGGCTCCGAACGCGACCGGATCCATGCGCCCAACGAGTCATACGGTCTGGAGCAGTTCGAGCGCACCATGACATGGGCCGAAATGATTCTCAAAGCTCTGGCCTAGCTTAGAGACGGAACCGTCGGCGGTTCGGGCGCGTAAATGCGTCATGGCGCAATGCCTGTTTTCCCCGTGTCGCCGATGCCCGGGCTGAAACTTTTGACATTGATAAAAATGTGTAAAATGGCTATACTTTTCGCATGAAATGTTTGCTGAAACCCTTTGTTGAAGAAAGGGTGGCAGCGGAAGGTTTCGTATTACCAAGCTCCAATTTTGAAAAAAGTTGGATTTTAACTCAGAGCAAAAGGACGAAAACCGCTGAATGGCGGTTTAACAATGGAGGTGAGATATCGCTTCGTTTACACGTGTGAACTTTAAAATCCGCGTTCCCGAGGTTCGCGTTCTCGGAGCCGATGGCCAGATGGTCGGCGTCATGCCGACGCGGGAAGCCCAGCGCCTTGCGGAACAGCAGGGGCTTGACCTCGTGGAGGTTTCGCCTAATGCAGTGCCTCCGGTCTGCCGCATTATGGATTACGGCAAATTCCGTTACGAGGAAAGCATCAAGCGCAAGCAGGCGCGCAAAAGCCAGAAAACCGCGATGGTCAAGGAAATCAAATTCCATCCGGGCGTGGAAACGAACGATCTCGAACACAAAGTCCGTCAAATCAGCGAATTTTTGAAAGCCGGTCACAAGGTGCGGGTAACGATGCAGTATCGCGGTCGTGAAAACGCACACAAGGATCTGGGACAGGACGTTATTCAGCGGGTGATTGACATGTTGGCCGACTGCGCCGTGCTGGAGCAGGCCCCGAAGCACATGGGACGCTTGTTCAGCTGTCTTATGAGCCCCCGTTCGACCAAATCGTCTGGCGCCCCCAAGGAATCGTAATCATGAATCAAGAAGTTTGCCAGATGTATGCAAAAGCGGCCAATACCGTTCGCGGATTGGTTATGGATATGGTGCAAAAGGCCAATTCAGGACACCCCGGCGGTGCAATGGGATTGGCCGATGTCGCAACGGTGCTTTGGCTCAGATATCTCAAAGTTGACGCGACCGCTCAGACTTGGAGCGACCGCGATCGCTTTGTTTTGAGCGGCGGGCATCTTTCGGCATTGCAGTATTCGCTCGCGCATCTTGCAGGCTTCCCGATTTCACTGGAAGATTTGCATGCTTTCCGGCAGTGGGGAAGCAAAACCCCCGGCCATCCTGAATTCGGCATCGCCCCAAGCGTTGACATCACTACCGGTCCGCTGGGACAGGGGTTGGCTGCGGCGGTCGGCATGGCTTGCGCCGAACGGATGCTGGCAGAACGCTTCAATGTCGAGGGCGAGACGCCGGTTGTCGATCACCGCACCTGGGTTTTTTGCGGCGACGGCGATCTGGAGGAGGGCGTGAGCCACGAAGCGGCATCGCTGGCGGGGCATCTTGCACTCGAGAAGCTCGTGGTTTTTTACGACTGCAACCGCATTACCATCGAGGGCGGAACCGGGCTGTCGATGAGCGACGATCACCGTATGCGCTTCAAGGCATACGGCTGGCACGTGCTCGAAACCGATGGCCACGATATTGATTCGATCGACAAGACGATTCGCAAGGCGCTCAAGCTGACCGGTCGTCCGGTTATGATTATATGCAATACGCACATCGCCTACGGTTCGCCCAACAAGTGCGATTCGGCAAGTTCGCATGGCGCGCCTTTGGGAGCGGAAGAGGTGTTGCTCGCCAAGAAAAATCTCGGTCTGCCCGAGGCGGAATTCAATGTGCCTGATGAAATTCGCGCATTGTTCACCGAACGGTTCTCTAAGTGCAAGCGGGTTCACAACAAATGGAAGCGCAACTTCGCCGAATGGAGCAAGGCACATCCGGAGAAGGCCCAGCTTTGGGATTGCATGGCCAACGACCGGCTGCCCGAGGATATCGGCGGCATGATGCCCGGATTTCCGGTGGAGAAAGCTATCGCCACCAGAAGCGCGTCCGGTCAGATTATGAACGCGCTTGCCGCGGGCATTCCGCAGCTGGTTGGAGGCTCGGCCGACTTGGGGCCGTCAAACAACACCATACTCAAGGCATACGATTTTATCGAAGCGGGTAAATTCGGCGGACGCAATTTCCATTTTGGAATCCGTGAATTGGCGATGTCCTGCTTTGTCAATGGATTGGCCGCTCATGGCTTTTTCCGTCCCTATGCCGCCACCTTCTTGGTATTCAGCGATTATTGCCGTCCGGCGATGCGGTTGGCGAGCCTGATGCGTCTTCCGGTGATTTACATCTTTACGCACGACAGTTTTCATGTCGGCGAAGACGGCGCGACCCACGAGCCGATCGAGCATCTGGCGGCGTTGCGCTGCATGCCGGGGCTGACGGTGCTGCGCCCTGCCGATGCCAATGAGACGGCTGCGGCTTGGCAGATCGCATTGCGCAACCAAAAAGGTCCAACGGTGATGCTGCTCTCAAGGCAGAATCTGCCCGTAATTGACCGCGCCAGCGTAACATCGTGTGAAAATGTCGAGAAGGGTGCTTACATTCTCTGGCAGACCCGCGACATCATGAGCACTCCCGATTTGATAATGATGGCAAGCGGTTCGGAAGTAGAAATCGCTTTGGCCGCCGCCAAGCGTATGACCGACAAGAACGTTCGCGTGGTATCAATGCCCAGCTGGGAACTCTTTGAAAAGCAGAATCGCGCATACCGCGAGCGGATTATCGATGTCAACTGCCAGCGCAGAATGGCAATTGAAGCCGGCACTTCGTTCGGCTGGCACAAATATCTGTCCGGCTGCCGCGCCTCGACGCTGATTACCATCGATCATTTCGGCGCGTCTGCCCCATCGAATCGACTGGCGGCGGAATACGGCTTTACCCCGGAGAATGTTGAATCCAGAGCTCGCGAGCTTTTCCGCATTTAACAATCATGTCCCGTTTGATCATA
The DNA here is from genome assembly GCA_045540275.1 of Kiritimatiellia bacterium. Lineage (GTDB taxonomy): Bacteria > Verrucomicrobiota > Kiritimatiellia > RFP12 > UBA1067 > RGIG8368. The sequence continues at coordinate 51,275 of JAZQGX010000291.1, read as the reverse complement.
CGAGGAGGAAGACCGGTTGGAGGGTTGCACCGGGTGCCGGGCAACAAGAATGCGGCGCTGCCGATGCTTGCGGCGTGCTTGCTTACCTCCGAAGCGGTGGTGTTGCGCAATCTGCCGCTTATCGCCGATGTTCGCACCATGCTCGAGCTGTTGCGAAAAATCGGCGCCGAGGTAGATTTGGATGAGATGTCGCATTCGGTGCGGATAAAAGTTGCTCACGTGAAGAGCACGCGCCTGCTTAAATCGCTGTGCGGAAAAATCCGGACGTCGATACTTTTCGCAGGACCCCTCCTCGGCCGCTGCTCGCGCGCGACGATATACCCGCCGGGCGGGGACGTTATCGGACATCGGCGCATCGACACCCACATCGACGGATTAAAGGCGCTGGGGGCGACGGTCAAGGTGTCAGGATCTTACGATTTCCGCGCGCCTTCGGGTTTGAAAGGGGCGCGCATTCTGCTTGACGAGGCCAGCGTTACCGCCACCGAGAATCTGATTATGGCCGCCGTGCTGGCGCACGGAACCACCGAACTTTATAACAGCGCATGCGAGCCGCACGTCTGCAATCTTTGCGATATGCTAAATTCCATGGGGGCGAAGATTTCCGGGATTGGCACCAATCTGCTGGTGGTGGAGGGAGTGGAAAAGCTGCACGGGGCGGAAGTTGAAATCGGAGGAGACTATATTGATGCGGGCAGCTATATAACTGCCGCATTGGTGACTGGCGGCGAGCTGACCGTGGAGGGGGTTTCGGTTTCTGATTTTGAGGTGCTTGAAAAACCGTTCCGCAAATTTGGAGTGAAGTGGACCTTCGACCGTGAAAAGCGGTCATTGCGTCTGCCCGGACGGCAGCGGCTCAAGACATCATACGACTTCGGCGATGCGATCCCAAAAATCGATGACGGGCCGTGGCCGATGTTTCCGTCGGATCTGTTGAGCGTGTTGATTGTTCTTGCGACCCAGGCGAGGGGAACGGCGCTGTTTTTCGAGAAGATGTTCGAAAGCCGGATGTATTTTGTCGACCACCTTATCGGCATGGGGGCGCGGATTGTACAGTGCGACCCGCACCGGGTTGTAGTGACGGGGCCGACCAAGCTCAACGCCTCGCGGGTTACCAGCCCCGACATACGCGCTGGTATGGCGCTTTTGATTGCGGCGCTGTGCGCAAAGGGTGAAACCGAAATTCTCAATGCCGGCAGCATAGATCGCGGGTACGAGTCGGTGGAGACGGAGTTGCGCAGACTTGGCGCGAGCATTGAGCGCATTGACGATTGATGGAACGTTTTTTGGGTTTTAACACAAAAGAATGGAGAATGACATGAACGATACAGAACGGCAGCAGATGGAAGCGGATATCGTATGTGTGGGATTCGGTCCGGCGACAGCCGGTTTTCTCACCACGCTGACCAATGCGATGGTTGGCGAGGATGGAATGCCGGCGTGCAAGGAGGATGGAACTCCGTTGCTGGAAAGCAAGGTGATGCCGGGCTGTCCTTTGCAGGTGATGTGTTACGAGCGCGCTGATGATATCGGTTTTGGCGTTTCTGGTATTGTCACGACGGCTCGTTCCATTCGGGCGTCTTTCCCGGGAAAGGATCTTGCGCAAGAGATTCCCAATGCCTCCGATGTCTGCGAGGAGCATGTCATATATCAGTTTGACCATCTCGGGGCGAGCAAGCGCACGGCGGGAACCAAGTTTGTCGATGCCGCATTCAAGTGCTTGAAGCCGTTCGGTAAAAAGTGGCCGCAGGCGGCAGAGCTGCCGTTCATTCCTCCGTTTTTGCGTAAGGAGCCGGGGCTGGCGATGTCGATGGGGCAGTTCCTTTCATGGGCTGGGCAGAATCTGATGGGGAGTGGTCTGGTTCAGATTTGGCCGAATACGCCGGTGGCGGAGCCCCTTTATGACGGTGACAAGGTGATCGGCGTAAGAATGGCGGATCAGGGGGTGAACAAGAAAGGCGAGCCAGAACCGGGAGCCTATATGCCAGGAATGGACATGCTTGCGCCTCTGACGGTTGTCGGTGACGGTCCGGTTGGTGCAGTCGGGCGTGCCTTGAATGAAAAGTTTGGTCTGCCGGAAGGAAATAGCCAGCATGACTGGGCGGTTGGCATGAAGGCGGTGGTCGAGCTTCCCGAGAGTTGCACATTGAAGCCGGGAACGGTAATCCACACCTTGGGGTATCCCGAGCCGGAAATTTTCGGATTTTTCTATGTGTATCCGGATCGCACGGCGTCGATGGGCATCTTTGTTCCTTCGTGGTGGCGTTCCCCTGTCCGCACGGCTTATCGTTATCTGCAGCACTGGATGATGCATCCGTCCATCTGGCAGCACATCGAGGGCGGTACGCTCCGTTCGTGGGGGGCGAAATCGTTGTTGGAAAGCGGAATTCGCGGCGAGCCTCATCTTTGCGGAGACGGCTTTGCGCGAATCGGCGAAGGGTCGGGATCGACCAATGTGCTTACCAACTCCGGAGTTGATGAAGCCTGGCGTACCGGTGTGCTGTTGGCCGAGGCGGTGGTGGAAATCTGGAAGGAAGGCGCCGACTTCTCCAAAGCGAATTTGGAGAAATATTATGTCGCCCGCCGCCGTGCAGATGCTCAAAACAAGGAGCTTGAGATTGCGCGCAAGGCCCGCGACGGATTTCAGAAGGGATTTTTCACCGGCATGATGGGAACGGGCATGACCGGCATGACCAAGGGGCTGCTCAATCTCAACGTTAAGGGGCTGGAGAATGATAAGATAGTGCTGCCGCTTGAATCGCTGGTAGGCCAGAAGATTACGGCGGATAAGCTTGAAGAGATTAAGAGTACCTGTGACAAAGCCAAAGCGCCGTTGCACGATGCGGTGATGGATGCTGCGGGCTGGCCGCAGATACCGTTTGACGGAACGCTTTTGATGTCGCAGCAGGATGCGTTGTTCAAGGGCGGCAAGGTGCAGGCGGCGGGCGGATTTGCCGACCATGTGCGTTTTGTCGATCCTGAAATGTGCGCTTCGTGCAAGGAGAAGACCTGTATTGAGCTTTGTTCGGCGCAGGCGATTTCTCCCGGCGAAGGCGGCGTACCGGCTTTTGACCGTGAGAAGTGTGTGCATTGTGGTGTCTGTATATGGAGTTGCTCCAAGTTGCGCAATCAGCCGATTGAGCAGGGTGGAGTATCGTTCACCGCTGGATCTGGCGGGTTGCATTCGAACGAAAATTGATGTACTCATAGAGGTGGGATGGTTTTTATCCCCGTCTATTGACCAAATACGGGTGAAAAGGGTAAAATATTCGTTCAAAACAAGGAGTTCTTTATGAAATTTTCAATTACTCGCTCCCGCTTCCTTGAAGCTTTGCAGACAGTACAAAATGTGGTAACCGGTAAGGGTATGCTGCAAATTCTTCAAAATGCACTTATCAAGGCGGAAGGGAAAACCATATCCATCATCACCACCGATGTTGATATTTCAGAACAGAGCACAATCGAACTTCCAGCCGAAGTCGACGCTCCCGGTCAGACCACTTTGCCCATCAAACGCCTGGTCGGCGTTATCCGCGAACTCAACGACGATATCGTCGAAGTCGACGTCGATGACAACGACGTGGCAAATGTCAAGTGCGGTTCGTCATACTTTAAGTTCATTGGTCTTCCGGCGCGCGACTTCCCTCCCATCCCCTTGGCCGAGGGCGAGTTCAGCTATTGCGTTGCGCGAAACACCTTGCGCGAAATGCTTCGCAAAACGAGCTATGCCGTTTCCATGGACGAAACCCGCCGCGTCCTCAACGGCGTGCTGCTCTCCTTCAAGAGCGGCAAGCTGACCGTGGTCGGCACTGACGGTCGCCGTTTGGCGCTGGTTGAAAAAGAAGTCGACTATCCCGAAGGCGAGGATCGCGACCTTATACTGCCGAGCAAGGCCGTCAGCGAATTGACCCGCATGCTGGACGGCGACGGCGATGTACGCATCTTCCCTAAACAGAATCAGGCTGTCTTCTCGTGGGACGGTAAAGAACTCGCCACCAAGCTTATCGACGGCCATTATCCCGATTTCGCACAGGTTATCCCGCGCCAGTGCGAAGAACGCGTGGTCATCGACCGCGATGCGTTTCTCGCTGCTATCAAGCGCGTCGCCACGGTTACAATGGAGCGTGACGCTCCGCTCCGCTTCACCTTTACCGCCAATCAGCTGACCATCAGCACGAATTCGGGTGGCGAGGGAGAAGGCCGCGATACTCTGCCGGTCAAATACCTTGGCAAGGAGATAACTATCATTTTCAACCCCGAATACGTTATGGAGCCGCTGCGCGTGATGGAAGACGACGACATCATTTTCGAGATGACCGACGGTCAGTGCCCCGCGGTCATCAAGTGCTCCATCCCATTCCTCTATGTGTTGATGCCTTTGCGCAATTCTCAAGGTTGATAAAGTAAATGATTAAAGATTGGAATCTGTTTAATCTGCTCTGCGCCCCTTGGTTCTGGTCGGCCTTCCTCGGGTGGATCGTAGCGCAGCTGATAAAGATGATCATCTCGTTCTGCAAAACCAGGAAGTTGGATCTGCAGTATTTGGTCAGCACCGGCGGAATGCCGAGCGCCCACTCGTCGCTCGTGTGCGCGCTGCTCACTAGCGTCGGACTGACCGAGGGGTTTGATTCCCCGCTGACGATGGTCGCGGTCGGCTTCGCCTCAATCACTATGTTTGACGCCGCGGTGGTCAGACGCGCCGCCGGCAAACAGGCGAAGATCCTCAATCAGCTCCTGAGCGGCGCCGCGATGGACAAGGAATTGCGCAAGATCAAACTCAAAGAGTTGCTTGGACATACGCGCCGTGAAGTGTTTGCCGGTATGGCGATCGGAATGCTCGTGGCAATCTGCGTGGTTTACTTATGGCCGTTCGCCATCAAGGGATAAGGAGTCAGTTTATGAGCTATACCATCCGACGGATCGCTCCATGTGCTCTGAGCAAGGTTGATTTTTCCAAAGCCGATTCAGGTCATATTTCGTGCGTGTGGCATGAATCCGGCAAAAATCGTCCCAAGGTGGAGTTTCGCATCCTGCACGATGATTCATCGCTTTATATCCGCTATGTGGTCCGCGAGGACCGTGGCGTGGTGGTTCGACATCGCGGTTTCCAAGTGCCGGTCCATCTCGACAGCTGTTGCGAAATTTTCGTCCGTCCCAAGCTCGGTTGCGGATATTTCAACTTTGAAATGAACGCCGGCGGTTCGCTGACTCTGATGTACATCGAAGATCCCAGCCGTATACCCGGCGGATTCAAGAAAGCGGTTCGTCTTCCAGACGAGCTCTGCTCGAAGGTCGAGATAATCCACACCCTCCCCCAGCTGGTACCGCAGGAGATGCCGGGTCCCACCGATTGGGAGTTGCGCTGCCGCATACCGTTTTCCATCTTTGAAAAATATGTGGGTAAATTGGATCCAAAAGAGCGCAACTGGCTTGGTTCGCTGTTTTCATGCTGCGAGGAGGGCTCCGAGCCTTACTGGCAATCATGGACTCCAATTCCGACTCTTAACTTTCATAACGTGCTGGTGTTCCGCGACCTCATTCTCGAAGGCGCGGAATGCAGCGGGCTATGTTCACGCCTCACGGCCGCCGATTTGCCCGAGGCCTGTCGCTTTGCCTGACCTGAAAGGACGCAGAAATGCTCAAGCGGCTGCGCGTATGCAATTTTGCAATTGTCGAATCGGTGGAAATCGAGTTTGGCGCTTCGCTTAACATCATAACCGGTGAAACCGGCGCCGGAAAATCCGTGCTGATGGGGGCGCTCGGTTTGGTACTTGGCGGAAGGGCCGAGAAATCCGCGGTGCGCGACGGTGCAAAGCAGTCTTCGGTCGAGGCCGAGTTCGAACTTTCCGGATCTGCCCAATCCTCCGCCGAGGCGATATTGGATGAGCTGGACATCCCCCGCCTTGATGACGGAGCACTTTTGGTGAGACGGACCGTCAATGTTTCCGGTGCAGGCAAATGCTTTGTCAACGACGTTTCGGTGTCCGCGACGACATTACGTCGTCTCGGCGAGGTGCTGCTTGACATTCACGGACCGTACGACCATCAGTCGTTGCTGTCAAACGACTATCAATGCCGCTTTCTTGATGCTTACGGATCCTGCCGCAAGCTGCTCGATGAATACCGCGCCTGTCGCGACGAGTTGCGGTCGGCGGAGAAAAAAATCGAGTCGCTCTGCGGCGATCCGGCGACGGTCGCCGCCGAGATCGAGATGCTTTCCTATGCCGTCGACGAACTTGAACGCGCCGCCCTCAGCGAGGCCGACGGTGAAGCTCTCATCGAGCGTCATCATGAAGCGGCCAATGCCGAACGCATAGTTGAGGACGGAAACGCCCTTTGCAATCTGCTCAGCGACGGCGAAGGCGCGGTTTTTGAATTGATGACCAAGGTTCAGCGCCATCTGTCCGATCTGTCATCCGTACTGCGCGATGCGGAAGCGTGGCGAAACGACGCTCTCGGCATCACTCTCCAAGTGCAGGAGTTGTATTCCGCCATCCGCGGACGCATCAGTTCCGCCGATGGCGCTGAAGAGGATCTGCAGGCGCTGGACGAGCGCGTAACATTGGTCGAGCGGCTCAAGCGCAAGTATGGACCGACACTGGAGGATGTGCTTAAGAATTTCGCCGCGAAAAAAAGCCGCCTTGATGAATTGGAATCGCGCTCCGCCCGGCTGGACGAGCTGAAAACGTCGGTTGGCGCGCTTGAGAAGAAAGTGTTGGAGTGCGGCGAGAAGCTGTCGGCGGCGAGGGCAAAGGCTGCGGTGCGGCTCGCTCGCGAAATTACCGGAGAGTTGCGCGACCTGGGATTCGCCAGAAGCGAGTTCGGGGTCGGTATGAAGCGGATTGAACCGGGGCCGCTGGGGCTTGACGCGGTTGATTTTTCGTTCGCTCCCAACAACGGCGAGACGGCGCGTCCGCTGAAGGCGATCGCTTCTAGCGGCGAAATCGCGCGTGTGGCACTGGCAGCCAAGACCGTGCTTTCCGCACACGATTCGATTCCGGTGCTAGTGTTCGACGAGATTGATTCCAACATCGGCGGCGAGGTCGGGAGTGCCATCGGTTTGAAATTGGCGCGCGTCGCCGCCGGGCATCAGGTGATTTGCATAACACACCTCCCGCAGACTGCGGTGTTCGGCACTACGCATTTTTCGGTTTCCAAATCCGAAGACTCGGGGAGAACCCGAACCGCGGTCCGAAGACTCGGGGAGAAGGAGCGCATTGACGAAATCGCCCGCATGCTGGGCGGGCGAGGAATGACAAGCGTGGTGGAGAAACACGCCGCCGAAATGCTGGCGTCCGCATTTTCCGCCAAGGAAAAATTTTTGAAAGGAAGTAAACTATGAAAACCAAATTATGGTCGAGATTCGCCGTACCGGCAATCGGCATGTTGCTGGCTACGGTCGGCTGTTCAAAAAGCGAACCAGAAGAAAAAAAAGTCGAGACCGGGCCGGATCCCGAGCAGATTGTCGCGACGGTGGACGGCACAAGTCTGAAGTGGGACGACATGGACAAAAAGGCGAGATGGCTGCTTCAGGACGAGATAAACAACAAGCATCTGATGATACCCGCCAATAAAATGGACGAGGCGCTCAATCACTATCGCCGTCGGGCGGTGAGCACCTTTGTTTTCAAAACTGTTTTGCTGAACGAGGCAAAACGTCTGAAGATTGCGGTATCTGCAACCGACCGGGCGGCGGGAGAGAAGAATCTTCAGCGTCTGGTCGCCTCAAAGAACATGACGACCAACGAGTTCTTCAACAAGGGGCCGGTCGGTCCGAAGGCGATGCGGCAAGAGTATGAAGACAGCATCATTATCGACAAGCTGCTGTATGTGCAGATATACCATAACATCAAGGTGGATAAGAAAGAGCTTGAAGAACAGATCGGCAGCATCAATGCGACAAATGCGCTGATCCGTTCGGAAATGGTGAAAATCCGGGACCAGATCGTGTCGGGGAAGACCGATTTCGCCGATGCGGCAAGAACCTTTTCTCGCGACCGCCAGTCGTCGAGCGGCGGAGACATGGGCGAGGTGGTCCGCGATGGACGCCGTCTGCCCAAGATGATTGAGAAAAAGGTGTTTGAACTGAAAGCGGGAGAGGTGAGTGAAGTCATCAACGATGGCAAAGGGTATGTCATCTACAAGATGATTTCTAAAGCGCCGGCAAAGGAGAAGACGGCAACTACACCGGCCATCCCCGAGACGGCGCATCTGGCCCGCATCTCTATGCCCAGCATTCCCATAAGCCGAGCGAAAATCATGGATGCCGTGCGCAAGGTCAAGTGCAACTCGGCGGCCGCCGACTACTATCGCAAGCTGCTTCGTCAGGCCTCGGTGACCTGCCCCTTGTTCCCCGACATGAAATTTTCCGAATCTAGCGAAGATGAAAATAAGCGCGAGGTGTCGAAATGAAATCGTGTATCTGCCCCATTAGGGCTGTAACAGGCGGAGTGACGGCGGCGAAAGGATTTCGTGCCGCCGGTGTGCCTGCACAAATCAAACAGGCGGACCGCAAAGATGTGATGCTGCTTGTCGCCGACGAGCCGTGTGCAACCGCCGCAATGTTCACGACCAATGCCGTGGCGGCCGCCCCGGTGATCTACGACCGTCCCATTGCCGCTTCGGGCAAGGTGCAGGCGATAGTGGCAAACTCCGGCTGTGCCAATGCCTGCACCGGGCAAGAAGGGCTGAAAGACGCTGAAAAAAGCGCTGCCGCAACGGCCGCGGCGCTGGGAATCGACAAGGCTCTTGTCATGGTGGCGTCCACCGGCGTAATCGGACGCCGTCTGCCGATGAATCGTCTGCTGGCGGGAATCAAGTTGGCTTCTCAGCAGTTAGACGATTCGCTTGAAGCTGGATTGGCGGCGAACATGGCGACGTTGACGACGGATACCCGTCCGAAGCAGGCGGCGGTCAGATTTTCGCTGGACGGGAAAACGGTCACCGTAGGCGGCATGATCAAGGGATCGGGCATGATCGCCCCGAATATGGCGACGATGCTCGGTTTCATTACCACCGATGCCGCCATTGCTCCGTCAATGCTGCGCCGGGCATTGGCGAAGGCGGTATCGGTCAGCTTTAATCGGCTGGTGGTGGACGGCGATATGTCAACCAACGACTCGGTGTTTGTTATGGCATCCGGGAAGGCCGGAAACGCCAAGATCACCAAGGCGGATGAGCGATATGAAAATTTCGCAAAAGCGTTGACCAGGGTATGCATCATGCTGACCAAGCAGATGGCGGCCGACGGCGAGGGGGCGACGAAATTCGTCATGGTCACCGTCAAAGGCGCAAAGACCCAGTCCGACGCAGAACGAGCGGCTCAGGCAATAGCTAGATCCCCGCTTGCAAAAACCAGCTGGTTTGGCAAAGATCCAAACTGGGGCCGGGTGCTGGCGGCGGCAGGATATTCCGGGGCGATGGTCGATGACAGCCGTGCGGAAGTCTATTACGGCAAGGCATGGGCATACCGGCGCGGCGCGGTGGCGGATGCGAAACAGCTTGAGAAACTTGCCAAGGAGTTGTCCGGTCCCGAGTTGACAGTCACGGTCAATCTCCGTCTCGGGAACGCCGAAGCGACCGTCTACACCTGCGACCTGTCGCTCGACTATGTCCACATCAATGCCGATTACACCACCTGATGGCGTCTATGCGGATTTCCGCGGATTGCGGAGTTGAAGAGCCCAGGGTGCCAACCCCGGGCTCTTTTTTTTCAACCGCGGACTGCGTCGCAGGCGGATTTGAATGAGCGAATGCCCGCGGCCATCGCGCCCCAGTCGCTGACACCGGCGAACCAATCGACACCGCGCTCCTTCCAGCGCGGGAAGTCTCCGGCCGCCGTTCCAAGCCACTTACCCGCTTTTTTGATTTTGAAGGCAACCTCGTCGATGACTTTGTTGAGTTCGGGATCGTCGCAACGGTTGAGTATCCCCATCGAGCCGGACAGATCGCAAGGACCTATGCAGAATGAATCCACGCCGGGAACCTTGAGAATCGCATCCAGATTTTTTACCGCTTCGATGTGCTCGATCTGACAGATGACCAACGGCCATTTTTCGGAGTAGGCGGCGTAGTCGAAAAAGTCCTCCGCGCCCCAGCGCACGGCGCGGCGCACGCCACATCCACGAATGCCGGTCTTGGGGTAGCGGCAGGCGGCGACGGCCATCTCGGCCTGTTCGGGGGTGTTGACCATCGGGACGATGATGCCGTCGGGAGCGATGTCAAGATATGGTTTGATCAGCATCGGGTCGTCCGCGCGTACGCGGACTAAGCCCGCGCATCCGGTGCCACGCAGTGCGATGAGATGACGCTGGACGTCCTGGATGGTATGAGGGGCGTGTTCAGCATCGATCCAGACGAAGTCCATGCCGCAATCGCCGGCCAATTCACTGACTATGAGGTCACTCATGGTAACGACGCTGCCGATGGATATTTTACCCGCGTTTAAATTGGAGAAGAGACGATTTTCGATTTTCATAACGATTTTCCTTTTCAATGATTGTCCCATATCGTCCGTTTTCCGTCAACATGCAATAATCATGACCGCTGGAGGCGGGAGCGATATCTCGCCGGAAAGATGTTTTTATGGAAACGGCTTGTGGTAAATGGTAGAATGGATACATTGTTATCTGGGTAAAATTAAAGAGAAGAGGTATGTGATGAAAACTGGAATTCCGGCAGTATGCTTCGCCATGTGTTTTTTTGCCTGCGCAACAGCAAGTGCAACCCCGACAAAAGTGCTGATGATCGGGAATTCATTTTCGATTTGCAACATGAGGTATATGCCGGCGATTGCATCGTCGCTTGGGAAGGATCTCGACTTGGTGTCAATGTACATAGGTGGATGCACACTTGAACGGCATGCCGACAACATCGTAAAAGAAGAGCAGGATTCGGACTACCACCCGTATCGGATCGACATTTCATATTCCGCAATGCCAAGGGCTGAAGACACTCCGGCCTACCGCGCGATGCGCTCGGACGCAAAGGGCAGCGGTTCGGGCATAATCAAGATGCTCAAAGCCGACAAATGGAATTACGTCACCATCCAACAGGCCAGCCCGGGCAGTTGGAACTACGAAACCTACCGCCCCCATGCAGACATACTGATTGCCACGATTAAAAAATATGCGCCGCAGGCGGAAATCCTCATTCAGCAAACCTGGTCGTACTGCAACCATGATCTTCGCATCGGTACGCGCGAGAAACCGAAATGGGGTTTTGACCGCGACGGAATGTACAAACGCCTGACCGATTGCTACCGTCGTCTCGGCAAAGAGTTTGGACTGCGCATAATCCCCACCGGATATGCCATTGAGCTGTACCGCAAACGCCTGCCCGTGACCTACGCGCCAGTTTACATCAGCGAGCAGATAAAATTCTGTCCCGCCGAATCCAAGTTCGATGATCTGGTCGGTACCGTCCGCTGGAAAAAATACACCAACCGGGACGGCACGGTTAAAGGATTTCTCCCGTATGGCGATTCCATCCATCTGAACCGCTCCGGCGAATTTCTCCAGTCCTGCGTCTGGTCCGCATTCATTTTCCCCGATGTCGATATCACCGAGCTGAAATACATTCCAGGTCCGTCGAAAGAGGAGAAGACTGATGCGACTCCGATGCAGTACAAGCTTATGCTGAAGTGTGCGGCCGATGCGGTCAGGTCGTTCGCCGCCGATGAAAAATAGGCTGTAGGAAAAACGGGTTTGTCAGAAAGGAGACGATGTCAATGAAATCAACAGCGGTGAAATTTGCAGGCGGCGCGATTTTGGCGGGAGCAATTGCTGCAATATGGCTAATCCCGGCGGCGAAGAAAAACAATCTGGTTCAAGAGATGCCGGTGCGCCCGTTGCGCAGCGAGCTGGTTAAGACTTCGATAATGATGCCCCGACTGCACTTCCCCGGTATCGTTCAGGCAAACGACAGCGTCGATCTGGCGTTCGTGGTCTCCGGCCGAATCATGCAGTTTCCGGTGAACCGCGGGCAGCGGGTCAAAAAAGGCGAGGTTGTCGCCGCACTCGACACGCGTGATTTCGAGCAGGCGCTGAGCAAGGCAAAGGCCGCAGCCGAACAGGCGCGACTGACCGAACAGCGCAACATCAATGCATCAAAGGCACATGCCGGCGCGGTGTCGCAGGAGCAGATATCCGAGGCGGTCGCCAAGCGCACCCGTGCGGAGGCCGAACTTAAAATTGCGGAAAAGGCGTTGGAAGATGCCGTGCTCAAAGCCCCCTACGACGGGATGGTGGCCGACACCTATCCTTCCACCTATGACATGGTTCAGGCCGGCACCAAAGTGCTGACCATTCAGAATATCGAAACAATCAAGATTGATGTTTCGCTGCCAGAGTCGTTGGTCATCGACCCGAGCAACACCCCGTTCAAAGAGCGAAAGCATTACATCACATTCGATTCTTTTCCCAGGGAGAAATATCTGGCCAAACTCGAAGAGTTCACCGCACAGGCCGACTCGCGCACGCAGACTTATACTGCAACTTTTGTGATGGCGCGTCCGTCCGGGATAAGGTTGCTGCCCGGGATGTCGGCCACTTTGACCGTCGACGGTTGCAATGTTGCCTCGGCCGGAGCCAAACCGTGGGTGAGCTCCGATTCCGTGGGCAACGCCGCTGACGGCGGCGCGTTTGTCTGGCGTCTGGAGAGCGTCGGCGAAAACGGTGTGTTCGCGGTGAAAAAACAGGCGGTTAAACTTGGCCGAAGGGTCGGTGCGCAAATCGAGATTCTGGAAGGGCTCAAGGATGGAGACCGCATCGCATCCGCTGGGGTCAATGTGCTCTCTGAGGGCCGCAAGGTCACGCTGTACAAGGAGTAAGCGATGAACATTGCCGAAGTATGCATCCGCAAGGCGACCGTGACCATTTCGCTCGCCGTTGCTCTGGCGCTGGCCGGCACGATGAGCTATTTCAAGCTTGGCCGGCTTGAAGACCCCGAGTTCACAATCAAAAGCGCCCAGATCATCACCGTCTATCCCGGAGCAACCGCCGTGGAAGTGGCGGAGGAGGTAACCGAAAAAATAGAGGTGGCCGTCCAGCAGTTGGGACAGCTCAAGCGAGTGACCTCGACCTCCTATCCCGGCAAGTCGATCATCCAGGTCGACATCAAAGACCGGTATTCAAAAGACGACCTGCCCCAAATCTGGGACGAGTTGAGGCGCAAGGTTAACGACGCGCGATCCACCCTCCCGTCCGGTTGCAGCGAGCCGCTGGTGTACGACGACTATGGCGATGTGTACGGCGTGTATTACGCCGTCTACGGCGATGGGTATACCTATGCGGAATTGAAAGAGTATGCAAAACTGCTCCAGCGCGAGCTTCTGCTGTGCGAGGATGTCGCAAAGATAGAGATGCTCGGAGACAGGCAGGAAATCGTCGCATTCGAGATTTCTCGTTCGAAGATGTCCCAGCTGGGCATAACTCCGGCGATGATAAGCGCGGTCGTCTCCGGACAGAATACCGCGTCCGATTCGGGACACGTCAACATCGGCGAAAAATACATACGCATCTATCCTCGCGGAAAGATTAAGTCGGTCAAAGATTACGAGGATCTGATATTGTCGGTGTCCGACGGCGCCGGTAAAACCGGTACGATCCGCCTCAAGGACATCATGACGGTCCGGCGTGATTATGACGATCCGCCTTCGTGTCTCGTCCGCTACAACGGACACCCGGCCATCGGGCTTGGCATTTCGACGGTGAAGGGTGGCAATGTCATCACGATGGGAGAATCGATCGATGCGAGAATGAAGGAGCTATTGCCGGAGACCCCAATCGGAATTGAAATCGGCGTCATTTCGCATCAGGCTTCCTCGGTCAAGGCGGCGGTCGGCGGTTTTGTGGTCAACCTGGTCGAGTCGGTCGCGATCGTCATCGCCGTGTTGCTGTTGACCATGGGTCTGAAGAGCGGCGTTCTTATCGGCGCGGTGTTGATACTCACCGTGCTCGGCACGGTTTTCTTCATGAATATGATGGGGATTCTTTTCGAGCGAATCAGTCTCGGAGCGTTTATCATCGCGCTGGGGATGCTCGTTGATAACGCCATCGTCATTACCGAAGCGGTACTGATTGCCGCGAAGAAGGGGGCGGATCTCAAGAAGGCGGCGTGCGACATCGTCAAGCAGACTCAATGGCCGCTGCTCGGAGCTACGGTGATCGCGGTTTTGTCTTTCGCACCGATCGGAGCGTCGCAGGATTCGACCGGCGAATATTGCCGGTCGCTCTTTCTGGTGTTAATGCTGTCGCTGCTTGCCAGCTGGTTGCTGGCGATTACGGTTACGCCGCTCCTAGCGGTTTGGTTTTTCAAAAAAGGCAAAAACGCGAAACCGGAGGAGACCGTTGCCGATCCGTACGGAGGGATGTTCTTCCGTTGCTACAGGAGTTTTCTCGAGTGGTGCATCGTCCATCGCGGACTCACCTGGCTTGTGCTGGGAATGATGTTTGTCGCGGCGGTGATCGGGTTCGGGCATGTGAAGAGCAATTTCTTCCCCGACTCCACCCGCCCGCAGTTTATGGTGCATCTTTGGATGCCGGAAGGTTCGTCCATCCACGCCACGGAGAATCGGCTTGAAATTCTCGCGGACGAAGTACGCAAGTTCGAGGGAGTCACCGGTATCACCTCCGTGGCGGGAAGCGGCGGGTTGCGGTTTCTGCTCACCTTCGGACCGGAGGATTCCAACAGCGCATACGGCGTGCTGTTCGTCGATGTCGAGAGCGACAAGCTTATTTCAAAACTGATGGGCAAAGTCAACGATGTGGCGCAGACCTCCGTGCCGGACGCGATGGTCTACTGCCAGCGTTTTGTTTTGGGGCCGGGCGATGCGCAGAAGATACAGATGCGAATCATGGGACCCGATCCCCGGGTGCTCCGCATGTTTGCCGAGCGCGTGACCGCCGCAATGCGCGCCGATTCGGGGCTCACCGAAATCCAGAGTGACTGGCGCAATCGCGCTGAACGCATCGAACCGATCGTCGCCGAGCAACGCGCACGCAAGCTCGGTCTGACAAGAAGCGACGTGTCAGCGGCGTTGCGCTACGCGGTTGAAGGAATCAAAGTTGGGGTATACAACGAGAAGGACGAATCGTTGCCGATCGTTCTGCGCGCTCCCGACGCCGAGCGTCGCGACCCCGATTCGATTCTCAGCGCGTGGGTGTGGTCCGGGACGCTCAATGCCTCGGTTCCGCTTGCACAGGCGATCTCTGGATTTGAAAATTCGTCGGAGGAGGCTCGGCTCAAACGGCGCAATCGCCTGCCCTGCATTACGGTGAAATGCAACACCTCGGGGGAGACGGCGAGCGAGGCGTTCAAGCGGATTCGGCCGAAGCTTGAAGAAATCGGCGGAGAGCTTCCCCCGGGATTTACCTACGAATGGGGCGGCGAATACGAAAATTCGTGCGATGCCAACTCCGGACTTGCAGGAAAAATTCCTCCGATAATCGGGCTGATGATTCTGATAACCATTGCGCTTTTCAACTCGGTGCGTCAGGCGTCGGTGATTTTCATGACGCTTCCGCTGGTGCTGATCGGCGTTGCCGCCGGACTTCTCGGTTTCAATCAGCCGTTCGGATTCATGGCGCTACTAGGCCTGCTTTCGCTGATCGGCATGCAGATTAAAAATGCCATCGTGCTGATTGACGAGATAAATTCGCTCATCGCCGGCGGTACTGACGGATTCAGCGCGGTGGTGATGGCCGGCGTGACCCGGTTGCGTCCGGTAGCCAACGCGTCGCTTACCACGATTTTGGGAATGATGCCGCTGGTGGCAGACGCGTTTTACGCAGCCATGGCGGTGACCATCATGTGCGGTCTAGCTTTCGCCACGGTGATGACGATGATTGTCGTGCCGGTGAACTATGCGCTGATTTACGGGGTGAAAAATCCTAAGACGGAGGAGAAGTAATGGAGAAGTCCGCGACGGAACCGCGGCCGACAGCCGTTTTGTTTGTGTGCCACGGCAACATTTGCCGCTCGCCGATGGCTGAATTCGTCATGAAGCATCTTGCCGCCGCCGCCGGCGAGAGCGGAATACGCATAGAGTCGGCGGCGATGCACACCGATGAAATCGGCAGCGACATCCACCGCGGCACGAGGGCGATGCTGGATTCCAAGGGCGTGCCGTACGAGCCGCGGGCAGCATGGCTGCTTACGGCGAGCAAGGCTTCGGAATACGATTACCTCATCGGTATGGATGCGTACAACATCGCCGATCTCAAGCGACTTGTATATCCCGAAGATTTGCCGAAGGTCAGACTGCTGCTTTCATATGCGGGGAAGGAGCGCGGTATTGCCGACCCCTGGTACACGCATGATTTCGAAGCGACGTGGAACGATGTGAACGAGGGGTGCACCGCACTGCTCAACCACATTATCGCTCAGAGAGCGAAGAATGAATAATGTCATGAGAATAGGAATCTACGGCGGAAGTTTCAATCCGGTGCACTCGGGGCATGTAGGAATCGCCCGCCGTGCGATCGATGAACTTTCCCTCGACCGTCTGATGGTGGTGCCCGCGAAGGAGAGCCCTTTTAAAATTGGCGTCCGTCCGCTGCTGAGTGACGACGACCGCCTCGAGCTAATTCGTCGCTCATTTGCGGTACTGCCCAAGTGTGAAGTGTCGGACATTGAATTGCAGCGGGGTGGAGTCTCCTACGCGATTGATACGGTTAAAGCGGTGAAGGACGCAAACCCATCGGCAAATCTATTTTTCATCATCGGTGAAGATTCGCTCGAAGGGTTGCCCCGCTGGAAGAACTGGGGGGAACTGAAACGGCTTTGCCGTTTTGTCGCATTTCCGCGTACGGCCGAATCGTCCACCGAAATCAGAAGACGGCTCGAATCGGGGGAATCCATCGCCGGCATGGTGCCGCCGGAAGTTGAAAGATTTTTTGCAGAAAGGAAGACGTCCCATGGGTGAATTTACGGAAGGATGCGCAGATTCCCAGCATGTTAAACGCGAACGCGAGAAGGCCCGGGAACTCAGAAAGACGCAATGGTGGAAAGATCGGATCGCTGAAGGGGTGTGCCACTATTGCGGAAAGACGACTCCCCCCGGCGAACTGACGCTGGATCATGTCATTCCGGTTTCGCGGGGTGGACGCTCAACCAGAGGAAATTGCGTACCCTGCTGCAAAGAGTGCAACAATTCGAAAAAGGCATATACACCGGCCGAACAGATTCTCAATGAACTGTTCCCGGACGGCGATATGGAGTATTGAGCATGAAAATTTCCGAGATTCTGGCGCGAGGGCGTCCGTCGCTTTCGTTTGAGGTGTTCCCTCCGAAAACGGAAAGCGTTTTTGAAAGTGTGAAAAGTGCAACCGAGTCAATAGCAGCGTTAGAGCCGTCATTCGTAAGCGTGACCTACGGCGCAGGTGGTGGCACAAGCCGCTATACGCTGGAAATTGCACGCAACATCAAGGAGCGTTATGCGGTGCCGACGCTGGCTCATCTGACCTGTGTTTCATCAAGCCGCAGAACGGTTGGCGAGCGCATCGCCGAGATTGCGGCCAGCGGGGTGAAAAACGTGATGGCTCTACGCGGCGACATCCCCGATAGCGGTATCGGGGCAGATCATGGAAAGTGGGAATACCTCCATGCGGTAGAACTGGTTCGGGAACTTGTCGAGTCCGGACATGGATTTTGCATAGGTGCGGCATGCTATCCTGAAATCCATCCCGAAAGCGCAAATCAAGAGGATGATATCCGGCACTTGAAGGAGAAGGTGGACGCAGGTTGCTCGTTTCTCACCACACAGATGTTCTTCGACAACAATCTGCTATACAACTTTCTCTACAAAATCAGGGAAGCGGGAATCACTGTGCCGGTGGTGCCGGGAGTTATGCCGATAACCAACGCTAATCAGGTGGCGAGGGCAATCAAGTTGTCCGGTTCATTTATGCCGCAACGTTTCAAGAGCCTGGTCGATCGTTTCGGGGCAAACCCCGCAGCGATGAAGCAGGCGGGAATTGCGTATGCCACCGATCAGATTATCGATCTGTACGCCAACGGCATAACCAATGTGCATGTCTACACTATGAACAAACCGGATGTCGCCGCCGCGGTGCTGCGCAATGTTTCCGAGATAATTGGGAAATGATGGATACGACGCCGTTATACACCGCAACTTTCGAGCCGCCCCCACCGGAGCGTAGAACGATTCTTCGCTATGCCGGAAGCGCAGATTCCGCCGGCATGATCGGGGCGCTTCTTGAGGACGCGTTGGATGAGGCGCTGCCGGTGTTGTCCTATCGGGTCTGTTGGCGCAGATTGCCTTGTCGCTGCGTCGGTTCGCGGTGCCAGTTTGGTCTCCTGTCGGTCGTCTCGTCATCGCTGGCGCGTCTGCTCGAGCCGTGCGACGGGATCCTGCTTTTTTCGGCGACGCTCGGCATCGGCATGGATCTGCTCATTTCGAAATACGGGAGAGTGTCGCCGTCGCGGGCATTGATGCTGCAGGCGATAGGAATCGAGCGGATTGAGTCGTTGTGTGATTTTTTCTGTGCGCGGCAGGCGCAGGAGTTCCGGCTTACCCCGAGATTCAGTCCCGGCTACGGGGATTTGCCGCTAGCCTTCCAGAAAGAGCTGTTTTCAGTTCTTGATTGCCCGCGGGCAATCGGGTTGACCTTGAATGACAGTATGTCGATGTCGCCTTCCAAATCTGTTACGGCGGTGGCCGGTATAATCGGCGCCGCGAAAGAGGAATAGTGATATGATGTTTTCTGATTTTTTAAAAAAAGAGTTGGTCGTATTGGATGGAGCGATGGGTACAATGCTGCAGCGGGCGGGACTGCGTCCGGGTGAGATGCCGGAAAACTGGAATTTGTCCCGCCCCGAGGTGGTTATCGACATTCATCGCCGTTATTACGATGCAGGCTCGAATGTGATTGGGACCAACACCTTCGGGGCCAACCTTCTCAAATATTCAAAAGGCGATTTGCGGCGGACGGTCGAGGCGGCTTTCGCTAATGCGTTTGCAGCCCGCGAATCCTCGGCCGGAGGACAGAAAAAATTCGTGGCGCTGGATATCGGGCCTACGGGAAAACTGCTCAAGCCCTTCGGCGACCTTGATTTTGAGGAGGCGGTCAAAATATTCGCGCAAAGTGTTCGGCTGGGGGTTTCGTGCGGAGCGGATCTGATACTGATCGAGACGATGGGCGACAGTCTTGAGACGAAAGCGGCGTTGCTGGCGGCGAAGGAGAACAGTTCTCTGCCGGTGCTGGTATCTTGCGCATACGGAAGCGACGGGCGCATGATGAACGGCAGTACGCCGGAGGCGATGGCGGTGATGCTCGATGCGATGGGAGCCGATGCAATCGGCGCAAACTGTTCGCTTGGACCACGCGAGCTGTGCAACGTGGTTGAAAGGATCCTTGCCTGTACATCGCGTCCTGTGTTGTTCAAGCCCAACGCCGGGCTTCCGCGCGAGGAGAACGGGAAAACCATCTTTGATGTCACTCCCGTAGAATTCGCCGCCGAAATCAAGACAGCGGTTGAAAAAGGCGTGCGGATTGTCGGGGGCTGCTGCGGGAGCTCGCCTGAGTTTATCTGCAAAACCGTTGCGGCGGTGGGCGGATTGAAGCCGTGCGAAGCGGCGCGGAAAAATTCGACCGTGATATCTTCAAGGACGCGAACGGTTGAATTCGGCAATGAACCGATACTGATCGGGGAGCGAATCAATCCGACGGG
This sequence comes from Kiritimatiellia bacterium, assembly GCA_045540275.1. Taxonomy (GTDB): domain Bacteria; phylum Verrucomicrobiota; class Kiritimatiellia; order RFP12; family UBA1067; genus RGIG8368. Next base: position 31,583 of record JAZQGX010000291.1, on the reverse strand, counting down.
CAAGAAGCGGCTCAAGCAGGCATTGGCAGAACGTGACGTCGCCTATGTTCTCGACGAGGGAATCAGGCAGTGCGCCTGCGGTGCGGCGGTGCTGGACGTGAATGCCGGAATGCCCGGTATTGACGAGGGCGAGGTGCTTGAGTTGCTGGTGCGAGAACTTCAGAACGTCGTTGATGTGCCGCTTCAGATCGACACCTCCTCTCCGGAGGCGATGGAGAGGGCGCTGCGCATCTACAACGGGAAAGCGCTGATAAATTCCGTCAGCGGCAAACAGGAGAGCATGGAGTTGGTGTTCCCGCTGGTGAAAAAATACGGCGGCTCGGTGATAGCATTGACGCTCGACGAGAACGGGATACCTGGGACGGTTGAGGGTCGCGTGGAAATCGCGCGCCGAATCGTGGAAACCGCCAAGCGCTACGGAATAGACAGGAGGGATATAATTTTTGACACGCTGACGATGGCGGTCAGTGCAGACGCGCATGCGGCGGAAATCACCCTCGGAGCTCTTTCTCGCATTCGCGACGAACTGGGTTGCTGCACCTCGCTCGGGGTTTCGAACGTGTCATTCGGACTGCCTTCGCGCGACACTGTCAATTCGGTGTTTTTCGCCATGGCGCTAGAACGGGGATTGTCGGCGGCGATAATGAATCCGTTCTCGCAGGCAATGATGAAGACCTACCATGCGTTTCGGGCACTGGCGGCAAAGGATGCCAATTGCGCCGGATACATCGCTGCGGCTTCGTCGTTTCAGGAGACGTCGGTTACGGTGCCGCCGGGCGTCGCATCGCCAGCGTCCGCCGATTCGAAGACGCTGAGGGGCGCAATAGCATGCGGACTCTGTGACCGTGCGGCGGAACTTGCCGCGAAGTTGCTTTTGGAGAATGTCGCTCCAATCGACATCGTGCGCGGTGAAATCGTGCCGGCGCTGGATGCGGTAGGCTCCGGTTTTGAAGCAAAGCGCGTTTATCTGCCGCAGCTGCTGATGAGTGCCGAAGCGGCGAAGCACGCATTTGAGCAGATCAAGGCGGCGGTGGTCGGGAATGGTTCGGCGGAAGGCGCGGATGTTGAAATCGTCGTGGCCACCGTGAAGGGGGATATTCATGACATTGGAAAAAACATTGTCAAAATGATGCTGGAAAACTACGGCTTCGCGGTGGCGGATCTCGGCAAGGATGTGGCGGCGGGTGAGATTGTTGATTATGTGGTCAAGCACAAGGTTCCGTTGGTGGGATTGAGTGCGCTGATGACAACGACGGTTCCGGCAATGGAGGAGACGATTGCCTTATTGCGCAAAGAGGCACCTGGCTGCAAGGTCGTTGTCGGCGGTGCCGTGCTCAATGCCGAGTATGCCAGAAGGATCGGTTCGGATGCGTATGCGGCGGATGCGATGGAAGCGGTTCGCTTTGCCGAGGGTGTTTTGCGCAGCGGAGATCGGCAGCCATGAAAAGCGAGACTGGCTTGCGCGACGTATCGATCATTATCGTCACCTATAAGGGAGACGATGTGTTGGAGCGGTGTCTTGCCTCGTTGCGGGAAACCTGCGGAGGTGAGGCGCAGGTTGTGGTGGTTGACAATTCTCCCGCGGAAGATGGAGGAGAAAACACGACGGCGAGGCTTGTGGCGGAACATCCGCGCGCAATCTATGTGGCATCTCCTGGTAATCTCGGTTTTGCTGGCGGCAACAATCTCGCGATGCCGTATTGTACCGGCAGGTGGGTGTTGCTGCTGAATAACGATACAATCGTACACTCGCGCCGTTCGATCGAGGATATGGTTGAATTTCTCGAGCGTCATCCTGAATGCGGAGTGGTGCAGGGGTCGATTGTCTTGCCGCGCTTTGGAGAGCGGATTGCCGGTGGTTGCGGTTCTTTTCTCACGCCGTTTGGATTTCAGTATGCACGCGCCTTTGGGGTGCCCCTTGATCGGCCCGGACTTGAAAAACCGTCCCGCTGTTTTTCAGTGATGGGTGCTTTTATGATGTTTCCCCGTTTTCTGGCTGGCGAGCAGTGCAACGGCGGAGTTGGTTTTTTGTTCTATGATCATTTCCGCTCTTACTATGAGGAGTCTGATTTCTGCCATCGGGTATGGCTAGCGGGGTATGAAGTGTGGTATCTGCCGACAAAGCCGATTGAGCATTTGTGTGGTTATACCAGCAACAAGTTTGACCGTACAGAGATAATGCGACAGTATATACGCAACTCATTTTATTCACTCGGGGTTAATCTTGGTTTTTGGGGCAGGGTGACGATTATCCCGTTATATGCGGTTGTGATGTCCGTTCATGCGCTGGTGCATCTGCTTCGTGGAAACGTCAAGGTGTTCAATAGTGATATTTCGATATTCTCGGAGTTGTTAACCTTGCGCGGGGAGATATCGAGGGACAGGAGGCGAATTATTCGTAAAATGACGGATGCCACGCTTTTCCGTCGGGTGATCCGCATCCCTCCGCTGTCCTATTTCGTCAGTGCGGTTAAATCGAATATTTGAGCCTTTTGGACACTCTTGCGATCAATGGCGTTTTACCGAAACGCTGGGTAAGTATCCCTGCGCACGGGAGGGCGAGCATCCTCGCACTTCTTACCTTTTACCTCTTACTTCTTACCTTTCTTTAGGCAAGAGGTAATAGGTAACAGGTAATAGGTAATAGGTTCCGCGCACTCTGTTAGAGGCCTCAAAAAATATTGCTTTCGCTGCTGGGAGATTAGGAGATTAGGAGGTTGGGAGATTATTGATTGGTATTGGCAATTGGAATTGGCAACATTAGCACACTGGCAACATTCAAAATGAGATTACGGTACGGAAGAATGAAGTTTGCAAGTAGGGGCAGTTAGCGAGTTTGGCAGTTTGACAATCCGTTGCGGCTCGCGAGGACGCTCGCCCTCCCGAGACCTCTCATTTGCGAAGCGGTCTTCGACCGGGCTTTGCCTTTTATATTCGAGAGTTATAACTCTCAAATTTTTATTTTTCTTGTTGTTTGAGAGTTATAACTTTTGATATAATAGCGATCGAAAGGGTGATGATAATGGTAATTCGCAAAAAAATAATAGAAGCGATACGTCCGTTTATCGGTACGGGTGTGGTTAAGGTTATAACCGGTATACGCCGTTGTGGTAAGTCGGTGCTGATGTCACAAATTAGGGATTTGATTGTAAAAGAAATAGATAAGAGAGCGCCTGTTTTTTATCTAGATTTAGATGATGAGTTAAACGCTAAATATCTTAAGCAAGGTGTGTTGTTTGAAGAGTTGTCTCAGTTTTTGGAGAAGAATGCCAATCGCAAAACATATATATTTCTTGATGAGGTTCATGATATCGAGGGCTGGGAAAAAACGGTTAATTCCATTCGGAAACGCGAGAATGCCGATGTTTATATTACCGGGTCTAATTCCAAAATGCTTTCTAGCGAGTTGTCTACCTATCTAACGGGTCGATATGTCGAATTTGCGCTTACTCCATTTTCTTATGCAGAATTTTTGGAAGCCTCGAATTCTGTCAATTCAGAAGAATCTTTTATGAAGTATTTGAGATTTGGTGGAATGCCGTTTCTCTCGGAGGTTAGTTATAAGGAGGATCCTTCAAAGCGATATTTGCGAGACGTCTACGGGGCGATATTGCTGAAAGATGTCGTCAGGCGAAAGGCGATTCGTGATGTCGATTTGTTGGAGAGAATTATTCGATTCGTTATGACTGAGACTGGCCATGTTTTTTCAACTAGGCGAATTGTAGATTTTTTAAAGAGTGAACATTGCGTTACGGCACCATCTACCGTTTTGAATTATATTAAGGCGTGTGAAGAGGCTTTTTTAATTTATAAGGCAGAACGTGAGGATTTAATTGGAAAACGTATTTTGAGTGTTGATGAAAAGTATTATGTAGTAGATACTGGTATGAGAAATGCGAATGTCGCCTCGTCACCATTGAGAGACGTTAATCAGTTATTGGAAACGGTTGTATTTTGTGAGATGAAGCGTCGGGGGTATAAGGTGACGATCGGTCGTGTTAAGGAAAAAGAAGTTGATTTTGTTTGCGAAAGAGATGGTGATAGAATTTATTTACAAGTCTCTTATCTGATGCCTACGGATGAGACTCGTGAACGTGAGTTCTCATCACTTCGCCTAGTTCCAGATCAGTATGATAAAGTAGTGCTTTCAATGGATAAATTTGATTTTTCAAATGGAGGAATCAAGCATTATTATCTACCGGATTATCTTCTTGCAGCGAATTGATTTGATGAAATTATGAACGAAAATTTGATGAACAATGCGGTGACGATGCGCCCTGATGCGGGCGCATCGCTCGGTCGTATCGACCAGTATGAGCTTATCCGCGAGCTTGGCGGTGGTGGGTTCGGCTGCGTATATCTCGCTCGCGATACGGTCGCTGGGATCGAGGTCGCGGTAAAGGGCTTGCCGCCGCTTGTTCGCTTAAATAAGAAAGAATTAGAAAATGTTCGAAATAATTTCGCTTTAGTTTCGCGCCTTCATCATCCGAATATCGCGGCGGCGCTTCATCTGCAGAAGGTTGAAAAGGCTTTTTACGACGACAAGTCCGATGCTGAAAAACTGCGCGTCTTTAATGGTGACACTCTCGTTGTAATGCAGTACGCGCCTGGCGTTACGCTATCGCAATGGCGTAAGCAGTTTCCTGACGGCAAAGTCCCCTTGGATAAGGCGCTCGAAATTACGCGGCAAATCGCATCCGCGCTCGATTACGCACACGAAGAAAAGATTCTTCATCGTGATATTAAGCCTGCGAACGTTATGATTGAGACCGGGACGGATGGAAAGATCACCGCGCGTGTTCTCGACTTTGGCCTTGCCGCCGAAATTCGCTCCTCAATGAGCCGCGTCTCTCAGAGTATAACCGATACGTCGGGTACGCGCCCCTATATGGCGCCCGAGCAGTGGTTGGGTGAGAAACAGGGGTTCGAAACAGATCAATATTCGCTCGCCGTTCTTTTTTATGAACTTATTACAGGCGAAGTTCCTTTCGCTTCGGTGTTCGATACAGGTGATCCTGTATTGATGATGAATGTTGTTGGTAATAGGGCCTTTAATCCGCCATCAGATTTACCGAAGACCATCCGTTTCGCACTGACCAAGGCCTTGGCCAAGAAGCGCAAGGATCGTTTCGCTTCATGTTCCGAGTTCGTTGACGCGCTACAGGGCGGGCGTATGTCGGGAGCGCGAGCGTCCCCGCTGGGAGGGCGAGCGTCCTCGCGAGCCGCTATCCTCGCCGTCGTCGCCACCCTCGGTCTCGCCGTTGCCGGCGTTTGGTATTGGCAACAAGGACTTTCTGATGCGAATGGGAATTCGGCTCGCGAGGACGCTCGCCCTCCCATAGCTCCGCGACTCGGCGGCCTCTGCGAGAGAAATCCCATTCCATATTGCTTTCGCTACGGGGAGACTCGGAGATTGGGAGATTGGGAGATCGTTGATTGGAATTGGCAATTGGTATTGGCAACACTTTCACACTGGCAACATTTGGAATGAGATTACGGTGCGGACGAATGTAGTTTGCAAGTAGGGCCAGTTTTACAGTTTGGCAGTTTGACACAACTTATTACCTTTTACCTCTTACTTCTTACCTTTCTTTAGGTTAGAGGTAATAGGTGACAGGTAATAGGCTCCGCGCCCCTGCGGCCTCTGCGAGAGAAATCCCATTCCATATTGCTTTCGCTGCTGGGAGACTCGGAGATTGGGAGATCGTTGATTGGAATTGGCAATTGGTATTGGCAACATTATCACACTGGCAACATTCAAAATGAGATTACGGTGCGGATGAAAAAATGGGTTGCAAGTTGGCGGGTTTGACGATTGATGGTTGGTGGGGGGCAAAAGAAACCGACCCTTGGGCGCCCAAACGAGCCACTGGTTAAAAGCTTAAAAGCTGATTTTTCAGCTATTGTGAGAAAAGAATTTTTTTGGCATAATATTGTTCGTACAACCTTATGGATGCGCATGGTATTCCTTGAGTTTCTTCAGGCTGCAAGGTATAAGTCTGGCTTAAGAGAAGCGCAATGAGGAGTTTACGGTCATCGCAACAGTATATGAACAGAAGAGAATTTTTAGGTGGTATGTCGTCTTTAACTATGCTGTCGGCGTTGTCGGGGTGCCGCACGAGCGGCTGCGCCGAAGGACTGCGTTCCACGCGCGGGGTCGTGGTCGGGACAAAGGATCTTTCCGGTGATTTTGATTGGCCGAAACTGGCGGCAGACGCCGGCCTTACGACCATAGGCACGCATGTCGGACCAAAGAACGTGATTCCCTTTCTCAAGAGCGACAAGGGAAAGCGCTTTCTTGACTCCTGCGCAAAGCACTCGATTGAGGTTGAGCATGAACTTCACGCGCTTCAGTATCTTCTGCCGAGAGAGCTGTTCTCGAAGAACCCGGAGCTTTTTCGCATGGATTACAACGGCGTCCGCCGCAACGACGGCAACTGCTGCGTGACCAATCCGAAGGCCATGGAGATCATCACGGAGAAAGCTGTTGAGGTCGCGCGCGTCTGCAGGCCCACAACGGGCAGATACTACTACTGGCTCGCCGACCAGTTGCCTGTGTGTCAATGCGAGAACTGCCGCACGTTCTCGGATACCGATCAGTCGATAATCGTCGAGAACGCAATCGTCAAGGCGCTTCGCCGAGAGATCGATTCCAATGCTACACTTTCGCATCTCGCCTACTTCAACACGCTCACTCCGCCGAAGAAGGTCAAACCGCACGAGGGTCTCTTTCTGGAATATGCGCCGATAAACCGCTGGCATCGCACGCATATCCGCCATCCACTCGTCGAGGGCGGCAAGGAGCTTGACGAACTGGACGAGCTGCTGAAGGCATTTCCTGTCGAAACGACGCAGGTTCTTGAATACTGGCTGGACGAGTCGCTCTTCTGCGACTGGCACAACAACAACAATCCGCTTGAGAAGATTCCGTGGAACAGTGCGCTGACGCGCGCAGACGTGCAGGCATACCGCAAGCGCGGCATCCGTCATTTCACCACGTTCGCCGTAGATCTCAGCGACGAATACAATAAAATGTTCGATCCCGATTTCGACATCCACGTCAAAGACTACGCCAAAATTCTCAGGGAAGAAGTGAATTCCTAATAGTCAGGCTTTAAGGCGATATCGCCGGCTATCTCTGCGACCGAAGAGCCCCAGTAAATCTCGTTTATGTGCACGACCGCAAGCGGGCGATGAAATCTTCACAGGCCGATATTATGCGCTATGCGGTATCATACGCGTTCGGATATTTTCTGCGGTAATCTGACGCCGCCGATTCTACCCGATATGCTTTGGGCGTAAAAGCGAAATAAAAAGCGCATTTACTCCCAAAGCCTGTGCGTTCTTTATTGTGATGAACCACGGATTTTGATATTATCATGAGTCTAAATTCAAGGAGAGAAATATGCACGATTTTGACGGATTGAAGCGCCTCGTCGCTCTGCCCACCCCCACCGGCTTCGAATATGACGGAATGAAACTTCTCGGACGCTCGCTCAAAGACAGCGGCGTGACCGATGTCTCCCTCGATTGCCACGGTAACCTCATCGCAGTGCTTAATCGCGGCGCCCCGGTGCGCGTTATGCTAGAAGGACATTGCGACGAAATCGGATTCATGGTTCAATATATCGATGAAGACGGCTTCCTTTACATGTGCCCGCTGGGCGGCGTGACTGTTCCGCTGGTCGCCGCCGAACGTATCGTCATCCGCGGTAAAAAAGGACCGGTCGCCGGCGTTTTTGGAGTCCGTCCCCCGCATTTGATGAGCATGGAAGAGCGCAAGAATGTCGCCCCCGCCGAACTTAAAAACATCAAGGTGGACATCGGTGCCTCCAGCCGCGAGGAAGCCGAGGAGCTCGTGGAACTTGGCTCCCCCGCCGTGGTTGATGCCGGATGGCGCGCGCTGGCGGGCGACCGCGTTTCATGCCGCGGATTCGATAACCGCATCGGCGCCTATATCGTCACCGAAGTGGCCAAACGGCTAGCCGGAAAAAAACTCGCCGTCGAACTCAACACCGTGGCCAGCGTGCAGGAAGAGGTCGGTCTGATCGGCGGCTATACGACCGCATTCAACATCAAACCGCATATCGGCATCTGCGTCGATGTGACCTTCGCCACCGACGCCCAGAAGGAGGATTGCAAGACCTCCGGCGACATCAAAGTCGGTGCAGGCCCCGTGCTCGGCATCGGACCTACCTACCACAAGCAGATCAATGCGCTCCTGATGGATGCCGCCGCCAAAAAGGGTGTCAAATTCCAGAAACAGGTCCGCGCCCGCGGCAATGGAACCTGCGCGTTTGCCATGCGCACTACCGCAGGCGGCGCGGCGGTCGCCCAGGTCAGCATCCCCCTCCGCTACATGCACAGCCCCGTCGAGGTCATCAGTCTCGGCGACGCCGAGGCGATCATCGATGTGCTTGCCGAGGCTATCGCCTCCATCCCCGCGGACTTGAAGCTGTGCGATGAACTGTAGGGTCCTTTTTGCATTGACTGGTCGAAACTGTTTGCGATAAAATTCTCCCATCTGAGGAAGTTGAAATGAGTAAGTTGTTTTCACGACACGTTTTTACCTCCGAGGCCGTCTCGGAAGGACATCCCGACAAGGTGTGCGATGCCATTTCAGATGCAGTGCTCGACGCCTGCCTCAAGGTCGATCCCCGTTCCCGCGTAGCGTGTGAAACCTGCGCTGGGGCAAACCTCGTTGCCAATCTCGGCGAAATAACCTGTTCGAACTGGGACAAAATCGATCCCGAGTCTATTGCCAGAGAGGTGGTTGCCGATATCGGATACGACGATCCCGAAGAGGGCTTCGCCTTCAACTCCTTCCGCTACATAAATGCGCTTCACGGGCAGTCTCCGGATATCAGCCAGGGCATCGATCATGGAGCTGACGAGCTGCAGGGAGCCGGAGATCAGGGAATGATGTTCGGATTTGCCACTGATGAAACCGATTCGTTCATGCCGGCGCCTTTCGTCTTTTCCCACCGCCTGCTCGACCGCTTCACCGCCATGCGCAAAAATGGCGAAATTCCCTATCTTCGTCCAGATTCCAAGGCTCAGGTCAGCGTGTTGTATGACAACGGCGCGCCATGTTCCATCGAGACTGTCGTAATTTCGCATCAGACGCGCGATGTTCCGATTGAAACCATCCGGCGAGATATCGAGGAGGTCGCCCGCCTTGAACTGGCCGATACCGGTCTAATCAGCAATAACACTCGATTCTTCATCAATCCGACCGGCAAATTCGTGGTGGGCGGTCCATGCGGAGATTCGGGGGTGACGGGCCGCAAAATCATCGTGGATACCTATGGCGGTGTCGGCTCGCACGGAGGTGGCGCGTTCTCCGGCAAGGATCCGTCCAAGGTGGATCGTTCAGCAGCCTACTATGCACGTTACGCGGCGAAGAATCTGGTGGCGTCGTCTTTGGCGAAAAAATGCGAAATCCAGGTGGCTTACGCAATCGGAGTGGCCGCACCGATGAGCATAAACGTCGATACCTACGGCACGGGCAAGCTGCCGGATTCCAAGCTTGCCGACATATTGCTCAACGGCGGAATTTTTGATTTTCGTCCCGGTTTGATTGTCCGCAAGCTTGGACTTACCACGCCGACCGGATACAACTCGGCGGATGGCTGGACATATCGTGCAACCAGCTCCGGCGGGCATTTTGGTCGCGATTTGTTCCCGTGGGAAAAACTGGACAGTATAGAAAAACTCAAGCAGGAGTTGTCATGAAACAAGATATGATCGCCATATTGGATATGGGAAGCACGCGCAATACGCAGCTGGCACGTAAAATCAGAGCATTGGGTGTTTACAGTGAGATTCATCCCCACGACATCACCCCGGAAGCGCTCAAGGCGCTGCCCAATATAAAGGGTGTTTTTCTTTTCGGCGGAGAGAATCGTGTCGTCGACGGCAAGAAAGTCGATGTCGATCCCGCCATCTATCAGCTGGGGATCCCCGTCTGGGCAATCGATCACGAGGTGACAGCGGAGAAAACCGAACATGTTCTGACCAGCGCGGATATGCCCGAAGACGATGCGCTGAAAACCTGGCTTTTTGAAATGTGCGAGGCCGAGGCGAACTGGAATATGAAGAATTTCGTCGCCGATCAGATTGAGGCGATCCGCGCTCAGGTCGGTGACGGCAAGGTTTTGCTGGCGCTTTCCGGCGGAGTCGACAGTTCGGTGGTGGCGGCTTTGCTGGTCAAGGCCATCGGAAAACAGCTGGTTTGCGTTCATGTCAACCACGGATTGATGCGCAAAAACGAGAGTGAAATGGTTTGCGAGGTTTTCGGAAGAAATCTTGGAGCTAATTTGATCTATAAGGATTGCACCGACCGATTCCTTGATAAGCTGGCCGGGGTTGCCGATCCCGAGCAGAAGCGGAAAATCATCGGCGGCGAATTTATCCGCGTTTTCGAGGAGGAGGCGCGCAAGCTTGAGGGTATTGAATTCCTCGGCCAGGGCACCATTTATCCCGATATCGTCGAATCCGGCACGAAAACGGCGAAGACGGTGAAGAGCCACCACAATGTCGGCGGCCTGCCCCCGGATATGAAGTTCAAACTGGTCGAACCCCTGTTGCAACTGTTCAAAGATGAAGTTCGCGCTTGTGGTGTCGAACTCGGGCTTCCGGCGGAAATGGTGTACCGCCAGCCCTTCCCGGGTCCGGGTCTGGGCGTGCGCTGCCTCGGCGCGATTACCCGTGATCGATTGGCGGCGGTGCGAGAAAGCGACGCGATTCTCCGAGAAGAGTTCGCCGCCGCCGGTCTTGACCGCAAGGTTTGGCAGTATTTCACCCTGATACCTGATTTCCGCTCGGTAGGCGTTAAAAACAACGACCGGGCCTATGAATGGCCGGTGATTATCCGCGCAGTCAACACCATCGATGCGATGACTGCAGATATTGAGGATATCCCGTGGCCGGTGTTGCGTAAAATTACAAACCGCATTCTTGCCGAAGTGCCCAATGTCAACCGCGTGTGCTATGATTTGAGTCCAAAACCGTGCGCCACGATTGAGTGGGAGTAGGCGGGGATGTAAAAACCAAGCTCGGGCGAGTGGTGGCTCCGCATTTAACCTCCCTGAATCGCCGAACCTTTCTTAACTCCAGCATCACTTATTTCCGTGCCGATTCTTTGGTGACGGTTACATATGTCTTGAGGAACTTTCCGTTATCCGGAACGGTATTATTTTATAAATAGTCATAATTTCGCCTTTTTTGCTGGATTTTTTGCAAAAAAGGTGGTAATCTACTACTCGTTTTCCATTTTTATGGAATTTGGGCGCTTAAAAGGGCGAAATTATGAGCACGAAGCAATCGAACAAAAAAGAAACAGTGGCTGTGTCCAAGTCAGCGTATGCTGCGGCGGGTGTTGATATCGATTCCAAGATGTCGGGAATCCAAAATATCAAAAAAATGGTTGCAGCAACCAAAACATCGCAGGTTTTGGGCGGAATCGGTTCCTTCGGCGGTTTGTTCCGCTCTCCGGGTACTGATGAGATTCTGGTGGCGAGCACCGATGGTGTCGGTACCAAGCTCAAGGTGGCGGCTCTTTCCAAGTGCCACACGACCGTCGGTCAGGATATCGTCAACCATTGCGTCAACGATATTTTGGTTCAGGGTGCCAAACCTTTGTTCTTTATGGACTATATCGGTGCATCCAAGTTCGACGGCGGAATCTTTCAGGATGTGGTTTGGGGTCTGTGCAAGGCGTGCAAAGAGAATGGTTGCGCCCTTCTCGGCGGTGAAACCGCGGAAATGCCCGGACTTTACCCCGTCGGTGAATACGATTTGGTCGGAACCATCGTCGGCGTGGTAAACAAAAAGAATATCATCACCGGCTCTTCCATCCGTGCAGGCGACATGATTATCGGCTTGCCCTCCGGCGGTCTTCAGACCAATGGCTATTCGCTCGCCCGCCGCGTCATTTTCGACAAATTGGGTCTGACCCCCAACGACCTTATTCCCGGAACCCGCAAGACGGTGGCGGAGACCCTTCTGGCGGTCCACAAGAGCTTCCTGAAACCGGTTTGCGCACTGCTCGATCGCGGCTTGCCCATCCGTGGCATGGCGCACATCACCGGCGGCGGCTTCGTGGACAATATCCCGCGCGTCCTGCCCAAGACCTGTGATGCGGTAATCGATCGCGCATCCTGGGAGGTGCCTACGATCTTTAAGCTGATTGAAAATCAGGGGCGCGTCGACCACGACGAGATGTATCGTGTATTCAACATGGGAATTGGATACGTCATCATCGTGCGCAAGGTAGATTTGACCTCGGCGATGACCACTCTGAAACGTTTGCGTCAGCAGCCGATTGTTATCGGTACCATCAAGAAGGGTACCGGCAAGGTGGTCTACGCCAACTGAAAAAACTGTCACCGCGGCATTTAGACCAATCCCATGCAAGCGGCATTGACGGTTTTTCTCGGTTCGTTTCTCGCCTTTCTTGTGCAACCCATGCTAGGGCGGGTGCTTCTTCCCGCCTTCGGGGGAAGTGCCTCGGTATGGGGTGTGTGTCTCGCCGTCTATCAGGCGTTGCTGCTTTTAGGATATTTTTTGGCGTATCGCATCCCGGTTGCCTCGCAAAAACCGCTTCGCCGTTATACGGGGGCGCTCTATCTCTCCGCCGTGTGGTCGGCAATCGGCGCGTTGGCGATTTCACGCAATTGGCTTTCCTCTTCATTTGCCGCCGAATTCCCTTGGCTGGGAGCACCGCTGTATGCGCTGCTGCTGGTGGGGCTGCCCTACGTGCTGTTGTCGGCCGGCGGTATTCTGCTACAGGCTGCAATCGCCGTGTCAGGCAGCGGTAAAAATCCGTATCGCCTTTATTCGGTGTCCAATTGCGCTTCGCTTCTCGCGCTGGTGGTCTATCCGCTGATCTGCGAGCCGTTTATTCCAGTTTCGCTGCAGTGGCTGATTTTCGCTGTTTCGATCGCGGTTTACGCCTTCATGTTTACAGGTTTTATCCGCAATGCCGCAATTGTCCGAAGCAGTCCGTCGCCGCCGGTGGCGGTGACGCCAAGTGCAACTCGGTGCTCATGGGTGGTGCTGCCGGCGTTGTTTTCGTTTTCGCTCAATGCATCGGTGGCACATCTCTTTACTGATGTCACCCCCATGCCGTTCGTTTGGAATATCGTGCTTTGCGCCTTCCTGGCCGGGTGGATTGCCGGTTTTTCCCGGCTGGGCGGGAAGTTTACGCGCCTTTGGGCATTGGCGGCGCTTATCTCGGTTTTCTGCTGTGCGAAAGTGCTTGGATTGCGGGGACATGGAAGTTTTACCGCAAATTTGATTGCCTGTATCTCGCTTATGTCCATTGGCGGGTGCGTGTTGACTCGAATGCTCTATGAAAGCAGACCCGCACAATCCGAAGCGCTTCCCAGATTCTATCTGTTGACCGCTTTGGGCGGTGCACTGGGAGGTTTTGCCGCGTCGTTTGCCGCGCCCATGCTGTATCCGGCGGTTTGGGAGTTTCCGTGCGTACTGCTTGCTTTAGCTGCGATATTCATGCGCCGCCTGTTCAAACCCGGATTGAAACGTGCGACGATTGCAGTGCTGGCGGGCTTGGCGATGGTGTCCGCCGCCGGTGTGCTATATGTTTATCGCCATCCCTCCAACGCGCGCGTCGTGGCGCGTGAACGCGGCTTCTACGGTTGTCTGCGCGTGACGAGGAAAATCGAGACGATCGGCGAAAAATGCGCTTCGGTCAGCTATCTGTGGTGCGGGCAGACCACGCATGGACTTCAGGTCCGGGGCAGCAACCATCCCTTTTCCTACTACATGCCGGAAACCGGCGGTGTCGCTTTCCGCGCCCATCCCGAATATCGCGACAACGGCAGGGCGATGAATGTGGGAATCGTAGGTCTCGGTGCCGGCGCAATGGTTTCCTATGGCCGTCCCGGCGATCTGTTCCGATTTTATGAAATCAATCCGCAAATGATAAAGATCGCGGCGAATAAGAACCTTTTCACCTTCATGAGCGATGCGATGTGTCCGATTGACGTCGTGGAGGGAGATGCGCGCGTGATGCTGGGCAGGGAGGCGGCGAAAAGCGATCCGCTTTACGATGTGTTGGTGCTTGACGCGTATTCCGGTGATGCGGTTCCCTACCATCTGATTACCAGAGAGGCGGTGGAGCTGTATCTGTCGCGTTTGAAAAAAGACGGCATTCTGGCGATGCACGTCAGTAATTGGCACATCGATTTGCTGCCCGTTTGCAAGGCGCTTGCCGAGTCGTGCGGACTCTATCTGTACGGAATTGTCAGTCCGGAATCGGCACCGCTGATATCAGGTACGATTTGGGTATTTATGACGCGCAATCCCATCGGCTATCCTGATGATTCGGCGCAAAACATCCGTATCATCGATTGGAGCAAAATACGTTCTTATCCTGTGCCTCGCGATGCCTGTGGCAGTCTTTTGCCGCTTATGCGCTGAGGCATCGTTTTTTGCTCAAAACCTCACGTAATCGCTTCCCTTTTTACATATTTTATGCTAGAATTTTGTTTTTATTTTTGAAAAAAGGAATGAGTCATGGAAGGTACGTCCGTCTCTGCAAATCAATTTGAAGAACTTTTGAAGCAAAACCCGGTTCCCGTTTCCGAAGCGTTTGCCTGCATTATCGAAGCCTCCAAAAATCCTACCACCGCAAAGCTCGCCACCGTCTGGAGCAGCAACCTCGAAGAGGAGCTGGTGAAGCATGGCGACTTTGAACAGGTTTATACATTTTTCCGCGACCGCTTCCGTGCCAACCTGACCTCGCTCGCGCCGAGCGCCACCGGTCAGATTCTGCGCGACTGCTGCAAGGATCGTTCGGTTCGTGCCATGTTGGAGGTTGCCAATTTCGGTGGCATGGAAATCGCCGGGAAGGCCGTAGCCGCGGGCATCAAGGGCGCGCTTCCCGTTTCGATGGAAGAGTCGTTCCGCCGCTTCGAAGTGCTTCGTTCCCTCTCCGCCGGCGATCAGATCATCGACAAAGCGTGGGGATTTGGCATCATCAAACGCATGGACTATTTCTACAAGCGCATCATCGCCGACTTTGTCTTCTCGGGCAATATGGGACATGCGATCTCTTTTGCAACCGCATGCAACACGGTTACCAGTGCGCCTCGTCTGCACTTCTGGACAATCCTCCACAACGAGCCGCAAAATGTCAACAATCTCGTCAAGGAAGATCCGGGCAAGCTGGTGCAGCTGCTGCTGCGCAGCTTCGGACCGATGCCGGTAACCCGACTGCAGGAACGGCTGGAGGAGTCCAAGCTGATCACTCCTGCCGAGTGGAAGGGCTTCTGGGAAAAGGCGCGTCAAAGTCTGAAACAGGACGCGCGCGTGAAGATTCCCGTCCGCCGCACCGATTGCATTCAGGTGTCCACCGAGGCAGAAACCTACCAGGACGGATATTTTGAAAAGCTTTCGAAGCTTCGCGACAGCAACCAGATTATCGCCTGCGTGGTCGAGCTTGAATCGCGCAACAAAATCAAGGAGCTGACCGAAGATCAGCGCGCTGTTCTCCACGAACGGCTCGTCTTCGCGCTCAAGGGCGCGAAAAACGTCAACTTCCCGCTCTATGCGCGCATCGCCGTGGTTTTGCAGCGTCTCGGTTTCGCGGAGCCCTCCGCTGATGAGCTCCGCGCCACGCTGTGGGACGAAAACGAATATCTCCGCGCCGCCTACAAGCTCTCCGCCCGCGAGGTCGAAGGTTTGGTGGCGTTGATGCTGGGCGAGGGCGAGAGTGCGGAAAACAAGCTTATCGATGCGTTGTCCTACAACAACGAGGAGGAAACCGACGAAGAACCGCCGCACTGGGCTCCGTCATGCGCCACGATCGCCAACATTCTCGATTCGCTCAAGGAGCGCGCCGCCTGCGAAGATGCGTGCTTTACGCTTATGAACAAGCCCAAGGCGCCTCCGGCGGTCATCGGATGGATTTTCCGCAACCGCAAGGCTTTGGTCTGGAAAAAACAGATTCCGTTCATCCGCCTTATCGACCATGCGCTGGCGTTGATCGAGATGACCGCATCCGGTGAAGCGCTTCAAGTCCAGAACTCGCTCAAGTCGATTCTTGACAGCAAAAACTGGTGGAACGAAACGATTACCGAACTCACCCCGACCGAACGCAGATTGTTGTTCGAACGCATCCAGTCCTCTGCCCAGATGGAATCGGCTTTCCAGCGCAAACTGATGGTGCATATGCTTGATCTCGACCCCGAGCTCAAGAAATACCGCCGTGCCGCGATCCAGCGCGAGAAGAATGCGGTTCGCCTTACCAGTCTGCATTCGATGGCGGAGCGCCAGCTGATGTTCAAGAAACTCGTGGAAATCGAAATTCCGAAAAACCGCAAGGCGATTCAGGAAGCGAAAGAGAAGGGCGACTTGAGCGAAAACGCCGAGTATCAGTACGCCAAGGACAAGGAGCGCGAACTGCTCCAGCGCCAGGCTGAATTGAATGCCGAAATCAAGAAAATCAAGGAGACCGACTTTGCCAATATGCCGACCGAAAAGGTTGGACAGGGAGTTACGGTTCGTCTTGGTTTGGCAAGCGGCGGCGAACTGGTCTACACGATTCTGGGCGAATGGGACTACGATGAAGCGCTGCACATCATTTCCAACAAGGCTCGCCTTGCCAAATCAATCGAAGGAACGAAGGTTGGCGACAGTGTGCGCATCCCCGGACAGAATGGCGAACAGGACGCTCAGATCCTCGAAATCCTTCCGCTGAGCGAAGAGATTCGTGCATGGATTCACGCGCTTCCCCAGGAATAAGAAACAAATCAACAGCCAAGGAGTATGCAAATGACAGCTTCAGCCACGAAAGCGACTAAGAAGAAACCGGTGAAAGCCGCAGCAAAAAAAGCCGTCAAAAAGCCTGCACCTGGCAAGTCGGTGAAGGTTGTGGCAAAACCGGTAAAGGCCGCAACCGCCAAGGCCGCGCGCCCCCAAACCAAAGCCGGAAAGGAAACGGTTAAACCGGCGGCGAAAAACGCGAAAAAGGTACCCGTGAAGAAAACGCCGCCGGTCAAGGTAAAGCCGGTCGACTCCAGGCAGCCCGCCTCGAAACCGGCGGCGGTCAAGAAGCCAGCGGCGAAGCCGGAGATGAAAAAGGATGCCGGGAAAGCTGCTACGGCGAAGAAGTTAGCCGTAAAAAAGAGTGAGGTGAAGGCTGCGGAGACGAGCGTGCCGCGGGCCAAGACGGTTCCGATGTACGAACCGGTTCCTACCTCCAGTCAGACCAAGGCCAAGCGCGAATTGTCCCGTACGCTGAAACCGAGTGAACGGTTCAACAAGAGCGACCTTAAAAAATTTGAAGAGCAGCTGCTCAGGATGAGAGAAGACATTTCGTCGCAGACCGGCACCATGAAGGAGACCGCGCTGCGGGGTATGGACGATGTCAATCCCGAGGAAGACGGAACCGATGCGCACATGCGCACGCTGACGCTCCAGCAGGTCAATGTCAAAACGACCATGCTCGCCAAAATTGATGAAGCTTTGCGCGCCATCAGCAAGGGAACCTACGGCATTTGCGACAGCTGCGGAAATCTCATCCGCAAGCAGCGTCTTCAAGCGCAGCCGTTTTCAAAAACCTGCATTCACTGTCAGTCCGAAATGGAACGCGGACGCCTTAAATAAAAGATGAAAAAAAATCTGCTGCTGATTGTATTGACGCTCTTTTTCACGGTATTGGATCAGGCGACGAAAATGTACGCAATCCATGCGTGGAAGGGGCGCATGCCGGATGAGATCGTGCCCGAGTTTTTCAGTTTTTGCTACCTTGAAAATCGCGGTGCGGCATGGGGGATGTTTCAGGGTTCGCAGCTGCCGTTGACCGTATTTGCAGTTTTCGCGCTGGTGTGGCTGATGTGGAAAATACGACCGGTATATCTCAAAATGAGAGGCGGTGTGATTTGTCTGGCATTGCTGGCGGGCGGGATTCTCGGCAATTCGTACGATCGGTTGTTTCGTACCGGCGTGATTGATTTTTTAGACTTTCATTGGGGTGATTCGCACTTCCCGGCATTCAATATCGCCGATTCGTGCATCTGTGTTGGAGTTGCGCTTCTGTGCATTTTGCAATTCCTTGCCGATCGAAAAAAAGGAAAGTCTGGATTGCCGCAGGAGCAGGATTGAAAGACGGGGTGTAAATGCACACGGTCCAATGTGATTTTTTCATTGTCGGCGGAGGGCTTGCGGGATTGACCGCCGCCTTGCATCTGGCACCGCACGGATCTGTATATCTGGTTGTAAAAAACGGGCTCTTCGACGCGAACACTAATTTTGCGCAGGGCGGAATTTCTTGCGTGCAGGATTCCGCAGACAGCTTTGACGCCCACGTCAGCGACACGCTGGTGGCCGGAGTCGGCCTTTGCAATGAGACGGTGGTCCGCGAAATAGTCAGCGGCGGTCCGGCGGCAATCACCGAATTGGAAAAGCTCGGGGTCAGGTTCGAGCGTGCGGAAAACGGCGGAGGGTACGACCTCGGACGCGAAGGCGGACATAGCGCAAGACGTATTCTTCACGCCGGAGACATCACGGGGGCGCGTATTCAGGAGGCGCTGGTGGCGGCGGTCAAGGCGGACAGCCGCATTGTCGTCCGGGAACGGAACATGGTTATCGATCTGATAACCATGAAATTCCTCAGGCTGCCCGGAAACAACCGCTGCCTCGGCGCTTACGTTCTTGATGACGGCACGGGCGAGATATATGCCGTTCGCAGCACCCATACGATTCTGGCGACGGGCGGATGCGGAAAAGTGTATCAGTACACCTGCAATCCCGACGTCGCCACCGGTGACGGAGTCGCACTTGGGTGGAGGGCCGGGGCGAGAATCGCCAACATGGAGTTTATCCAGTTCCATCCCACCTGCCTTTACCATCCCAAGGCGAAGCGTTTTCTGATTAGCGAGGCGGTGCGCGGCGAGGGAGCCGAATTGACCGACGCCTCGGGCGTGCCATTCATGCGCAAGTACGACGAGCGCGGAGCGCTCGCGCCGCGCGATATCGTCGCCCGCGCCATCGACTCTGAAATGAAGCGGACCGGTGCGCCGTGCTGTTTTCTCGATGTGCGCGCACGCGGCTCGGAATTTTTGAAAAAACGTTTCCCGAAAATCCACGAGACCTGCCTTTCGTTCGGAATCGACATCTGCAACGATTTGGTGCCGATTGTTCCGGCGGCGCATTACAGTTGCGGCGGCGTCCAGGCCGCGGTGGACGGAAGCACCTCGCTGCCGGGGCTTTACGCCATCGGCGAGTGTGCGTGCACCGGATTGCACGGTGCGAACCGGCTGGCGAGCAATTCGCTGCTGGAGGCGGCGGTGTGCGCTAGCCGATGTGCAGAACGCCTGTCCGAATCTAAGTTGACGCTGCCGGATCATCTGCACATCCCCGACTGGCAGTACGGAACCGCGGTAGCCTCTGATGAAGTGGTGCTGGTGGCGCATAACTGGACGGAAATCCGCACTTGC
This sequence comes from Kiritimatiellia bacterium, assembly GCA_045540275.1. Lineage (GTDB taxonomy): Bacteria > Verrucomicrobiota > Kiritimatiellia > RFP12 > UBA1067 > RGIG8368. Next base: position 12,117 of record JAZQGX010000291.1, on the reverse strand, counting down.
ATGTGGGACTATGTCGGAATCGTCCGCACCGACAAGCGTCTGCAGCGTGCCTTGCACCGGCTGGCCAATCTTCGCAAGGAGATACGCGAATATTATTTCGATTACCTGGTCACCCGCGATACGCTGGAGCTGCGAAACATCTCGCTAGTCGGCGAGCTCATTGTGCGCAGTGCGCAGCTACGGAAGGAAAGTCGCGGTCTGCACTACACGCTCAACTATCCGGAAACCAAACGCATCGCCCACGATACCGTGTTGACACGCTGACATGAAGACCTCCGATTTTAATTACGAATTGCCGCAGGAACTCATCGCGCAGGAGCCGCCGAAAGTGCGCGGAAGTGAAAAAATGATGGTGTTGTTCCGCGATACGGGAAAAATAGAGCACCGCACCATCGCCGACATCGGCGAATATCTTGGCAGTGACGATCTGCTGATAATCAACGACACCAAGGTTTTCCCCGCCCGTCTGCAGGGGAGTTGGAGCGATACCCGCGGCGCGGTCGAGCTGCTGCTGCTTGAACCCGAGCCGTGCGATGAACGGCCGGGGCTGCAATTGCAGCCCGCCTTCGAGGTATGCCGTTGGAAGTGCATTTATGGTTCCGGCCGCCGGGTGCGTCCTGGACAGATTGCGGTGTTCGGGGGAGGGGAATTGAAAGCTGAGATATGCCAGATTCTAGGCGAGGGGGTCTGCTCCGCGATTTTTGCTTCTAACGAGCCGCTTATGATGGTGCTAGACCGAATCGGGAAGACGCCGGTGCCGCCGTACATCAGGCGCAACGATAGCGATCCGGAGTTGGCGCGGCTTGATCGCCAGCGTTATCAGACCATTTATGCGCGCGAGGTCGGAGCGGTGGCGGCGCCGACGGCGGGGCTCCATTTTACGGAAGAGATTTTCGCCGATCTCGAGAAGCGCGGAGTGACACGCGCCTCGCTTACGCTGCATGTGGGGCCGGGCACCTTCAAACCGGTGAAAACGGGCACCGTCGAAAATCATGTGATGGATGCGGAGCGCTATCGGATTCCGGAAGCGACGGCGGCTGCGGTCGCCGACTGCCGCGCGCGCGGTGGCCGGGTGGTGGCGGTAGGCAGCACCAGCGTCCGCACTCTCGAAACGTCCGCCACGCTCCACGGCGGTCGGGTTGCCGCGGGCGAGGGGTCGAGTTCGATCTTCATCTATCCGCCCTACAAGTTTCAGGCGGTGGACGCGATGCTCACTAATTTTCATCTTCCGCAGTCGACATTGATCATGATGGTCTCGGCGCTGGCGGGAAGAGAATTGATAATGAAGGCGTATCGGGAAGCGATAGCAAGGGAATACCGCTTCTTCAGCTACGGAGACTGCATGCTGATTCTGTAGATTTGAATTTCGGTGGAGAAACAACCATGAAAAAAATTGCGATTTTCGTCTTTTTATTTCCGGTCTGCACCTGGATGTTTCTGGGCGCGGCCGGAGCGGATGCGGCAAAAGCCGAGAAGAAGCCGCTGCCGTATTATCCGGTCATTGCGCAGAAGATTGCCAAGGTGATGCCCAAGATGCATTTGTTGCAGTTCCCGTTTGACGACCGGATATCGGCGATAGCGTGGACGAATCTGCTGACCTCGTACGATTTTGACCGCAGTTTTTTTACAGATGCGGATGTGCGCAAATTTGAATCGATGCGCTTTCGCATAGACGATGCGATAAAGGCCGGAGATGTCGGGTTTGGCTATGAGGTCTACCGTGTGTTTCGCAACCGCGTAGAGGAGCGTTACCAGTTCGTGCTGAAAATGCTCGAAACGAAAATAGATTTTTCGGTGCAGGAGGAATATGCGTGGGATCGAAAGAACGCCGAGTGGCCCGCAGATGTAACCGCCCAGAACGAACTTTGGCGCAAACGCATAAAAAACGAACTGCTCGCCCAGCGACTTGCCGCTGAACTCGATGCGGCCAAGAACACCAACGCAACCGCAAAAGCGGCTGAAGCGTCCGCGAAGGACGAGAAGGGCAAAGCGAAAAACAACGAGCCGGTTCTGACCCCCGAGGAGAACATCAAGGAAAAATACAAGCAGTTCCTGCTGGTTTTCCAGGATATCGACGAAGAGACGATTCTCCAGCGCTACCTCGGCGCGGTGGCAATGGCATACGATCCGCACTCCGATTACATGTCGCCGATGCGCAAGGAGGATTTCGACATCGACATGAATCTTTCGTTTTGCGGCATTGGTGCCACTCTGCGCTCGCAGGACGGGGCGGCGAAGATCGAGGATATCAGTCCGGGCGGACCAGCCGACCGTGACAAACGCCCCTGCCGCCTCGAGAAGGGTGACAAGATAATTGGGGTGGGGCAGGGTTCGGAGCCGATTGAAAGCATTATCCACTGGCCGCTGAACCGGGCGGTGCGGAAGATCCGCGGCGCAAAGGGGACGAAGGTTGTACTCAAGGTGATTCCGGCCTCCGACCCGAGCGGAGCGACGGTCAAGTATGTCGATCTCATCCGCGATGAAATCAAACTCGAAGAGCAGGCGGCGACCGGAAGTGTCGAGCGCGTAACGTTGTCCAACGGCATGGTGCGCACTCTCGGATATGTCCGGTTGCCGACATTCTACGGCACTTTGGATAAATCCCCGGACAGCCCCGACTTCAGGAGCGCGACGCAGGATGTCGCCGAATACATCGCCAGATTCAACCGCGAGGGGGTGTCGGGAATGATTCTCGATCTTAGGAACAACGGCGGAGGATCACTGCGCGAGGCGATTATGCTGACGGGTCTTTTTGTCAGCAGCGGACCGGCGGTGCTGGTGCGCGAACCGAAGCAGGTGATGGCGCTTACCATGCAGGAGGATGGAGCGATAGCATTTCGCAAGCCGCTGATTGTGATGATCAACCGCACCTCGGCCTCGGCGTCCGAAATCGTCGCTGCAGCGCTGCAGGATTATGGCAGGGCGATTGTGGTGGGAGATACCAAATCGCACGGGAAGGGGACTGTGCAGACGGTGCTTCCGCTTGGACAGGACAAATTCGGTTCGATAAAAATCACCACCGCCAGCTTCTACCGCATCAACGGTTCGTCGACGCAGATTCGCGGCGTCCATTCCGACATTGTAATCCCCTCGTTCCTTGACGGACTTGATTGGATCGGTGAAGATCAGATGCCCGGTGCGTTGCCGTGGTCGGAGGTTGCGAGCGCGATGTATTTCAAAATAGACAACGTCGCGAAATTTGTTCCGCAGCTGAAAGCGCAATCGGCGGCGCGGCTCTGCAAGAACAGCCAGTATCTCGAATACGCCCGCAATGTTCGCCGCTCGCTTGAGATATCGAAACGTAAGACGGTTCCGCTGGAAATCGACGCGCGCAGAATCATGATGGCGGAAGACCGCCGCCAGCGCAAAGAGGAGCGCGAGCTGACGGAGGATGAGAATGAACTGGGAGACAGCAGCAAGGACGTCATTCTCAAGGAGACGCTGAACATACTCAGCGATCTCATCGATCTGCGGGGCGACCGCGATTTGACGCCGTTCAACGGTGACGAGGATTTGAAATCGAGAATGTTGCGCATTTTCGGGATATAAACCAACTTTCAGCGGAGTGACGCGATGAAAATCAATTTCACAAAAATGCATGGTGCGGGCAACGATTTTATCCTTATCGACGACCGCGAGGGCAAAACTCCGTGGCAGGATCATTTTCTCATGGCGGCACTGGCGACCAGACGTCTGGGAATCGGAAGCGAGGGGATAATCCTGATTCAGAAATCGGAGCGCGCCGATATCCTCTTCCGCTTTCTCAATCCCGACGGCACCGAAGTGGACATGTGCGGAAACGGCTCCCGCTGTGCGGCGGCCTTCGCCCATGCCATCGGTGCCGCGGGCAGGTCGATGACGATGGAGACGCGGTCGGGACTGGTGGACGCCGAACTGCTCGGCAACGGACAGGTTCGCATCTGGCTGCCGGAACCGGGAAAGCGCGTGTTCGGGATGGAGCTGGACACCCCGGAGGGGAAGATCACCGGAGATTACGTGGTGGCCGGCGTTCCTCACTTTGTCGTTCAGGTCGAGAATCTCGCCACGTGCGATGTCGCCGGGCTCGGCAAGGTGCTGCGCCGCCATGCGGCATTCGCCCCCGAAGGAACAAATGTCGATTTTGTTTCGCTGCGCAGCGGCAACCGCATGGCAATACGCACCTATGAACGCGGAGTCGAGAGCGAAAGCGGAGCGTGCGGAACCGGTGCGGTGTCCTGCGCCGTGGTTGCGGTTGAACGGCTGGGATTGACCCTTCCGCTGCAGATCAAGACCTCCTCGGGGTTCGATCTCGCCGTCGATGGCGACTGGCGTAAAAAACGTTGCACCGGGATGACCTTGACCGGTCCGGTTAAATTCGTCTTTTCCGGCGTGATTGATACCGATGAAGTCGACATGGGAAACGAGATAGACTGACAGAATGAGCAATCATCTCAAATATCTGCTGCTGCCGTTGATGTTGTTGCTGCCTTTTTTCCGGCTGCACGCCAAGGTCGCCGTAGTCAGGGCAAGCGATTCTCTCGCCGCTTCCGAACGGTCTTATGCCGCGTCGCTCGCCCGACATATCGCCAGATGGTACGATGCGTCGGGGGTGGATGTGCAGCTTGCGCCCGACAGCGAAATGGCATCGGCCCTGAACGGTAGCAGGGTGGCGGTACTTGTGTGCATGATGTGCCCCTCGCAACATCAGCTTTCGCTCCTCAGATCATTCGTGCGCGGCGGCGGCAAATTGATCGTCTTCTATTCATCGTCTCCGGCGCTTGCCTCGTTGATGGAGGTAAGACCCCTCCGCTACATGAAGTGCGATTCTGGAACCCGCTGGGCTAAGATGCGTTTTTCCGATGCCCGTCCGGCCGGATGTCCGGTTTCAATCAGCCAATCTTCGCCCAATTTGTTTTTGATGGAGCCGATTCCCGGCAAGTCGTCGGTGGTTGCATGGTGGTATACGCGCGACGGCCAGCCCACCGAGGAGGCGGCCTGGTTGAAATCCAGGCACGGCTACTGGATGACCCATGTCCTTTTTGCCGACGGCGACACCGAGCGAAAAACAAGAATGCTGATGGCGATGACCGCCGAATTCGAACCTGGAATATGGGCAGATGCGACGGAGAAATCGTTGAAGCGCGGAAAGGCCCGGCGCGACGAGATCACCGAGCTGGCGATCCCCGCGGCCGACAGCGGCAACCGTCTTGTCCGCAGACGGATGAACGCGATGAGCAATCACATCGCACGTGTGGATGCGCTGATCGGGGAGGGGCGCGGATACGATGCGTGGCTGGCGGCACGTTCGGCGGATGCGACGGCGGTTGAGGTTTACGGAATGCTTCAGGATTGCCGCCGTTCGGAGATACGAGCAGTATGGGAGCGAACTGGGCTCGGGCTCTATCCGGGCGACTGGGGTCGGACGATGTCATTGCTCAAATATGCCGGGGTGACCGATGTTTTTGTCAACGTCGCCGGAGCGGCGTATGCGCACTATGCCAGTTCCATTCTTCCGAGGTCCAGACTGTTTGGCGAATACGGTGATCAGCTGGCTGCCTGTTGCGATGCGGCGCAGCGAGCGGGCATAAGGGTGCATGCCTGGGTGGTTTGTTTTTCGCTCGAGGGCGCTACCAGCTCGCGCACCGAGATTTTCCGCAGTCGCGGATGGACGCTGACCGGGGACGGGAGCGCGCAGTACAAATGGCTCGATCCATCGGTCCCGGCGGTGCGCGAATATCTGGTCGGCGCGATTTCCGAAATCGTATCCCGCTATCCGGTATCTGGAATTCATGTCGACTTCGTCCGCTATCCCGATGTCGCTTCGGCGTACGGCGCGGAGTCGCTTGCCCGTTTCGAGAATGCCGAGGGCGGCAGGATCAAGGATCTGCAGTCGAGGGTGAAACGCGGAGCGCTGCGCCAGTCGTTTTTCCGGTGGCGGGCGGACCAGCTGACCTCCTTCGTGCGCCAGTCGCGCCGCGAAATCCGAAAGGCGGGTGGCGGCAAACTTTTTACCGCGGCGGTGTTCGGCAAATATCCGTCATGCTACGAGTCGGTCGGGCAGGATTGGGAGGCATGGATAGATACGGGTTTTGTCGACTATGCGGTGCCGATGAATTACACCGAAGATGGGCAGGTTTTCGCTAACCTGCTGGCATCGCAGTCGCGGACCCGTTCCCGTCTGATGGCGGTGCTTCCGGGAATTGGAGTTACCGCCGCGGAAAGTCGTTTGAATGCAATGCAGGTGATCGACCAGATCAACGCCGTCCGCCGCAGCGGGTTTCCCGGCTTTGCCCTGTTTGATCTGGATACTGCGCTTATGCAGGAGATTTTGCCGGTGCTGTGTCTGGGAATTACCAAGCCAGAGGCGGCACCGCGTCGCAGATAGTACGCCGTGTTATTTTGCATAGAAATCAGGCGGCGTCTTCGTTGATTGGGAAAAACATGACGGAGTTGGATATGAAGACAAGAATGATGCTGCCCGTTTTGGTTGTTTTTGCTGCGTGCAATCTTTCGGCCGATTTTTCCTCCGAACGGATTTTTCGCCCGTCCCGTGATTTCCGCACCGATGAAAACATCCGCAGGCTCTACGACTTCGACGACGCCTCGTGGTACGGTTTCCCCGCAGGGGGCACCTACCGGTTCCGCTGCGACTTCAAGGCTGTCGGCGGCGAGGATTTGATCGTAGACGTCAGCGCGGACAATCGCTACATTCTGAAACTCGATGGTCGCGAAATCGGCCGTGGCCCGCATCGCGGCTTTCTCGAATACTGGCAGTTTTCAAGTTACCGCATCGCCGGACTGGAACCGGGCGATCACCGGATTGAGGCGACGGTATGGCATCTTGAATCATCGCCGCTGGCGCAAATTATGTCTAAGCGCGGAGCCTTCGCTCTTCGTGCCTCTGGTTCTTTCCACCGTCAGCTTACCACCGGCTGCGGAAGGTGGGAGATGGCGCCGCTGGTTTCGGTGGTCTGCGACAATCTTCCCTCGACGGCGGGAACATTCGGCGTGGGCGGACGCTACCTTGCTACGGGCACCTCCGCCGAATTCGAAAATCCCCCCGACTCCAAATTTAAACCGGCCAAGGATATTGTGAAGCGACCGGTTCACGCCGGAAATAACTGGGGTGTGCATTCCAGTTTCGAATATTATGCTTCCCCAAGCGTCCTTCCCGAAATGCTTCACAAGCCGATCGCCCCGGGAAGGGTAAAGGCGGCTCGCAGCGAGTACATGAAAGATGAAACTGTCTACGAGAAGGGCGATGCCGCACATCCGTTCGTCGTACAGGCCAACCGTCTTCTCGAGGGCGCGAGCGTCACGATTCCGCCGGAGACGAAGGTGCGTTTCGTCTGGGATCTTGGCGACTACTACTGCGCATACCCGTATCTCAAGCTTTCCGGGGGAAATGGCGCGCAGCTGCGATGGGGTTGGACCGAGGCGCTGTTTGACGCGAAAAAGCGCAAGCAGAGGCGCGATGCTTTCGAGAATCTCGCCGCGTCCAGACTGTTTGCCGATCGCTTTGTTTCGGACGGAAGAAAGAATGCGGAATTTTCAACGTGCTGGTGGCGTTGCGGCAAATGGTGTCAGATTGAAATAAAGACGGGCGGCGAGCCGCTTACCATAGAGAAGCTCATGATTTTCGAGACGCGCTATCCGATGCGTCGTGAATCCTCGTTTGCGTGCGATGATGCCTCGATCGGCCCTGTCCTGAAAATATGCGCGCGGGCGATGGAAATGTGTACGCATGAAATGTTCTTCGACTGCCCCTACTATGAGCAGCAGATGTACGGCGGGGACAGCCGCACGCAGTTTCTGACGGTTTCATCGATGACTTCCGACGATCGCCACATCCGCCATGCTCTGCGTCTTTTTGACGAGTCGCGACGTTCGAACGGTCTGATCGGGATGAATACTCCTACGCGCGGCAAGCAGGATTCGGTGACATATTCCATGATTTATCCGCTGATGCTCGCCGACTACATGAAGTGGCACGACAATCGCGGGTTTCTGGCGGCGAGGCTCGGCGGCATGCGTCAACTGCTTTCAACCCTGGAGTTGTTTGAGGACGAGAGCGGAGCTCTCGGCATACTTCCCGGATGGAGCTTTGTCGATTGGCGCGGGGCGTCGCTGGCGCGTGACAATCACGTCTATTCTCAGGCACCGCGTTTTGCGGCGGCCGATTTCCTGTACCTTATGGCATTGAGAAGCGCGGCCGAGATTGAGAGCGCGTTCGGCAACCACGCGCTGGCGTCGCACTGGATGGGTAAGGCTCAAAAGCTGATTTCGGCGTTGAAAAAGCATTACTGGGACGACGGACGGAAAATGTTTGCCGATGATGCGAAGCATTCTGCGTATTCCGAGCACGTCCAGTGCTTGGCCATTCTCGGCGGTGCAGTGACGGGGAGAGATGCTGAAGAACTTTATGCCAAGTTGATATCCGATCCAGATTTGCTCCGCACGACGGTGTATTTCTCTTATTATCTGTTTGAGACGCATGCCCGTTTCGGCCGGACGGATCTGATTCTCAAGGCGCTCGACCTTTGGAAGTCATATGTGGAAATCGGCGCCGCCACAACGTTGGAGCAGCCGGTCCCTTCACGCTCCGACTGCCATGCATGGGGATCGCACCCCCTGCATCACATGCACGCATCGGTTTTGGGAGTGCGCCCAGCTGCTCCCTTCTTTTCCAAGGTCAAAATCGCTCCGAAGCCCGGCCCGTTGAAATTCATCAAAGCAGTCACGCCGCATCCCAAAGGAGTGATCAAGAGTGATCTGCGTTTTGACCGGGGAAAAATATCCGGATGCATAACTCTACCCGAGGGGGTGGAGGGCGAATTGGAATGGGGCGGCCGGACGCTACCGATTGCGTCGGGCAAAATGTTTTGAGTCACCGCTGTCATCGTTGATCAGCGTTTCACCGATGGCGTCCATCCTTTGACGTAGAACATCCAGTGCCGTTGCTGCATCAACATCCAGCTGCGGTTTGCCCGGATAGAGCCGGTAGTTCGACCGGGCTTCGCGCCAGGTCAGGTTGGGCATGATGACATTGGCTCCTGCGGCAACGCCGAGCTCCCGTCCGTCGTCGCTGAGCGCCTGCAAGGCGGTGGCGGAGGCGATGTTGACATCGTGCAGGTAGAGACGCGTCACTGAAATGAGGTTGAGTCCGAGGCGAAGCCGCTCGCCGGAGTTTGCGCCGGAGTCGAATTTCGCCAGGGGGGTGTCGGGATGGGGAATATAGGGACCGGAGCCGATCATGTCGGCGTCAACCTCCGCAAAGAAACCGATGTCGCGCGCTAGACTCTGCAATGACTGGCCGGGCAATCCGCATATTACCCCGGTGCCGGTCTGATAGTTGAGTTTCCGCAGGGTTTTCAGACATTCGGCCCGACGCTCCCAACTGTGTCCAACGGGGTGGAGCTGGGAATATAGCTTCGGATCGGAAGTCTCGATGCGCAGCAGATAGCGTCGGGCACCGGCCGCTTTCCAACGGCGCAGGGTTTCCTCGTTTTGTTCACCGAGGGATAGGGTTATGCCCAGTTTCATGCCGTCAACCGCATTGAGGACGGATTCGAAAAAGGCGGTATTGCGTTCGCTTTCAATTTCCCCGGCCTGAAGCACGGCCGATCCGAATCCGAAGGCGGCGGCATTGTTGAGTTCTGCGATTATCTCTTCCTGGCGTTGAAAATAGCGATGGATGCTGGCGTTGGATTTGCGGATTCCGCAATAAAGACAGTCCTTGCTGCAAAGGTTTCCGCATTCGACGAGTGCGCGCAGGGCAACGCCTTTGCCGCACTCGCGCACCTTGACTGCGTATGCGGCACGGCGAAGCGAGCGTATATCCCTTTCGTCAGTGAGCGAAAGCAGGTATTCCCGCTCTTCGAGGTTTAGGGCTTTCGGCCTTTCCGCCGCTTTTCCCAAGATGGCTTCGAGATGTGACATGGGTTTGAGTATAGCTCAACCTTACGGCGAGATAAAGCGCAAATTTTCCTCCAAAGTTGTAGTATTATTGTGTTTCGAATTTTGGTATAATATCGCGCATATGAAAGATTGGTTGCTCGTTATTCTCACGATCCTCGGCGGATTGGGCACCTTCCTTCTGGGAATGAAGCATTTGTCCGAGGGTCTGCAGGCGGTGTCCGGAAAGGGGCTGCGTAAATTTATGGCGCTGGCCACCACTCATCGCCTTGCCGGAGTCGGAACCGGTATCGTTTCGACGGTAATCGTCCAGTCCTCGTCGATTATTACGGTAATGGCCGTCGGATTCGTCTCGTCGGGGATATTGAACCTCTCGCAGGCGATTAATGTAATTATCGGTTCAAACATCGGAACCACCACGACGGCATGGATTATCGCCTATGCGCCGGAGGTCAAGATATTAGGACTTTCCATCGTTTCAATCGGTGCCATCCTCTACTTTTTCGTAAATCGCGAACTGATGCACAACCTCGGCCTCGCTTTGATGGGACTGGGATTCATCTTTCTGGGGTTGCACTGGATAAAGGAGGGGGTCGAGCCCATCAAAAACAATCCCGCGGTTATCGAAATCTTCAAATCGCTCGACGCCAAGACCATCTGGGGCTTGTTCCGTTGCACTCTGGTGTCCATGATTTTCACCGCGGTCGTGCAATCGTCGGCGGCGACCACGGCAATTGCCATGGCGTTGGCAATTCAGGGGCTGATCACCTTCGAGGCGGCGGCGGCCACCGTGTTCGGTATGAACATCGGCACCACCATCACGGCATGGATGGCGGCGTTCAATTCTACCACCGAGGCGAAACGTACCGCTATGGCCCATACCCTCTTCAATGTAATTGGCACGATATTGCTTGTACCGCTGTTTCTGCCGGTAATCGTACCGCTGGCGAAGTCGATTTTTCCCGATTACGCCACCAACATCCCCGCTCCGATGGCGGCAGTCCACACCTTTTTCAACGTCACCACCACCTTGGTGTTCCTGCCCTTCGTTCCCCAATTCGCCCGTTTCGTTGAAAAACTCATTCCCGCGAAGAAAAAGGAAATACCCCGTCTGACGTTCTTGAACCCGCATATCAAGCAAAGCCCCATGATTGCGCTTGAGCAGGTCTCCAAAGAGGTCTTTTTCATGGCGAAGACCAACCGTGAGGTTTTTGTCAATGTGCGCAAGGTCATCGACGGCAACAGCACCGAGGATGAGGAGGCGCACATTTTCCGCAAGGAAGACATACTCGACAATATCCAGAAGGAAATCACCGTGTTTGTCGGCCATGTCATGACCGGTCGCCTGCCGACCGCCATGTCCAACAGCGCCCGAAAACTGCTGCGCATCACCGATGAGCTTGAATCAATTTCCGACGAGGCTCCGAAAATCGTCAAGGCACTGCAGCGCCTGCGCGCGGTCGGTCTTCATATTTCGGAGGAATCGAAGCAGTCCATCCTTCAGGCTCACGATCGGACGGAGGCTCTTGCCGACAATGTCTGCGCGCTGATGAAGATGGTCAGCGATGGCGTTCCCAATGTCTGCACCAATGCCGATTTCGGTGAAAAGAGCAGAATGCTCAAGGATTTTATCCGCGAAACCCGCAAAGAACAGCTATCCCGCCTCGGCGGAGATGACACCGCTCCGATGCGAATGCTGGTCAAGCTGGACATTCTCAACGCCTATGAGCGGATGCGCGGATACTACGAGAATATCGCCGAAACCATTTGCGGCGGAAAAGCACCAAAAGAGTAGCGATCTGCGGCGTTGGCGGTTGATGCTGCTCAATGGACGGTAAATACATTGGCGTAACAGTTATGAATGCATACGTATTTTGGATTTGCGGCGGTTTGGCGTCGTATCTGCTCGGCTCGGTTCCTTTCGGCTTCCTGCTCGGCAGGGCCGCCGGTGTCGATATCCGCACCGTTGGTAGCGGCAACATCGGAGCTACCAATGTTTATCGGAGCGTCAGCAAAAAACTCGGCCTGCTCACCTTTCTGCTGGATTTTCTCAAAGGCGCTTTGGCATCCACTCTGATTGCCGCTGCTGCCTGGAAATATTGTGCACCTGCCGGGGCCGCGTCGATGCCGGCGCTCTTCCCGCTGTTTTGCGGTGTCATGTCGGTGGTGGGGCATTCGTGGACGTGCTTTCTCGGCTTCAAGGGGGGCAAAGGGGTCGCCACC
>JAZQGX010000290.1:0-6033 GCA_045540275.1 Kiritimatiellia bacterium | reverse complement strand
GGCGAGTATAAATATCACCATCAATGGAGCAATAAACGCAAGATTGTAAACGGCAAGAAACACAAAAGAGCGCCACGCTTCCACTTCCCGTGATATTAGCGCGAGAACCGGGATATATATCTGACCTGTGCAAAGCGAATCAAGAAGCGTAACAAGAAAGCCGCATCCAAAACCCGTCACCACAACAGCAGGTCCGTTCCAACTCGTTTCGGCTACTACACGAATAAGGCGCTTTACTTTATCTGGAAGCTGAAGAGCAATAGCAGACGGCACTTTCTCCTTACGGTAGCGAAAAGCATCTCGAACACTTAGAATCGCAAGCACAAACAACGAAACAGAAAGAAGCACCATAATGACATCATGAATGATGCGCAGATCCTCAAGCGCACGCAAAACGCGCATAAGCCCAAGCCCCATCGCCATATAGGTAAGGAACGAAGCTATGCAAAACGCCCAGCCGCCAAGCAAGCGGGCGCGGCGTTTGCGCCCGCCTACAGCGAGAATACCGGCAAGAGCGATAATAATGGAAAAAGCACAGGGATTAAAGCCGTCGGCAAGACCTGCAAGAAGCACGGTTAAAAACGTCCATTGCGAAGAGATATTTGTTGAAGGCATCTCAACCGCCGCGCCTGTCACTGGAATTACGACAACCGGAGATTCTGGATCATCGCAAAGAATTCGGACATGCTTAGAAAACTCTCCCGGTATTGTAGGTTTAAGAGAAACCTTTAGTGTCGCACCTGATGAAGGTTCAAGTCGCATCGTCGAAAGCGCGGCATCCGCGCCACAACAACCCTTTACTTGAGAGACAAGAACAGGAGAAGACGAGACATTACGAAGTTCTATCGCCTTTTCCGCCGCCTCGCCTGCTGGAATCTCGCCGAATGCAACGCCTTCCGGCGGCACAATAAGACGCGGCGCGGCATATGCAGTAAAAACTGCAAGCACAATATTTGCAGCTATGCATAAAATAATCTTTTGGGGTATATTCATAATCTTGTTATTCCTGCCGCTTTGCACTCGTACGATCTTTAATTCGCTTTATTGCCGATTTGACAGCAACAGCGCGGCGGGTATCAGAGGAGAACTGCGAAAGAAGTTCAAGATCGCTTTCATCACCAAGAAGCCCAAGCGAACCGATAGAGACGATATCTAAAACTGCATCTCGACGGCTTGAAGAAAGCGTTTCTCGCAAGATTGGCAAAATCTCTTTATATCCGCGCTCACCTGCAAGCTGGATCGCCGATACACGGGCTACAGGATGAGTGCCTTGCTTGCAGAGCGCAACGGTAAGCCGCTTAAGTTCATTTTTCTGCGATAATGACGCTCGCTTATCTTCCGCAAGCGAATAGAGCGCCGTTCCGGAGTAAGGCTGCCTCGTCTGGCGGGCGGCAAAAACGAATATCTCACGAATACGATGGCGCAATGAATCGTCAGTAATTTCGCATTGCATCGCACCAAGATGCTGTATGCAGTAATCAAGAACAGCGGGCGGATGCTTGCCACTCCTAAACATCGCAATCAAAGCTTCTGTCAGTCCTTTCGGAGGTGACTCCTGATTTCGCAACAAATTCATCACGTCGTTCTTGAGTGCCGCAACGCGCTCGACCCGCATCGCGCTGTCCGTTGAGCGCAAATACGCCACGAGCGCGGCGACATCCTTTTCTGGCAAATCGCGCCGCCGTGCAATCGACCGTAATGCGTCGTTCCGCGCCTCGTAACGGTCGGCGGTCGTAACATCGGCCCCACAGACGATTGCAACAGCCGAGGACGCTTCGACGACTTCATGATCCATTAGCTCCGGCTTGCGCTCAACCGCCTTGACGCGCACTTCTGCGGGCCTCTGCGCCACCGGCACATCCGGCGGCGGCGCTGGCTGCTGGCTGTTGCGCAATGCAACGACAACAGCAACCACCGCCGCAACCGACAACGAAGCCCCGAAGACAATCACAAACAAGCGTCTACTCATCTTGCTATCCTCGCAGCACCTTACTACAGTTCGTCACTCGCATCAATCACGCGTTTACAGTCAAACGCATACAGTAAAACCTATACAGAATAGCCAAACCCTTTTAGGCCCTACTTATCCTTATAAACTCGCATTATGCAGTGGCCTCCACCTTTTATGTTCACCCATGACCAATCGTCGTTGGGGTATTGGTAATCCTGGTCAGAAAACCGGACGGATACAATCCGCTTCATAAAATAGCGGACAGCATTTATCTCTTCAAACCTGGAGATTATGTTCATCTTGGACTTATCTTCCCAGACTTCCGCATCTGAAGGGAACCCCTTGTATGAATACGAAAAACGAACAGAACTATCACCTCCTGCAAACAACACACTTGACTTGAAAACCCAATCTATTGGGGGAGGGTCTAGGACTGTTATAAACTCATCATCAGCAACAAGCCTAAACGGTTTTTCGATTTCAGGGCAAGACAGAATAGTACAGGCCAATGCCCCTTTGAAAAGATAAGGATAGAGAGTCAGCCTTCGTCCAGGGAAGCCAAAAAATACGCCGGTGACCGACACTTGTCCATTTGACAAGACTATTTCGTCGAATATTACTTCCAAGGAAGGGACGCCTTTTTTCTCGCACACCAAGTTTTCAATCGATATGCCTCCAACCACAGGCGGCATCCCGTCTGATGAGGCTGCCCTCTCTTTCGTCTGGCATCCTGCCAAAACAACCGCAATCAGTGCAAAATAAATCAACCGCTTACCCATATCACCTGCTCCTTTCATGTGCATCAAAAGGGATCCGTATTGCCTGCGCAGTTCTTATACGCGTCATCTATATACTTGTCGATATTAGAAGCGCACTTCCAATCTTTCTTTGTTGAGACCTTCGCACCCCGCTTAATGCATTCTTCCTCTGGCTCATAATAACACATAGGTCTGCCACTTAGGCTGATAGGTGAGCACACCATCTTGCGATAATAACCTCCCGGCTGGCACTGCCCCGAGTTCTTAAACGCCCTTATCTCTGAACACGCGCGTTGTTCGCAGTTACTAAAATCTGCTCCCTTGCAACTGTCATAGGCATGAATCAGTTCATGGACTATGGTTTCGTACACATGACCCGATGAATTAATATTATTAGTGCAAATCGTTACCATTCCAGAATAACTGCGGGCGCTACCTCTGAACCGGCCAGCAGCGTCACAGCATCCACAATAAATCGTCGGGACGATGCAGTTCGCGTCACTCCTAATGGCGCTGATCAAGGCCGCCGCTTTTCTACCATGCACAGAACTCGCCATATCGCCGTTCAACAGTGAATCCCTAGCTTTCTCGCACTCCGACCCGGCAATCGCCAAGCCAAGCAGATCAACTTTCGACATGGGCTGGTTACAAACATACGCATAGAGATTGTATCCGTCTTGAAGCAATGGGTCGCGGGACAGCCAACGCCCGGTTAAAGGATCATAATTCCTGCTGAGATACGAAACCACGCCGACATCCTCATCGAAGAACTCGGATGACCACTGCAGCAGACTGGCAAAATTGCCGCTACCGACTGCAACATCCCCAAATGGTGCATAGTCATACGTCTGGACCACCTCCCCATTCGGAGCAAGCATTTCGCACACGTTCTTAGTAATGTCAATCGCGCAATAGAACCGCTGTCCTAGATGGTTCGCCACCGCTAGCGCACGAGAGGACTCCGCTTGCGAAGGATCCCAGAACACGCGCGACACAAGTGAGGTCTGTCCCTCTGAAACGACGTATTCCGCAACCCTTACACCGCCATTGTAGGCAAAGCACGACTCTTTCCTCACGACATCGCCTTCGAGAACCTTCTTCCCAGCGCATCTGCCAGCCCAGTCATACGCTAGGAGAACCGTTATTGTTCCGCAGGACCACTGCACAGGCCGGTTCTCACCGTCGTAGACGACACTCCACACACCGGACTTCGTTTTCACCAGCGTCTGATTTCCGTCAGCATCATACAGCGGCCGCCACGAACCTGACTCGTCATTGGTGATACATGTGTACTGGTTTAGCCCATTGACTAGGTATTCGACGGTCATCCCATGTTCCTCAGAGTTCTTCCTGTTGCCTGCGTCGTCGAAGCAATACGAGTAGTTTGCTCTCCCAATCACTGCATTCGTCAATTGGCTCCTGGAATCGCACCAGAAACCATCATTCCTGCCCAAGCACCCTTTCCTCCTCTGCACGCGGCGGATGACATTGCCCGCCGCATCGTATTCATAAGACCGAGACGCTATCAGGCTGGAATTCGTGTAGGCGATTTCCGCGATCCTATCTCTGCATGGCTCGTAGCGGACAACCTTGTCGAAACCTGGGGCGCTTGTCATCGTCTCAAGGTCGGCACCGGGGAGATAACCATAGGAGAATACAATCCCATCGAATGTTGTTGCAGAAAGTCGGCCTGTCGACCTGTCGTAGACATTTGTTGTTATCGTACCCGAGGAATGCGCATATCCGACATCTCGACCGAACACATCGTAGAAGCGCCCGACACCCGCAGATGCGGTCACCTCGTTTGTGAACTGACCATATGAGTCGTAGGCGAAAGAAGCTAGCCCCGTTGCATCTTTGACGCGTAACAGACGCCCCATCCTGTCGTACTGAATGGAAACCGACGGAGTTGAGTCCGAATACGATATATTCGTTACTGCATTCCATGCGTCATGAAGGTATTCCGAGACTACCCCACGCGCCAGCGTCCTCGATGTCATTTTTCCGCCGGCATTGAAAGCATACACGGTCGACGTATGGTCAGCATTTATCTGTCGAACAAGTGCGCGACTCGCCTCGTCATATTCATAGGACATGCTGCTGCATATTCCAGATGACTCGTCACGATATGTTGTTACATTCGTTATCACATTGAAGATATCGTAGGTGTAGCGAACGGGGTAGGTTGCTCCACCCTCGTAGGTCTTGCGCCCACGAAGATCGTATTCGTAGACCGTGGCATGGCCGAGGGGGTTGGTCACGGCTGCGAGTTTGCCGAACTGGTCGTAGGCGTAGGTTGTGCGGTTGCCAAGGGCGTCGATGGAAGCTGAGCGCTGGCCGAAGGAATTGTATTCCGTGTGACGAGTGTTACCGCGGCCGTTGGTGTGAGCGATTGTGCGGACAAGGGGGTCGTAAGCAACGGTGTTGGTGACGGCAGAAACAGAGACATCCATCACGTTGACACCGTAGCGAGAAAGCAACAACGGCTTGTTGGTCGCGTACGGAAGTGTTTGACGGGAGGTAACAATCGAGGAATTAACCAGAGTTTCGTTCACTGTGACGTTGCCGCGAATGTCGGTGGAGTGGGAGCGCGCGGGAAGTGCAGACGTGAGACCAGTGAGTTGACGCGCGGAAGACGAGACGAGTGGCGCGATGGTGGAATCGGAGCATGAGACGATATTGGTTTGGGTGAGCCAGACGGTGGCGTCACCGAGAACAAAAGAGGAGAGCGTTTCGTTTTTACGCCATTCAAGCGGGCAAGCAGGGACGCTTGCCCCTACCGAGCGGATGGTCGCAATGCGACTGCCGAGGATGTCGTACTTGTATTCAATAGTCGGCTCATAGTCTGCAATAGTTGTAACGAGGCGGCCGAGCGAGTCGTAGGCGTGGGTTGTTGCGAGGACCGCACCTTGAAAGCCACTGCGCTCTTCGCGAACGACCTGGCCGAGGATGTTCTCATAACGCTTTGTGAAGCGCGGGGAATCTGCCGTTTCGCCTTGCACGGTCTTCGCCCAACGCGTGCCATCGGATAGAATGCCGTATGTATGAAACTCGGGCGTTACAGCGCTGCCGGTAATAGAGAGCGTAGAACCGGAGGCGGAACGAGCAAGGACGCGGGCCGAGGTGTTGGGGTTGCGGACGAACACAGTTCGTCCATCTGGACTATGCTCCGTCGTCGTAGTGTTGCCAAGCTGGTCGACGCGAGCAATGACGCGGCCAATCGGGTCATATGCAGTGCGCGTTACAGGCAACCCAACTTTCGCCGTGCGATTGGTTTGCCAAGTAGCAATTTGCCTACCAAGGTCGTCATATTCGTAGCAAGTT
>JAZQGX010000289.1:0-4003 GCA_045540275.1 Kiritimatiellia bacterium | reverse complement strand
TCTCCACTGATGAAGTATGAAGCGTAGACAAAAGCGTCGAGTGATCATTGATATTGAGCAATAACCCAGGCATATCAGAGACCAAAATAAATTTTCGGACTTTCAACGCCTTAGCTAGCGCTGCCGCCGCAAGATCTGCATTGACATTGTATAGATGCTGGTCCTCAATACCAGTACTTATCGGCGTTACGACAGGTATTATTCCAACATTAAGCATTTCATTGATCGCTCTCGTATCAACAGAAACGATATCTCCTACATATCCACGGTCTGGGTTCGTAATTCTGGTTGCACCAAATATCCAATTACCATGTAGCGGGCGTGCATTTACTTCTTGCCTCAACAACCGCTTAACAAGATAGGGATTTACTACATTGTTCAGCGTTCGTCGGACAACCTCCATTGTCTGCTCGTCTGTAACTCTCTGGCCCGCCACAAACACCGGCTCCTTGCCCATCTCCTTAATTGCCTTCGTTATCGCCTTTCCGCCGCCATGCACGACCACAATCCGTATTCCCGCTGAACGAAGGAAGGCAATATCTGCCAGTATTGAATCTAGATTTTCCTCTATCTCTGCCACAGATCCGCCAATTTTTACCAGCATTGTCGCATCTCTGAAGCGAAGCAGATACGGAAGCATCTCAGCTATGAAAGATGCTCTCAACTCCTGTAATTCTATCTTATTCATTTTCGTCTACTTCATTTTCTTCTACAACTAAACGTATTTTGCCACTTGGGGCCTTTACAAGCTCTTTGGCCTCTTGCACAGTTATGGACGTTCGCGCAAGCCCACTCATGTGCGCTGCCCTTTTTATAATTTCATTCCGCTCATCCTCACCCAAGGGGGATAATGTTTGCGCAACAAAGACCACCTGCCCACTCTTTCTGTTAACGCGTATCTGATATGCTATAATCTTGTCAAAACCTTCCGCACAAGTCATGAAGCTTTGCCCGTGAAACTTGATTCCATTCCCCATATCCACTTCATCGCCAGTACGCCCATATACCTCGTCAAATTTGCTTACAGTTCCATCCCCACCTGTGTTCTCGCCAAGGATGTAATCGCCTATTCTGTATCTGATTAACGGCAAATAGCAGGGATAGAGTTTGGTAACAAGAACCTGACTGTTTCCTGAAACTGGTTCTGGAACAGCATGAATAATGTGCGTTTTATCAAACACCTCATAATGGCCGTCCGTCATAGGGGTCTGATAAGCTATGACGCCTCCTTCCATTGAACCATATTCCATGCCCACGGGAGCATTAAAGAACAAGCTAATTTCATCACGTTCTTCTTTCGTCAGTGGGCCAGCAGTGCAGACAACTGCCTTAACACCAAGATGACGACATCTTTCGCCATCCTCCTTGCAACAACGCACCAGTGCAAGCAAAGACGCTGAATATGATATGATACCCTCAGGTCTGAAACGGATCAATCGCTCGACATTTTTTTCCAAGGCCTTTTGCGAAAGATCTGTCGCATCTGCGCGCAGATTGTTCGTCATCCAATCTTTGAACTGCCGCCAAGCAAAACGAAGATTTCCCGTAAACGTCTGGCCATAAAAATGTCGATGTCCCCAAAGAACGAAACACCTGCTGTCGGGGTAAATTCCCATCCGAGCCCAACCAATCCACTTGTTCATCGCCACAGTATCACTCTCGCCAGCCATTGTCCGGAAATGCAACGGCTCACCAGTTGCACCACCAGTCACGCTTTCATGATATCTTTTGATATCCTTGCGCACAAGTTTATCACGATTCAAAATCAAATCCTTCTTTTCAAGGATCGGCCATCCTGAAAGTTCCGCAATATCTTTTATTGCATCCGGCAATTCATGCATCGCCTTCCACTCCGCATAAAATGGGACATTCTCAAACGCATCTCTCCAAATGGCATTGAATTTGTCAAGCCTCGAAGTCGTATCCGCGACTTGCTGGATAAATGCCTTCGTCTGCCCTCGCCGCAAGGCCCAGATAATAGGTGATTTCAGACTCATATCAATACCATGTCCTAAAATGATTAAAGGAATCAAAATTTAAATGCGTGGAGCACCAGTCCACCAATTGTTCGGTGTCATCTCCAAATAGCCCTCCAAAATCATATTGCAACTGAGTTATCCCTTGGCTAGTTGCATTGATTTCTATACAACAAATCGTTCCGTCTAATCTAGGGACGAGATCGAATGAGAGCAAATTGCAATCCATTATTCTAGAGTGTATTTCTTTGGTCGCAATAACCATTTTCTCGTAATAAGGATGCTTCAATCCGAAAAATGTTCTCTTCGTGACGGGATGTTCCTCATATCTTTTACCGTTGTAATCATAGGCATATCGACTAAAACTACCATCATGATCAATACAGACGCAGAGGCCTCCTTTCATCATATTATCGACCACGGCATCTGACACCCCCATGCGCATCATTGACCTGCACACCACAATCTCCCCATCCCAAGGTCGCCGCAACGTCATCATACGCACTGTGTTTATAGAAGAAGGATTAAAGGATGCGCTAAATTCATCTTGCGTTATTAGCTTTTGGACCACGTAGGAATCAGTTCCAAATTTCTCAATGTCTGAAATGTTCATGACCTTATAAACATCAACTCCCCTGCCACCGGAACTCCGACATGGTTTCCCAACAACACGGTTTTCGCTAGAAATCAAATCTTGCGCCATTTCCTTTGATATCCATTCCCCTCTGCTATTAAAGAAGTTCCCCCTAACAAAGCGAACAAGCGTGTCTGGTTCATATCCTGGAGGGAGATAGTACAAAAGATTGTTTTTCTCGTCCAAACCCTTGCCATTTTGATCACAGTCATTCAGAATACGTTCTATTCGTGCGAAAAAGACATCCTCTGGACAAAATCTATAATCTTGAATCCCTGTAAGATTGACATGCAATCTCAACCATCTATCTCCACATTTTATTCCAAGCCGCCCCCAAAGCTTTTTATGGAGACAACTTAGTTTCGGATCAACTGGCGCAAACAAATTAGGATGAATGCGCTCCACCCTCTTACTCTTCCTCAAGTAAGAATGGCAAGCATACTTGACCATCCAAGGATGAATCCAGCGGTTCAACCTTTCTGTAAACTTCATCTTTCTCCTCTCAACAGAGCATCCAAGTTCTTAACTTCATCCCCTTCTATTGGATTGGAGCGTTCGCGACATGAAAGCAAAAATTCGACAACACGCCAAACACGGCTATCATAATTTTTCATTTTCACCTGACTGCGAAATTCGGCGCATTCATTACTTGGCAATCCCATCAAATAACGAATCAGTCCGGCCTCAGTATCTACCTTACATTCTTCATGTTCCGCTCCCTGCGTTTCTTCTATATTCAAAACCTTTGCATACAAACTGATTAGCTGCGTTGCGACTTTAGCGTGCGTATATTTTGCTTCCACAAGTTCTTTCGCGGCATTCCCCATTTGCCTAAGGGAAGAACGATTTTCTATCATCCATTCCGCAGACTCAACCAAAGATGAAGCAGAACTAAGATTGAAAGAACGACCCGTAATGTTATCCTGTATGACGTTCATTCCTATACCGACATGGGTACCCAGGACAGGAATTCCTGCGAACATAGGTTCAAGAAAACAATGACCGAAGGTCTCGGACCGCGAAGGCACGATGGCACTATCACAACGTGATAGAAGCCAGGGGACATCCTCACGCGGAATCTGTCCAGGAAGAAGAATCCTTTCCTCCAGATCTAACTTTTCAATAAGGTCCCTCACGCGTTGAATAATCTCTCCGTCGCCCACTCCACAAAGAAGTAAATATGCATTTCCATGCTTCTCTAGCACAGGTGCTATCGCCGATACCAGCCACTCATGCATTTTCCCCCTTCTAAATGCTGCAAGATAGATAAACTTGAACGAGTCCGTGTCCTTCCCAAATAAAGTTTCCATACCGGCAGCTTTTATGGAATCGGGAACTTCATTATTGGGAAAACTACTAGGGAAACCTTCGCATCCTAATGGGACCACACTCG
>JAZQGX010000288.1:0-2864 GCA_045540275.1 Kiritimatiellia bacterium | reverse complement strand
CCTGAAACGGTGTAAAGAATTGCTCCCGGACATTTGCCAGAAGATTCAAGATCGACATATAACCCTGTTCGCCGCCATGCCGATTCGTCGGGGCGGCATGGCAGAAGAGTTGGCAAAAGTTGACCGCGCCGATTTTGTCGCACTTGTGAAAGATTCCAACGGAAAAATTGAGTTCAATGCATTAGACTGGTTACGTCAACTCGGTCAATCAATTAGTTCTTCTGCAATTTCTCGAACATCAGGCAAGGAACAGTATGCTCGTGCCTTGTTTAATCAAGACATCTGGGAAGACGCAGAAGAAAATGACATTGAAAGGATTGGAGACGGAGCATGAGCGAATCAACAAGATTGCGGAAAGCCGTGTGTGAACTGCGGCGCAGACGGGATGACTTAATTGCCAGACTGGCTCGTCTCGACACTGAGCATGAAGAATGCCAGCGGCAAATCAATCGGATTCTTGAAGAACGCGAGGACAAGCGTCGTGAATACGCAGAGCTTGCGCTTCAGCGACAGACATTGTTGACAGAGGTTCAAACGTTGCGCGAGAATGTAAAACAGCAACAAAATGCCAATAATGTGCTAAAGGGGAAAATCGATAAGGCACTTGAAGTACCTTCGTGTACAATTACAATGGATGATGTTCACCTGAAGTCGGAGGGGGAATCCGATGAAACTGCATGACTTCCTTGCTTATGGAATATCGGAAGCCGAAAAATGCGAATGTCTGCAACAAGCAGAGAAAAGGCTCCGTGGCATTGTGATTGAACTCGAAGATCGGGTTCAAGAGGCGGAAATTAGCCTTGAAAGGCTGAAATCGCGTCGTGATACCGAATGGGAAATCTCAGATGGCGTTCTGAAAGACATATCTTCATTGAAACATGAAATTGATGATATCAGGACCGAAAAGCCGAAGTTGAACGACGAGTTGCGCAGATTGCAAAACACAGCAATGATTCTACAGGAGGAGTCCGATAATGTCAAAAAGGCACATCGGATAGAATTGACTCAGGACGGCGATGTTTCTTCATTTCACATCGTTGTCAAGATGACACATGATAAGCCTACAAATGACACATCGATAAAACTGCATGAAGCTTCTCGTTTGCAAGGATGCGCACTTCAATATCCATTCATCGTTCCACGAATGGGGATGGTTGACTGGGCTTTCTCGGAGGCGCGTTATAGGAAAGGTAGTGTCGTCGTTGTTCCGAACGAGGAGCTGTGCCTTGAAAATGAACCTATATTTGTGGCTGGTGACATCCACGGGGATGTTGAATCGCTTCGATGGGTCTTTGATACTGCGCTTTTAGCGTTTCCAAAATCAAAAGTCATATTCCTTGGAGATTTGTTTGACCGTGGCGATGAATACAAAACCTTGGATGCGCTCCGGCTATTTGTGTGGGCGCTACATGCATTCTCTGGTCGGATATTATGGCTCAAGGGAAACCATGACAGTCTTTCGTACAGTGAGGAATCGGGGAGATTTTCCTCGACGGCATCTCCACATGAGTTTTCAGACTTCCTCAATGCTCATAGTGACATCAATTATGAGGGGCGTTATTTGTGTGATTTGATTGCTCAACTTCCCGTTGCTGCGGTGATAGGCGATGTATGGATTTCTCATGGCGGCATTCTCCAAGACGACGATCAGGGATTGCGGGCGTTTGAATCGTTTGAGAAACTTACAGAAACAATGGCCTCTGATTTCATGTGGTCTCGAATGGCAGATGTACCATCAAAACTCGCGGATAGAGCACATCGAGGCGCTGAAGTCGGGTTTGAGCAAGCCACAAAGTTTGTGGACACCTTGAAATCCTGCACAGGCATTGGAATTCGACACATTGTTTGTGGGCATCAACATTTGGATCAAGAAGGCTATGGATATGTAAATTTTGAGAAGAATTACGGCAAACTGCTCTCGTGCCAATGCGTATGCTCGTTTGCGCATGAAAACGTGATTGGGGAATCCGTCCAACCCGCTATACTGAAGCTTCAGCCGGGCGCAGTCCCCTGCCCTATTTTCTCTAATCGAATCACAGAGGAGGATAGCAATGCCTGAGACTATAGTCATTTGCCCTGAATGCGGCACAAGGCAACGATGTACAGAAGCACTCTCGCCAAACAATCGGATTGTGTGCTCCGCATGTGGCGAATTATTCTCCCCGTCAAGAAATGTGTGTACAAGGCAAGAGCACATCAAATCTGGCGGGAAGAAAATAGCAGCAATCTCAACTTCTAAAACTACAGATAATATTGATCGGATTCAAGTTGCGTTCAAGCGGAATGGTTTTGGCGCAAATCCGATTTGGGGGTCTTTGGTTTTACATGACAAAATGCTGACCTTTGATCTAGACACAGGCAAGGCCGCACTTTTCAGCGCACATTTTATGGACTTTGGGAATACAGAAGAGGGATTTGCCTTGGCGGCTACATGGTCTGCAAATATATCTGAAATATCTGACATTGAAATTGGAACTGGTATCTTGAATGCAACGTTGAGAGTAGTTCTAAATGATGGCGCATGCCAAGAATTCCTTGTTGCGAACAGATGGAAATCCATCGGCCCTATGCGCAAATTCCGTGAGCACATCCTACGTTTGAAAGGTGTGTCTTAATGCCCAACCTTTTATCACAATAGAAAGGTATAAGTTGATGCATCAGATAGTTGTCATATGCCCTGAATGTGGCACAAGAAATATCTGCTCCACCGAGTCATTTCCGGAGTATAATTTCACATGTGTTGGCGCAGGGTGCGAAATTGATTGTTCCCATTATCCTCAATGGACGAAATCATGGGAAGGGAATTATGAGGTTTTCAGTGTTGTAGCTAAAAGCAAGGCTTCTGGATTGCGTGAACAACACCC
>JAZQGX010000287.1:0-26687 GCA_045540275.1 Kiritimatiellia bacterium | reverse complement strand
ATAATACAAAATTGAGACGCTAATTTTAAATAGCCGCAATACATGTCTTAAAAACACTCCCCCCCCCCGCAGTCAAACAGCCTCGTCAAATCGCTCGGCCGTGACGAAATCGTGATGCTCACTTACCGTTTCGCGCTTCATTCTTACTCTATCAAATAGAGTGTTGCAGTGCCCCCAATAGCATACTCCTGCATTTTCAATGAATCAGATATCAGGGGAAAGCTGCAACCACCCTTCTTCAAGGATGCGTACATCTTTTTCTGAAATCAGAAACAGCGCTTCATTTCCTCCAATGATAGCATAACGGTTGCCATTCCCGTCGGGGTTGCCGATGTGAAGAGTTCTGCGGACTGCATCCGAGGCATCGACATCAATGAGTATCTCAAGCCGTGGATTGCGCAAACCGAATGAATCGAGATCATCCAGTGTAAACACCGGCTTGCTGACCGCCGTCGATTTAAGCGATGAGAGAAGCTCTACCTGCGGCCCCACCCTACGCGTCACATCCTCTTTGTTTGCGACCCACCCTCCGTTAGGGGTGCGAATCGCCGTTTCCGGTTCGGCGCCGGAGACGATTCTGGTTATGCGCTTAATTCCGTTGATCGGCAGCGAAAGCACGGTTTTATCGTAAAATGACAATAGACCTGAAAAACTGTCCAGCACTTTGGGAATGGCGTTTTTCGAAACAAACCAGCCGTCCTGGACTCCGTCGAATGTGATTTTCATCAAATCACTTTTCGAAGTGGAGCAAATGACCAGTGTTCGTTTGGCTTTGGCGAAAACAAGCTCGATACGACATATTTCAGGACCAGATTGCAATTTATGGAAATCCGAACCCTCGGCAGGCAACGATTCCATGGACAGCAATTTCTCAACAAAGTCACCGACCTCCGTCTGGTCGGCAAAATCCGCCGACGGAGAAACAATGTTCCACTGTCCGACATCAGACCGGGAAATCTTCATCGCTTCGCCCGGGAAGCTGATTTGCAACGATTCGACTTCCGTCGCGTTTTGGGAAAATAGGCGGCGGTTGCGCCATTTGACCCGTCCGCCGTCAATGATATCCTTCAACAGAACGGAAACAGTTCCGACCGACTCGCCGTCGGGAAGCAGAACATAGGTACACGGTGACGGTCCCTCGGCAACCGCGCCTATAACCAGCGAAATCGGTTGCGCGGACCGCTCATGGGTCAACCGTAGCGAAATGCCCGCCTCACCACTCACCCCCCATATCGGCAGACGGGCCCGGAAAATCGATTCGGAGTCGACAGCGTCGAGCACATTAGAAACCACGGGCCATGCGAAACGTTCAATACGATTGGTGTACAACGCGAGCAGAACATCGTTGATTTTAGCTCCGTCGGCCGCCTCTTTGATCGGTTCAACAAACATCCACGTCCCGGATTGCTTTTCCATGCGCACAAATGGGGCACCCGAACGACGAACCTCGAGCGTGGTAACCGATTCCGGCTGACAATCGATGATGCGGCGCGAACGCACCGCGTCGACATCCTGTGGTATTGAATGATAAAGACGGGCAGGGAAGACGCCAACAATCCGCGACTTGCAGTCCTGCACGTAAAAGCACTGTCCCTGCTGAGAAAGCCCGCCAGCGGCGAATTCGAAGCGGCGCCCGCCCCCCTCGAGACAAACTTTTATCGTGGGATTTTCAAGATTGAGCATTCCCATGGTGATTTCGCGACGCTTCAGCTCGGCGGGAGTGACGAGGTCGTAAGGACGAACGTCGGAAACGACATCGAGAAAGCGCTTCACTACGCTCTGATCGACCGCTGCAGAGAATGGTGCGGTCATAATCCAGTGCCCATCCTGCTTGAGCAGACCTATTTTGACCGATCCGCTGAAAATGCTCAAGTGATCGACCGATTCAATCGTCTCCGCCTCCGGCCAATTGGGTGCGGCGGGCGATGAGTGAAAAAACAACTCGCCATACCGCGTCATGGCGTACCATGCGCCGACGCAGATCATCAGCCCGGACAGCAGACAGATATTGAGAAACTTATCGCCCATGAATCCTCCGGTACAAAGTCAAAATCGCAAACAGCAAGAGAATCGACAGCGGGAGATAGAGAGCGCCGGTCAAAAGCATCTTCATGCGTTCATTACGCTTGGCAGCGGAAAAGGCGCGAACCGGCGTATCCATCGTGCTCGCCACGGGAATATCCAATCCCGCCAGCCATGCAAGCGCGCTCAGGAAAAACTCACGGTTGGCGTTGGCACGCGACGAAAGAATTCCGTTGGAAATGAAATCGGTTTCTCCGATTACGCAGATGCGGGTGGGACGGAACAGCACATCGCGTGCCACCCTACCTCCAGATTCGGCGGTCATCGCCACAACGGCCGGTCCTGAAATATCGGCGGAAGGTTCGTAGATGCGCGGACGCCTAGTCGGATTTGCCTCGCCCCAGCTGTCTCTGTCGGCGACGAGCAAATCACCGGTTTCAAAAGGAGGAACACCACCTCCGGGCAAAATCGCTTTTAGGCAGGCAGGCTCGCCAAGCAGAATTGTGCTGTTGCCTAATGTGCGGCCGATGGCATGCGTTGGTTGCACCGCAACGGGCAGATCGTCTCCGGACAAAGTGTTTTTGCAAACGGCTAGATGCCTGCACACATCAATTCCCCAATCTTCCAGCAGACCTTCGAGTCCGGTCTTGGCTCCCGGTGCAATCAGGCACATGAGGCGTCCGCCACGCTGCAGATAGGATTGGAGCATATTCAATTCGCTCTTGGCGAAATTGTTTTTCGCCCCCGCAATGACAAGTACGCTGTTGCCGTTCGGTATTTCGCGCATGCCGGAGAAGGACAACTGCTCCACCCGATAGCCGTTTGCAGAAAGATCTCGGGCAATGTCGGAAAATCCGTACCGCTCATCGTAATTATCGACCTTTGCCTCGCCGTGACCGCGCAACCAGAAAACCTGTGTCTTCCCCGCCGTCAGTGAAAGCCTTGCGATGGCGGAGGCGCAAACCGATTCGGCGCGCCTGAACGAAGTGTATGACGCCTGATGACCGGCGGGCGAATCGGAGTTGACCGGAAAAAGTTCGGCAAGCGGTATGACTATGCGCCGGCGCTGGCGCTCAAACACTACCGAATCGCGCTCGATTCCGGCACCGGCAAGGCGGGTTGAGCGCTGGATATCCCAGTTAGGATCGACGAAATCGAGCTGCAGATCGGCACCTGCCGCGGAACGTGACGCAAGGCGCAAGGCACCAAGCAAACGCAACACAAAACCGAAGGCCGGATTTTTGCGCTCCATAAAGCAGATTATGCGAATTTTTCCCTGGGTGTTGGATAAAATGCTTTTGGCATTCTCGGAAACGCTGTCGACATCGTTCGAAACCGGGATGGAAATATTTGACCGCACCTTGCAAGCCAGCAGAATGAGGAAAAAGGTCAACGCTGCCGCAAGGATTACCGGAATCATCAAAGAGAACCGACTGCGTCGGCAGTTAAGCTGCTTTCTATTTTCCTTCAAAACTCGCGACATAGCCTCATCCAAGATCAATCTGAAATCATTTTTTACTGCTGTAGCCATTTGCAGCCGCATTCCACGCGCAGAGGAACAGCGACATACCGATAATCGCAAACAAGGCAATTGTGCAAAGCGCCGTGCCCCATCCCCATTTGGCAACGATCAGGGCAATGCCCAGTCCAGAAACAAGAGATGACGCATACCCCCAGATGCCGGTAAAGCCGGTGGCAAGAGCGGCAGCCTCCTTTGTGGCCTGATTAGCGGCGACAATGCCGATAAGCGCCTGAGGTCCGTAGATGAAAAATCCGGCACCCATCATCAAAAGCGTTCCGTAAACAATCGGGGCATTTGGCGGCAGCATCCAAAAGGCAAATGAGAAGAATGCGGTCATCAGCATGCAAAACACGCAGGTTCGCACCCCCCTTCCGCCGAAAATCTTGTCGGTAATCCATCCGGCGAAAATCGTACCGACAACGGCGGCCAATTCGAAGCCTATCATCATCAGACCGCCTTTGGAAACTTCAATTCCCTTATACTGCTTGAGAAAGGTCGGTCCCCAATCCAAAAATCCAAAGCGCACGACATAGACAAAAAAGTTGGCGATGGAAATCAACCAAATTACGCGATTGCCGAAAACCAATCTGCGCCGTTCGGCACCGCTAATGGTTTCAACCTCGGCCTCGTCACGTTTCGTACCAGGCATCTCAATTTCAGGAACCCCCGCCTCGGTTGGGGTTTCACGGAGACAGAACCAGACGAGTGTGGTGGCCGCCAGCGCAAGAGCGCCGGGAACGAAGAAGCACCAACGCCATGACAAGTTCCAGTAAAAAAGCAACGAACAAATACCAAGGGCCAACACGGCGCCAAAGGAGTGGCTTGTATTCCATATCGACATTTTGGTCGCCAGTTCCTTGGGGTGAATCCAATGCGTAAGCATCTTGGTGCAAGGGGGGAAACCCATGCCTTGCGTGATGCCGTTGACAATCCAGAAAGCGCCGAAAAGCAAAGTGAGCGAAACCGAACCGAATGCGAGATTGCACAATGCAGAAAGCAATAAACCGAAGAACATGAGCTTGCGCGCATTTACCTTGTCGGCCCAAAAACCGTTTACGAACCGGCTCAAGCCGTAGAGTAGACCGTGCACGGTGGTTATAGTTCCAAGCGATGCCAGAGTAATTACCCCGTCCTCCAACATCTCCGGTTGCGCCATTGAAAGATTTTTTCGGATAAGATAAAAAAACATATAAGCCACGGCGCTGAAAAAGATGGTGCGCCGCTGCCACATAACAAACGATTTATCGCCGGAAATCTGCATTATTAAACCTCAATTGTCACAACCGATGCCGCAAATGATACTTGCTGTCTTTTCATTTTCTCAAATAGCGGAAACTTCCGTCAATGAAAAAGTGACTTTGCAGCCGCGACAACCGCGCGAAGTGCCCTTTTTAACGCTGGGCATCATTCCGTTTTACGGTAATCCGTTGAGGTGCCTTGATAGAAAAACTGACCTTGCCGTCACTGCCGCGCTCTGCCCGCACTTCGATTTTACCGCCGCCGGGAAGCGCCATCGCCCCCTCGGCCCAATCGAGATCTCCGAGATCCGGTGCAACCTCGATCGTCCTGCATCCGATATCGAGAGGTCGGATACCGAGCACGTGTTCAATCAGCCAGGGCGCAGGACCAGCGCTCCAGCCGTGGCAGAGCGAATGACGGAACCCGATATAGCAGTAGTTGCCGTAATCGCCATGAATATCTTTTTTCCCTTTGACCGGCATCTCGTCGATTCTGAACGCATTGTTTGTCCACGCCAGATCAAAGTCCTCCCAGAAGCTGGTCGCGCCCATATCGAGCATGCCGCCCCAGTAATCACGGAGTGTCGACAACGCCCGACGTGTTTCACCGGCGGCACTCATCGCTTCAAGCATATAGTAGCCGTAAAAAGTTGAAACACCGGCATGGCCGTTTTTCCCGAGTGTCGTTGAGTACATTTCTTTTGCTGAGCGAAGTCCGGACAGCGCAAGGATGGCGGAAGCGGATTTCGCCCCGCATGGATCCGGCTTGACGGCAGCGACGCGCATTCTAGCTGCAGACAGATCGCGCTTCAGCGGAGAAGAAATACCGGGAAGAGCGTCAAACATCATCAGCGCATCGTCAAGAGTCATAAGTAGCAATCCTTGAGTGCCGGCCGCTGCTGCTTTGATGTTAGCCTGAGTCGGCCAATCAAGAAAGGTCGCATCCTTCCAGACGCCGTTTTCGTCTATGGTATTTACGATGCGGGTTATGGTTCTTGCCAGATACTGAGAATGTTTTTCAAGGAAATCTTTGTCGCCTGTATAGCGGTACCATTCGGCGAGATTGCGAACCCACCAAAGCGTGTAGGTCGCCATCGTATTCATCCATGTCGTTTCTGGGGGAGTGGTTGCGGCGGCATAATCAAGAGTGGAGGGAATTATTTCGGAAGCGCCGAAAACGGTCAGTATCGCCTTGGTCTCGGGATGCATATCGCCCATCCACACAAGACGGTCGCGTTTTATACCGTCCCAGAGATAATCCTGACAGCAAAGGTGGACGGTCCGCACTGCGATATCGAACACGCGGTTCAAGCGCTCGTCTGAACAGCGGAAGGAACCGATTTGCAGCATCGGGCGCATGGCGGAAACCGCCTGAACCGACTCGATATGCACAGCATCCTTGCCGGTGTTGTCAAGTCGCACAAAGCGAAATCCGGTTTCGCCGATTTCACGTCGTCCGAGCCAAGGCAGATGAATGACATCGTCGCGGATGGCGTGGTCGTTGGTGGCTGTCGCTTTGGGAGACGCTCCCTTCAACTCTGACATTGTCTCCGCAACGGATTCGCCGAATCGAACCCGAACGATGGCGTTGCGTCCGCTTCGTGCACCGCTTGAAATCCGGAGCGAACCGTGCAACTCTTGTCCGAAGTCGAGAATAAACCATTCGCCGGGTTTGAGGATGATGCCGCTGCCGTTGGGGAAGCGGCCTTCAGGCACTTGCCACAATTTTGGCGATAAAAGTTTTTCCGCGTCTTTCAAGGTTTCAGCGGCGGCAAGGACGCGGACGGGGACGACGAAACTGCGAACTCTGGAGTCTTGAAACTCAGTGGCGAACGCTTCCGGGCAGGCAATTGCGAACACGAGGCAACATAAGCCGATTGGCGCCTTTTCAAAAATTGTCGTGCAAAATGCCCAAACCATGCAAAAAAATCGCAAAAAACGGTTTTCAGTTAAATTTCGGCCGCATGAATTCATTGCGCCCTCCTCTGTTAAACATCTGGTATTGCGGCATTCATGTTCCACATAGGATCTCAACGCCGTTTTAAATTGGTCGGGGCGGAGGGATTCGAACCCCCGACGGCCTGCTCCCAAAGCAGGTGCGCTACCAGACTGCGCTACGCCCCGAATAAAGAGAGGAATGCGAAAGTTGGTTGCATTTTAATCGTATCTACGCGCGGTGTCAAGTATGGAATAACTAAACTGGGTTTGAGAGATATTAGACTCGTCTTTTAATTCTCCGGGATGCCTTTACCGGGACAATTCCCGATTGGACTTCTACCGGCGCGAGAAAGATGCCGGGTATAATGCCTAGCATGCCCTGATAACTTTCGTCAGCCAGCCAATCAAAAAAAGAGCTATCAGCAGCAATACGGCATTCATCTCTGATTTGTTGACCGGCAATGGCATAACTTATATTTTCACTCCGCCGATGCGCGGAATCGCCGCTATCAGATTTTTGGTATATTGCTGGCTGGGATTTTCCATCACCTCGGCGCAATCTCCGCTTTCGACGATTTTGCCGTGCCGCATGACGATGATCCGGTTCGCCAAATGACGCACCACCGAAAGGTCGTGGGTGATGAAAAGATATGTGAGATTGCGCTTTTCTCGCAAATCCATCAGAAGATTCAATACCTGCGCCCTGACCGAGAGATCCAATGCGCTTACCGCCTCGTCAAGCAGCAACAATCGCGGATTCAGCGACAATGCCTGAGCGATGCAGATGCGTTGGCGCTGTCCGCCAGAAAATGCATAGGGGTAACGGTTGAGCGCATCTTCAGGCATCCCCACGTCGCGAAGCAGATTAACCGCAAAATCAACGCGTTCATCCTTGGAGATGATGCCATGGAGCAAAGCAGCCTCGGTCAAAGCATCCAAAATGGTGTGTCTTGGATTCAACGATGCGTAAGGGTCCTGAAAAACCACCTGCACCGCACGGCGATAGGCTGCGGCCTGTTTCGAGTTCATCGCGAAAATATCCTGCCCTTCAAACAGAATATTACCCGAGCGAGGACGCACAAGTTTGAGAATCGTTCGCGCCAATGTTGACTTGCCACTGCCGGATTCGCCGACCACCCCCAGCGTTTCTCCAGACTTCAACGTGAACGAAACATCGTCCAGCGCCTTGACCACTCCAACCGTCCGGGCAAAAACGCCTTTTTTGATGGCGTACCATGTTCTCAACTCATTTACTGCAAGCATCGTCAGCTTCCGCTCCTCGCCGCTTCCGCTTTTTTCACCGCATCCCAGACTTCATCAAGCTCTGAAAGCGACATCTCCTTCATATTCCGTCCCTGCTCGCGGACGGTCTTTTCCACTGCTCGAAAACGCCTGGAAAACTTTGAAGTAGCCCCTTGCAAAGCATCCTCCGCCTGCACCTCCAAAAAACGACAGCTGTTCACCACCGCAAAGAGCAGGTCTCCTATTTCCTCTTCGATGTGCTTCTTGTCACCGGCGGAAATCGCCTCCTTGACCTCGGAAAGCTCTTCGTCGATTTTATCTATTGCTCCTGACGAATCTTTCCAATCAAATCCGACGCGCGACGCCTTGGCTTGTGTGCGCTGAGCCTTGAGCAATGCCGGCAGTGCGGCAGGAACTCCGTCCAATGCCGAGCGGTCGGGTTTATCCTTCTTCTCCTGCCCCTTGATCGCCTCCCAGTTATTCAGCACTCCGGCGACATTGTCGACTTTAACATCCCCGAAAACATGAGGATGCCTGCGAACCATCTTGTCCGCCACCGCCGATGCGACATCGTCAAGGGTAAAAGCCCCCTCCTCTTCGCGAACCACACACTGAAATACGACCTGCAACAAAACGTCGCCCAATTCTTCGACATGGTCGGCAATAGACCCCGACTCCATTGCATCAAGCAATTCGTAAGTCTCTTCCAACAGACACGGCTTTAACGAATGAAGCGTCTGTTCGCGATCCCACGGACATCCCCCGGGAGCTCTCAGACGCTTCACGATATCGTACAGCCGCCGGATATTATCAATTCCGGACACTGTTCTCTCCTTTAAAGGCGAAGCAACCGCTTGATATCATCAATGATATCGTCGCTGAGCTGATCGACTATGCGATCGCACCCGGTGAAATCCTCGAAATCGGTTTCCGGGGCAACCTTGCCAATCACACCAAGACCAGCGGCGATCGCACCGCGGGTGGAAGCGCCAGAGCCGACAAGCGCGACCGACAAGCGCTCCAACAGACCTTCGTTGTGGCAAAGAATACGGAATACATCCCAGGAATTTCCGCCGAAAATCAAAGAGTTGGTGCGAACCACCGAGAAATTCGGAGAATCAATATCGCCAAAGAGCGCCTTGACAGCAACGGGATCCGCCGAAGTTGCAAGCACAACTTTGAAATTTGAACGCAAATCAAGCAACTTCTTGATCATCGGCGTCAATGACGCAACCGCAGCAGGAGCGGCTGCGACAACCGCCGAAGCGAAGCTCTCCTGACATTCCGAGACCACCGACGGAACATCAACGGCAGCGCAACCTTTTGCTTCGCAAAGTTCACGCAGACCATGTGCGAAGTGATGGCCGTTGACATAGCGCGAAACCGAAGCCAAATCCGAAGGAATCGAATCCTTCGCAAAACGCTTTGCACAAACCTCGCCCAGCAGCTTGCGACCGGGCAACGCGACATAATCAAACTCAATAACCACTGCGTATTGCAGTTCGTCTTTCGTTTTAGCCATTGCTCAACTCCTTAAATTTGACCGATTTCCTTGAGCATGTCGAGGAACCACGCCTGCTTCGCATCGAACGGCTTTCCACCTTTGATACGGGGGAATTCGCAGGCGCGCAGCTCGCCGCCCTTGTCTTCATCTTCACCGATGACGCCGCCGATACCGGCAAGGGCACATTCAACAGCTTTGACCGCGCATTTCTTGATAAGTGCCAAATCTTCGGCAATCGGAGCTGCGGCACGGCTGTAGTATCCGCTCTTCTGAACCATGGTCTTCTCTGCGCCGAGGCGTTCACCGAACTGCTTGGCGAACCATGCACCGACATTCACCTTATCCAGACGGGGATGACCGAAGGCGTCAACCGGAACCTCTTCGCCGCGCGACTTCATCTCTTCGATAATGGTCGGCACACATGCACCTTCCGAAACGAAGATGTTGACGCAGTCGTTGCGATCCATCACCGCCCGCAAACGCGCAGCTTCTCGATCGGCATCAAACTCCATCTCTGGCACGTACACGGCG
Source organism: Kiritimatiellia bacterium (assembly GCA_045540275.1). Taxonomy (GTDB): domain Bacteria; phylum Verrucomicrobiota; class Kiritimatiellia; order RFP12; family UBA1067; genus RGIG8368. The sequence continues at coordinate 16,690 of JAZQGX010000287.1, read as the reverse complement.
TGGATCTCTTCACGTTCGCGGGTAAGACCGAAATCGGGGAGCCAATGCTGGGTATCGAGCAACTTGCGATATGCAGCCGCTGTCGCAGCGGTAAGATAGCCGCAATTGCGTCCCATCACTTCGTGAATGATAAGCATACGGGGATTGGCGGTGTTTTCCTTGACGACATGGGCAAAATAACGCGCGCCCTCTTCGGCCGCAGTCCAAGCACCGAGCGACTGACGAATCGGATAGACGTCATTATCGATGGTCTTCGGCAGACCGACCACCGTCAAACCGTAGTTGTTCGTGGCCAGATATGCGGCAAGGTCGGCAGCGGCGGTGTTAGTGTCGTCACCGCCGATGGTATGCAGCACGTCAACTCCGTCCTTGACCAGCTGATCGGCGGCGACCTTCTGCGGATCCTCGCCCTCTTTGACCAGCCCGCGCTTGACGCAATCCTTGACATTGGTCAGTTTGACGCGGCTGTTGCCCAGCGTGCTGCCGCCATGCTCGGTAAGATAAAGAGCATTGGCGCGAACGGCGGGAGTAACCTTAATGCTTTCGCCCTTGAGCAATCCCTTATAACCGTTGATGTACCCGATAATTTCGACATCAGGAGCAACCCGTGAATATTCGTCAATCAAAAAACCGATTGCCGAGCTGAGACAGGGGGCCAAACCTCCAGCGGTTAGAATTCCGACTTTTTTAACTTGCTTGCTCATCGTTTATGCATTCCTTGCGGTATTGTGTTTCAAAAAAATGAAACTACATCATACCAAAATAGTGAATAAAGGCAAAGCTTTAAATCATAACACCGCGAAATGAAATAACGGGGAAAGGACGCAAAAAGCCCCGGCATATCAGCCGGGGCAAATTCGATCAGCGTGTCTTGAAGCGATATTCGGTGGTGGTGCGGTAAAGCTGACCTGGCGCAAGTTCGATGCTGGGGAAACCCTTGTGATTCGGAGCATCCGGCCAATGCTGGGTCTCCAGCGCCAACGCGCCGCGGCGCGAAAGCGGCTTCCCGCACTTTTCATTCACGCGGCCGTGCATAAAGTTGCCGCCGTAGAACTGAACACCCGGCTCTGTGGTCCAGACTTCTACCAGACGTCCGGTCGTCTCTTCATACAGTTCAGCCGCTTTTGCCATTTCGCCGCTGCGGTTGCGCAGGCAGAAGTTGTGATCGTACCCCTTGCCGCAGACGATTTGGGGGTGGTCGCTGTCGACGCGTTCACCGACTCTGCGAGGCGAGGTAAAGTCGAACGGAGTATCCTTCACCGGCATCAACTCGCCTGTGGGAAGCAGATTGCCGTCAACTGCGGTAATCTCATCGGCGTAGATCGTCAGCCAGTGATCGCCGACATTGCCGGCCGCCGCGCCGCGCAGATTGAAGTAGACGTGGTTGGTGAGGTTGCAGATGGTCTTCTTGTCCGTTGTCGCCGTGTAATCGATCCTCCAAACATTATCCGCGGTCAAAGTGTATTTAACCGTCGCGTTAAGCGTTCCCGGGAAAAGCTGGTCGCCGTCGGGAGAAACTAGCGTAAAGATAATCCCGGCATTGTCACCGTCGATAAAAGTCTCGCCCTTCCAAACCCGGTGTGAAAACGAATCGATACCGCCGTGGACCATGCAGACGGGGTTGCGTCTCGGGCTGTGGCACTGCAGCTTATGAACCTTGCCATCCATCAGATATTCGCCCTTGGCGATACGATTTCCGCAACGCCCGATGGTCGCGCCAAAATATGGATCGGCCTTGGCATATCCTTCCAGATTTGAAAAACCGATTGTAACGTCCTCCATCTTGCCGTTGCGATCCGGGAGCTCCAGCCGGTACACTCTGGCGCCATAGTCGAGCGCCTCCATCACCACACCACCGGCTCCGACAATTCGGAATTTGGTGATTATCTGTCCATTAGGCATCTTGCCCCACTCTGAACTTTCCACCGTCGGCCCTTTTTTGCAACCGGCGGTAAAAACGGCCAAAACCGCCGCGACGAACATGACGCGCGCGCCAGCTGAAAACGTATTTTTCTTCATGCTATTTTCCTTTCCTTTTTTCGAACATAGAGTTTAACACAAAACCGCTCCGCATTTCCATCTCCAACAATTAAAAAAATTCCCCTCCGGACGGCGACGGCGAAATGAAACTCAATCCTTTTTAACTATTGAAATCTCACGCACGTCTGGATCTCCGGTCAACGCCATCGTCACGTGCCAGGCATTGTCGGGAATCAACTCACCGGCCCGAACCGGCCACTCAACGCAGACCACTGCACCGGACTCGATCGCCTCGGCGTATCCGATATCAAGCAGATCGTCAGGTCCGGAAAGGCGATACAAATCCATGTGCACCAATTTAAACCGTTCCGTCTGGTACTCAAGCGAAATGACGAAAGTCGGACTGGTCATGGGGCGCGTTATGCCCAATGCAGCTCCCAGCGCCTGAACAAACGCCGTTTTGCCGGCGCCGAGATCTCCGTGCAACGCTATCACGTCTCCGGGATTGAGCAATTTGGAAAAATCGGCGGCAACGGCGCACGTCTCCTCCAGTCCCCGTGCGGTACGCATTATCGTCATAACTCCTCCTTCAGCCAGACGATTGCCTCCTCAAACGCCCGCTGCATATACTGCAAATCAAAAGCCGAGGAATGCGGTAAGCGCAGGAGATTTTCCCCGTCGCGGGCCAACGGCGACGCCTCGGGCAGCGGCTCGTCTTTGAAAACATCAAGACACGCGCCGCGAATCGCTCCGGTACGCAGCGCCTCGTCGAGGGCCTCCTCGTCAACGGCGTTTCCGCGTCCGATGTTGTAAACCACTGCATGCGAAGGCAGCAGTGAAATCGTCCTGCGGTTGAGAATGCAATCCGTGCCGGTATCATTCGGCAGAATCAAAATTAGATGATCGGCGCACGGCAGCACCGAATCGAGTTCTCCAATCGAAACGATCCGATCGTCTGCATCGCAGCACGAAGGCAGACGCGCCGCCTCGGGATGACGGCACAATCCGGTGATGCGGACATCGAACGCCTTCAGCGCACTGATGCACCATTGCGCGACATTGCCGACGCCAAGAACAACCGCATGGGAGCGGCGAATGGACAGCGGCTGCGCAATGTTCAGCCGAGGCCACAACTCGCCTTCGATCTGGCGACGATGTGCGTCAAGAATGCCACGGTTGTATGCGAGCATCATTCCCAACAGCGTCTCCGACATAAACTCGCCGTGATAGGCCCCGTGATGGATCTTGACAGATGCCGGCGGCACCACCTGGAAAAAATCGCGCCCTGCGGCGGGAGTCGAAACGAAGCGGAGTTTCGCCGCAAGATCGAACCACGCCTGTTTCCAGTACCAGGTGAAGGCGATATCGGTATCGGGCAGTTGCGCCAGAAACTCGGGCTCCGTCCAGGTCAGAAGCACCTCGGCCTCGGGGAACGCCGATTTCAACAGCTCAACGTGCGATTCGTCGGCGTTGAAGCAGGGAATTTCATTTTTCTGGAATATCGTTATTTTCATTCTGCGTCTCCTGCTGCATTATGGCGGCAGCAAGCATCGCCCCCAGTCTGACGATTTCGGGACATGGGCGTTTTTTGTAATATGACGCGGTCCGCTCCTCGGCGCGACCGCCGACTTCAACGCCATCGGCACCGGCCTGCGACATCGCAAGCATTTCGCGACAGATAATGCTTCCGGTTTCCGCCTTGAAGTCGGCGCAAAACTTTTGCACATTTTCGTAAATGGCGTTTTTATCGGCACCGAAGCGATGCCCCAGCGCAAGAGTGGCACCGGTGACGGCGCCGCAGACCTCGCGCATGCGACCTACTCCGCCTCCCAGTCCGGAGGCGGCGAGTTTCGCCGTATTCTCGTCCAGTCCCAGCTCTTCAGCGAAAGTTAGATAAACCGCTTGAGCGCAATTCAGTCCGCTCTTAAACAATTCTTCTGCGCGCGCTCCGGCTGATTCAGGCAACATAAAACCTCCTTACAGCATCATCACAAAACCTTCGACGCCGCGGATTGCCGAATCAAGACGGATGAACTCATCCTGGCTCTGCAACCGGACCGAAAACGAAAATGAACAGTAATTCGCACCGGCGGATTTGCGAACCGGCGCGAGAGGTTCGACAATTTCGAAATCCTCAAGCACCTTTTCCAGCTCCACCTCGCGGAATATCGCCTTTTTGACGATTACGCGCTGATGAAAGACCGCCGGATACAATTGCGTTTTTTCGCCGTTCTTCTCACTCATCTGCACCTCTTCCCTGCGCCGTATTCAAGATAATCTGAGGATAAACCTGATCCAAAAACGATGAAAGTTTTTCACGATTGCCGGGCTTGGAAATTCCTCCCGAAATGGAAATCGAAATCATCACCCACCGGTTGATCGCATTGTGAATTGACCGGTCCCAGATATCCAGCCATATCCGCTCCGAATGCGAGCAAGTCGTGCGAAACTCGCTCTCCATCCAATAGATCAAACTGAAAGGGGCAAAGCCGGGGCGCGAAGCGGTTATGCACTGCGCGACGATCGATTTGCCGCACAACTTGAGTTTTATCAGCTCGGCCTTCTCCATTGAAAATCCCTGTGTCGGCAGACAGAGATCCGCACGATGGATGCTGCCGCGACGGCGTCCGCCGATTACCACGCTCACTTGGATCGAGGTTCCATCCTGCGAAGAATACATGCGCTTGACGAGAATCGTATCCTTGGGTAGCTCGTTTTTTTCGGCAAGCGAAATCAAACCGAGTTCATTCCGGCACAAGGGACATTGCAGAGCGGTTTTGACACCGCCATCCTTCGAGCCTGAAGCCGTATTTCCCCTGACCTCTTCACCGAAATAGCTGCGAGCGCACAATGGGTTCTGGCAGTAGTATATGATATCGCTTTTCCAACCCGGAACGGAGTCAGGCAGCGAGCGCGCGACGAAGGAGGCGTCCTCGTTGTAATGCGGATCTTTGGCTCGCCAGGTGAGGGTAAAAGTCCAACCCCCTATCGCTAGCACCAGTAAAATGACCAGCCACTGCACCGCAGCGGGTTTTGTACCGCGGGCGCATTGGAATTCACGTTCAGGCGCGGCGGGGGGCGGTAAGCGTCTTGAGATTGCGGTATTGATCAGCTGGACGAGGAATATCTCAAGAATGAAAATGGGAAATCCGACGTAATCGTGAAACGTTCCCAAGCCAAACTCCTTGCCGAACCATTTTGCGGCAAAACAGGTCAAGGTGAGGCGAATTACATTTCCGAGAATTGCCACCGGTACGGTGGAGACGACAACCAAAGCTTTTCGCCAGAGAGTCCTCTGGAAAAAATGAACCCAGACCGCGGTAAAGGCGAGCAGTGCAAAAAGAGAACGGATACCGCTACAGCCGGCGGCGACATCGACATGAAATTCAGCTCCGGGCGTCAACGAGGCGAGGGTCGTGCCCGCCTGTTGTACGGCAAGACCCAGACCGTTGACCACCAATGCGGACAGTGTCGTTGAAAAGAGGCGAAGATGAACGGTGCAAAAATCGATGAACGATGAAATGGGGATCGTAAAAACCAGATAGGCGGCGGGAAACGCGATGAATGCCGCAGCCCCCCGTCCCCAAAGCGCAAAGGGAATCGCCCAGATCAGACCGATGAGGGAACACTGCTCAATTCGCGACTGGTTGCCGTTGCTGCCGAAGAAGGCGAGAACGCAAAACAGAACCATAACGAGTAATCCCTGCCAGCTGACGTCGGATTTGACCTTGCTCCATTCATCGCGCTTGCGCCACACGAGGTATGCACTGACCAGCGGAATCAGATACCCGTGCTTCATGTCTTCCACCGGTTTGGAAAAGAGATGCAGCGTGTACTCGATCATCACCCGGTAGTGGAAAGCTGCCAGCACCGCAAGGACGGCGACCACTGCCCATTTAACGAGATCAATTCTCTTTTCAGTGTCCATCATTGAGTCCTTTTCGCATCTTGTACCAAACGCCCCAGATCAAAACCGCTCCGCCGCAAACGAGGGAAAGCAGATTTTCCCATCGAACATCTGGTTGCGGGAAAGCCGGTTTGACACCGCGCATGACTCCAAGCAGGTACGAGCGGTAGTCTGCGCTCACGTCAATCGGCACGATGTACCGCTTGTCTACCGCCGCCAGATCCAGAACCGCCGCCGCAATCATGGCAAGCACGATCAGGCGTGCAAGCAAAGTGGCGGATTTTTTTCGGGCAAGCGCAAATACGCCCGCGACGCCAAATGCGGCAAATCCGAGGGAGCGCAAAAGATTGGAAAGCATATAGTCTGCCGAATGAACTCCAATATCTTTTCCGAACCCCAAACCGGCGACATGGGCGGCGGTAATATCGCGCGCGAGAATTGAAACCACAAATCCGACCGCCAGCGTTCCCAGCAACGCCGAAGCTATAACTTTCATTCTCTTGAGCACCACCTCGTCACGCGACTGGAACAGATTGACGCCGAAACCGGCAAGGATGCAGAATGCCACCTCAAAGACATGATAGAATTTCACCGGAGCGCGGATCAAATCGAAGCCAGGGATCATCCATATTGCGCGATAAATTGGAGTGAAACGCCCAAAGGCGAGCACCAGCGCCACAATCGCCGCCCCGAGCCAGAACGGCACGTCGGAGTAATCGGCAGCATCCCCGAGGCCCGGTTCCGCGGCGGTCTTGCCCTTTCTCCTCGAAAATGCCGCGGTCAGTGCGAACAGCGACACCAGCAGACCTGCGTAAAGCGTATGCTGGCGGTAATTGGGCATCATGCGTCCCTTTGTAAATTCATACGGCCTGCCCAGCCTCCCCCAGTACGGATGCTGAACCGGAGCAAGCGGATAATTCGGACGGAACGATTCATCTCCGAAAACGCCCGGAACGAAAATCTCCGCGACGTCCTCCGGCGGCATACTCCAGTTGGTTGCGAAAATCCATTTGTTGAAAGCGTCATTTTTTTGACCGACAGTCGCCGAAGCGAAATCCTTCAGCTGCTGCTCGCGACCGGCAACGGTGGCGGTAAGCGTATGCCGCATCGAGGCGTAGCCGATTCCCAGCATCACCGCAACGGTAATCAAAAACTTGGGATAGACGGTGCGAAGCATTTCAGCTTTCGACCGCGAACGGTAACTCAGCCACAGCGCGTACGAGGCAATGAAGATCAGAAATATCATCCAGATATCGGGCTGCTCCATACCGCCCCACATGATTACGGCGCCAAGCATGGCGAAATGGAAAAGCCGTCCCGCGTTGAAACAGCGGTTTAACAGCCCGAAGGAAAACAGCATATAACTTATCAGCACGAACCATCCGCGATGTCCGGCATTTACCAGCGTGAAAGAATAACCGCAGAATGCGAAAAATGCTCCACCGGCATAAGCAGAGAACCGGCGCATCCCCTGTGTGCGCAAATAAAAGGCGATTGCCAAAGCCGCCAAAAAACATGGCAAGGCATATTCCATCTCCTGCCATGCGAAAGGCGAAACCAGAAACTGATGGATGCGGTCGGGAAAGATTGCGCCTTTACCTCCGAGTACATCCCACCATTGCTCAAGCGCGTATGAACCGGAGTAGCTGTGGGGAGCGTCGGGAGAGACCGTAACAAGATGCAGAGGCAAAACCGGTCCGAAGACCCAGAGCGCGACGGCGGCATAAAATGCGGCAAACAGCAAAAACGCCGAAATGGCCGGATGTTTCTTAAACCACTCGAAAATTTTCACTTGCTCCTCCGTTTTCCGCCGCTGCGCTTCGACGTATTGGCCAGCAGGCATTCCATACTGTCGGCCAGCGCCTGCCACGACGCTTCGATGATGTTTTCGGAAACTCCCACCGTTCCCCACTGTGAATTTCCGGTGCGCGATTCCACGGTAACCCGGGCAAGGGAGGAAAGTTCCTTTTGCGGATCGAGAATACGCACCCGGTAGTCGGTAATGCGCAGTTGCGAAATTTCCGGATAAAAGTATCCTAACGCCTTGCGAAGCGCATTGTTCAACGCGTTAACCGGACCGATGCCCTCGTCGACCGTAAGGCGCGTCTTGCCGCCGACCGAAACCTTGACCGTCGCCTCGCAAATGCAGGGTTCGTCGGCGCCGCGTTTCTCGGCGATTACGCGGAACCCTTCAAGACGGAAGGGACGAATCCGGTTTTCGCGCATGTTTTCCAGCAGCACCCGGAACGATCCGTCTGCCGCCTCGTAGGCATAGCCCTGCCTTTCACGTTCTTTGATCTGGCGCAAAACCTCGCGGGTCTGCGTGGTGGACATCGGCTTGGCTCCGACCTCGCTGATCTTCCGCTCGATGTTGACCGCACCGGACAGATCGGAGACGACAATCCGCGAGACGTTGCCGACCTTGGCCGGATCGATGTGCTCGAAAGAGGAAGAATTTTTCGTCACCGCATCGACATGTGATCCCGCCTTGTGGCAAAATGCGTTGCGTCCCACATACGGAGCGCTGGGATTTGGACGCAAGTTGACCAGATCCGAAGTTACAATCGACAGACGCCGGAGATTCTTAAGCTTGAGCCGTTTCGCCGTTTTGCAGCCCATCTTCTCCGTCAGCGCCGGAATGACAGGAATCAGATCGGCATTGCCGGTGCGTTCACCGTAACCGTTTATCGTTCCTTCGACGATTTGCACCCCGCAACGCACCGCTTCCAGAGTATTGGCGACGGCAACCGCCGAATCGTTGTGGGCATGAATGCCGAGACGTATCTTCGCTCCTAGCTTGGCACGTACCGCGGTAACTGAAGCGGCGATTTGGTCCGGCAGAGTTCCACCGCGGGTATCGCACAGCACCAACGCCGATGCCCCGCTCTCGAGTGCGGTCTGAAGCACGCTTATCGCATAATCGAAATCGGTTTTGCAACCATCAAAAAAATGTTCCGCGTCAAACCAGACCTCAACTCCACGCCCGGTCAGAAAACGCACGGAGTCGGCGATCATCCGCAGATTTTCAGCCGCACTTACGCGCAGCACCGAGCGGACTTGATTCAGATCCGCTTTACCGAATAGCGCGGCGACCTCTACCCCGGATTCGAGCAACGCCTGCAGGCCGCGATCGTTCTCCGCCGCGACATTTGCGCGTCGGGTGCTACCGAAGGCAATCGGCCGTAAGTGGGAAAATTTCACTTTGCGCAGATGAGTGAAGAAATCTCGATCGGCGGGGTTGGATCCCGGGAAGCCGCATTCGGCGTAATCGATACCGAACTCGTCAAGCATTTTCAGAAGGCGCAGCTTTCCGTCTTCGGAAAACGAAATGCCTTCCCCTTGAACACCGTCGCGAAGCGTGGTGTCACAGATGAAAATCCGTTTCCTCAACTCGGTCTTGCTACTTTTCATGTTTCACCTCCTTGCCGTCGGCCCGGCGCTGGCGGAAGAATGAACGCAGAATCTCCAGTCCCTCGTCCTCGAGTACACCCGAGATCAGCTGCGGGCGGTGATTCATCCCGGGATGATTGAGAATTGAAAAAACGGTCTGTCCGCCACGCTTCGGATCGGAAACGCCCCAGACCACCAGCGGAACGCGAGCAAGGGCTATCGCGCCGGCGCACATCGGGCACGGCTCTTTGGTGACATACAAAATCGTATCGGTCAACCGCCAGTCCCCCTTTGCTTCGGACGCCTGGGTAAGTGCGATCATCTCGGCGTGGGCGGTAGCGTCATTCAGCGACTCGGTCTGATTGTGCGCACGCCCGAGAATGCGAAGCGAGGCGAGCATCGGCGCGCTGGATTCGGGCATCTCAACGATGACGCACCCTGCGGGAACCTCCCCGCATTCGGCCGACTTGCCGGCTTCGCGAAGGGCCTGACGCATGAAATATTCATGAAACGAGAGTGGCAGTTCCATTGTGCGCTTACCGAGTACTGGTGTAGAGGAGAATATTGCATCCCAGCTTTAGCGCATCGTCGGAAAGATAGCTCTTCGACCACGGGTTCGGAGAGAGTTCCCATGCGCCAGCCATTCCCACCGAACTGTAGATGACAGCGGGATTGCCTTCCACTGAAAGCATCAGCAGGTCAGGCGAAATTGCAGCGCGGCCACCATAGAACCTGGCGCATGCGGCGGTCACCTTCATCATGCCGATATCAAAGGGCTGACGGAAAATCGGATGTCCTTTTTTCGGAGCCTGAAACGAGATGCCGGGCAACACTTTTGCCATCTCAGAACGGAACGAATCGTCAAAAGCCTTGCGTCCGCAGCAGGCCTCTGCAATGAGGATGCCGCCGGCTTGCAGATACATGCGCAGGTTGTTTATTTCCGCTGGCTTGAGCGTAAACGACTCATGTCCGGTCATATAGAGCACTTGCGCGTCGAAAATCCCCTGATCGGAAAGACGCATTTCGGTCGACGAGAATTTGACGGGGATGCCGGTAGCCTGATTATATTGGCGCAACAGCACAGAGAGCCCCTGATGGCGCGTCTTCCACTCGCCGTCGTAGATGACCTGGGCGATCTTCATCGATCCGGTGTCGGTAATGCCTTTGGTGTCCTCGTAGCTGGTCTTTTTCATATTGTCCAAAGACCATTGGCGCATTGCCGTTGCGTAATTGAGGATACTCAGCCCCAGCTTTTGCGCAGAGTCTTGAGAGTAGGCGAGAATATTGTCATCCTCCAGCGGATCCCAGCCGACCTCCATGCCGAAACGCGAGATGATCGCACAGGTACGGCAATCGATCGTCACTCCAAAAAACATCGGGGCGTTTCCCCGGTAGACGGAACGCACGCCCGGACGGTACTGAACCTTGCTCAAATCAAGTCCAGGCGTTGAATGGAATATCGCATGGTCATGAGCAAGCGGCTGCACCGGAGCTTCGGGGAAGACCTCGTTCATCACCTTGACGGCTGAATCGAAAAAAGGCTTCGAGCCCATGCCTGCGTTGAGGATGATAGTGCCGCCGCGTAGCAGATAGTTTCTCAGCTTTTTCCGTTCTGACGGATTCAAGCTCCAATGATAGTGTCCGGAGCGGTAGAGAATCGGGTTGCGATCGGGATCCTCATCGATTTCGTCGAATGATTTCGCTTCACAGTCGTAGTCGACATTTGCACTTTCCTTCAGCGAGTTTAGCAGGTTGTTCAAATCGTTGGGTCGCGCATTCCAGTCCTGCTCGCCGTACTGGGAGGTGAGTTTAGTGAACATGGTCGGCGGACGGGGCGGATTTTTCTTCTCGGAACGGGATTGTGCCGCGGCCGGAGGTGGCGGATACGGAATAAAGGTTTCGCCGCCTGAAATCGAGGCGGGAGGAGGAGGCGCCTCCTTGCGCGGCGGCGGAGGGACGAATCCCGCCTCGTTAGAGCCGTCACCGTCGAAAATGTGCTGGGCGCCGGCGGTGACGGCGAGCAGACAGCCCATGGTCAATGCAAAAAACTTTTTCATCGGGAACCCCCTTTCAAGAAATCAAAGCGTCGATTGCCTTGTTATCGCCAAAGATAAGCAGCTTGTCGTCTCCGCGGATTACAAACTGAGCATCGGGAATTATAACCTCGCGCGGGTCGAGTTCATTGACGGCGAGCCTTCTTACGCAAAGCACGGATACATTGTATTTGTTGCGGATCTGCGATTCGGCAAGCGTCTTGTTCCGGAAAGCTTCGGGAGGATCGATTTCGGCGACACTGAATCCGTCGGAAATCGAAAACAGGTCGACCGATCCCTTCGATGTCAAGGTGTTGGAGAGGCGCAATGCGCAATCTCGATTGGGATAGACAACGACATCAGCCCCTACCCGGCGCAGGATTTTGCCATGCATCTCTGAGTTAGCCTTGGCAATGACCTTTTTGACCTTAAGCTCTTTACAGTTCATCGTCGCCATCACGCTGCCTTCGAGATTGCCGCCGATTGCGATAACGACGGCGTCGCACTCGCTCATACCGGCTTCCTCGAGAGTATGGATGTTTGCAGCATCCCCTTCCAGCGCCTGTTCGACGAATTCGCTGTATTCACGCACGATTTCCCGCTGCTGATCAATCAGCAGCACCTCGGCGCCGTGTTCAGCGAGCGACAGCGCCAAAGACGAACCAAAGCGTCCTGCTCCGATAATCCCGATGCGTTTCATTTGATCCCCTGGTTAAATTCTCTCCAACGCCTGCTGCAAGTCGGCGATGATATCCGCCTCGTCCTCAATGCCGACCGAAAGCCGGATGAGGTCTGGCGGGATTCCCGCTTCTCGCAACTGACGGTCGGACAGTTGGCGATGGGTGTGGCTGGCTGGATGAAGCACGCAGCTGCGGGCATCCGCAACGTGAGTTACGATTGAGATCAGCTTGAGCGCATCCATGAATTTTATCGACTTGGCGCGGCCGCCCTTTATGCCGAAAGTGAGCACACCGCACGGCAATCCGCCCTTGAACTGCTTGCGCGCGAGCTTGCGGTAGGGAGAATCGGGAAGACCGGCATAGTTCACCCATGCGACCTTCTTCTGTTTGGAAAGGAACTTGGCGACCGCCAGTGCATTGCTGCAATGACGCGGCATGCGCAGGTGGAGCGACTCGAGCCCGAGATTGAGAATGTAGCAGTTGAACGGGGACGGGATGGCGCCAAAGTCGCGCATCAGGTGGGCAACGCATTTGACGATATATGCCATCTTGCCGAAATTTTTGACGTAGGAAAGTCCGTGATATGATTCATCGGGTTCAACCAGTCCGGGGAATTTATCGGCATGAGCTGCCCAGTCGAAGTTGCCGCTGTCCACGATCGCTCCGCCAACCTGGGCAGAATGACCATCCATGTATTTGGTTGTAGCATGGGTTACGATATCCGCTCCAAAATCGAAAGGACGGCAGAGTACCGGCGTGGGGAAGGTATTGTCGACGATCAGCGGTACTCCGTTGCGATGGGCGATCTTTGCGAATCTGGCGATATCCAAAACCACGCCCGAGGGGTTTGCGACAGTTTCGCCGAACACGCATTTAGTAGTGGGGCGAAATGCTTTTTGGATTTCCGCATCGCTCGCATCGGGGTTTACGAACGTGAACTCAATGCCAAGCTTTTTCAACGAAACGGCGAAGAGGTTGAAGGTACCGCCGTAAATCTGGGCGGAGCATACGACGTGATCGCCGGCGGAGCATAAATTGATTATCGAAAAAGTGCTGGCCGCCTGTCCTGAGCTGGTCAACACGGCGCCAACTCCACCTTCCATCGCAGCGATCTTTGCGGCGACCGCGTCATTGGTGGGGTTGGCAAGTCTGGTGTAAAAATAACCAGACGCCTTCAAATCGAACAGATCCGCCATCTGGTCGGATGTCTCGTATTTGAAAGTTGTGGATGCATAAATCGGCACTTGACGTGGCTCGCCTTTTTTCGGTTGCCAACCGCCTTGTACGCAGAGCGTACCCATATTAACTTTTTCCATTTTCATAACAGGGATATTTTACCAAAAAAAGAGCAATAAAAGCAAGTATGTCAAGATTGCTGCACTCTTTTCCGGCCCGCTTTATCTCAAAGCAGAAGAAAAAATTGGGAGAGCGAGCGTCCCTACGAGCCGCCGCCCTCCTGTGTTAACTTTTTGTATTATATCAGCTTTTTTCAGATTATACGCTCACCCCAGAACGCAACAAAAGTTTTTTCGCATTGCGACTTGGCTCTGGGCAAATCTCGGTCGATATGCCATTTAATCGCCCTGCCGCCCCTGACGTCATGAGCCAACTCCCACAAGTGCCCGAACGCAACCTTCTTCGGCCTTATTCTGCGCACCGCATCGGCAACATCAAGGGTATACATCGGAAACAATAGCCATAAATCGGGACGGCCCCACTTCACCGATAACTTGTCATTTGACACGCCACAATCGCCCGTGTGCAGCAGACGAAAATCCCCGATTAACATCTCGTATGCCGTAGTGAAATCTATCCCCCACGCGGCTGGAGCATGGTCAACACGAAACGCCCGGATAGCCACATCTTTTATATTGAACTCGTCTGGATGCCCATTCGATTCGGCCATGGCCTTAATTTTAGTGAAGGCGGTATTTTCGGCAAAACTGGACACGAGCGGTTTACCGGCCTTTTCCATCGCCTTGCAGAAGTCGGAATCGTAATGGTCGTCGTGTTTGTGCGTGATCAGCGCGAAGTCGAGCAAAGGAACCAATTCACTAGCGCGACGGTGCTTAAGATCTACGGAGAAAAGGGCGTGGCGAGTCTTAACGACATACCCCATATTATACACGTTCCAGACCACCAGAACATCACTCGTCACCTCCGTCTCCCGAGATTCTCGCAGCACTTTCTCGAACGCCTGTTCGCAGGCGATGAGTGCCTCCAAGCCCCGGGGATTGCCATCGCGATAATAGCATCGGTAGTCCTCGGGGCTGACAAGCTTCGTCATCCGGTCCCACATCACAACAAGTTTCCCCTGTTGCAATTCGCTTCGCTCATGAGCCACGGCGGGCGAGGCGAAAAGAGGTGTCAAAGCCGTAAAACCGAGTGTCGAAACGGTGCTGACAATAAATTCTCTGCGCCTCATGCCATAGTTTCCTTTAATTGTCTATTTAAGTGACGACGACTTGATATAATCAACGTCTCTCTTGCCTGCGGCTTTTGCTTTAGCTTTAATGTCGTTATATTCGGAAATTGAATAATAGACCCTGCAGGTGACGGCTCCGGGAATCTTGTCAAACGCGGAAAAAATCTCGTCCTTCTTTGCTTCGTCTACCCCCATTGCCTTCAGAACGCCCCACGCCATCATGCAATTACCCTTATAAGCCATGTGAACGCCGTCGCGCGTGATTTTTGCACCGGGGGTTTTGTCGGTTTTACGGATTTCAGCAAGAAGCGCTTGCATATCGGCGTTCAGATCGGCAAGTCTCAATTTGCGGCGCTTGGATTCTTCACGCAGCCAATCATTGTATGCGGCAAGCTTCTTATTGTTCTTGCCTTCGGGATTTTCACCGATCATCGTCGCCGTCAAAACGATCACCTCGACACCGGAAGCGGCGCACTTATCCAATATCTTGGTTACATTAGCCTTATAGTCTTCCAGCTCCACCCCCTTCGAACCGTGCCAGACATCATTCACTCCGCAAGAGAAGGTCATCCAGCGCGGCTTTTTGCTGATGACATCCTTGTCGAGGCGCGCCAGCATATTGTTTGATTTATGACCGGAAATTCCGGCGGGAATTTTTTTGGCGTTCACTCCGCAAACCTCAAGACCGCGAATGACAAGATTAACATATCCCACAGGTGATGAATTCCCCTGCTGAGTGATTGAATCGCCCATAAATGCGATCGCATCGCCGTTTTTAATGCAGATTTCAGCGTTAAGCAGACTTGCGACAATGGCGAAACCCGCCGCCAATACCAATTTTCTCATTTTATTCCTCCCTTAAGTTGTCTTAACCATCAAACAACACAGATGGAGTGTAGCATATTTTTATCTAAGATGCAAAACCGTCCTGAAAATTTAATGGCGGGGGGCGATTTCCTGAAATATCATCACCACGAGATAAATCAAATACAAAAAAAGCCATACTGCGCCACTGGCGCGGCCGATGATGCCATCGCGCGTAGGTTTTCTGAAATTGAAGCCGAATAGAAAAACCATCAGCGAGAATGCAAACATGACAGGCATGTCCCGAACAATGATGAACCGGCTGAAACTGTCAAAAGGCGCAATAGAGCCTGCCATCCCCACCACGGCAAGCATATTCAAAATATTCGATCCGATGATGTTGCCGATGATAAAGTCGTGCTCGCCGCGACGGGCGGAGGCAAGTGCGCTGGCCAGCTCGGGCAGCGAGGTACCTACAGCCACGACGGTCAATCCGATTATCAACGGGGAGACGCCTAGAACATCACGGGCGAAATCGACGCATCCCCAGACCAAAACATGCGATGAGCCAACAAGAATCAGGAGTGAAACAATCAGAGCCAGCCAATTTAAAAACGTAATTTTTCTTACGGGATGCGATAGTTCGGATTGCGCTGCTGCAGGTTCGCTTTTCCGATTGCAGTAGCAATAGACGGGAACGGCTAGCGCGAAAATGGCAAGAAGGATTAAACCGTCAAATCGGCTGAACGACATATCGCTGCAGAGGAAGAACGACAAAAAGCAAATGGCAAGCAGCAATGAAGCACCTATCAGCAAAGCGCGAGGCTTGACCTCAATCGGGCTGATCAGCGCCGTCACTCCCAGAATCCCGCCGACATTGAAAATGCATGAGCCATACGCATTACCAAGAGAAAGGTCGCTGTGTTTCACAAGGGCGGACAGCACCGAGACTGCCAACTCGGGAGCCGAAGTACCGAAGCCGATGACGAGCATACCGATGATAAACGGCGAAACGCCGAACCAGGAGGCGATTCGCGACGCCTCTTCCACAAACCGATCCGCACTTTTTGAAAGCAGGTACAGACCTCCTCCGATAAACAGGAGCGATAACAACAATGGGATATTCGTATCAAGATTCATAATCGGTTTTCAGCACTAGCACATACAAGAAAGCGATTATGCTAGCAAAAAAGCGTTCCAAGCGAAAGCCCAAACCCGCCCTATTCAAACTCCTCTATTCCAGATTCCATAGTTTCAATCATCAAGATAAGCCTGGGATTTCTTACATTTTATGCAAATTTGGAGGTTGGCCTTGGCATTGAGCTGCCGAGAACAATTAACAGATGGAGTAGAAGCGTCTGAGTTTATGCGAAAAGCGATTGTACGGAAGCTTTATTTGAGGGATTTTTCTCAAATTACAGATTAACAGGCGCAGTTACCCTATACAGCTTGTCTAACTGCGTTATATGCG
>JAZQGX010000286.1:0-5847 GCA_045540275.1 Kiritimatiellia bacterium | reverse complement strand
CGTCTCCGGCACGACCTCTTCCGCCGTCACCGTGAAGGTGATCGTCTTCGAGCCGGTATAGCCGCTATTCTCAACAGCCGTCACCGTGATCGTGTAGGTGCCCGCCTTGCTTGTGCCCGCAACGTAATCGGTGGCAACCGTGTAATCCGTACCCACTGTCAGCGTATCGTCGCCAACCGTAACCGTCACCGTCGGCGCCGCCTCGCCTTCCTTGATCGAATCCTTATCCAGCGACAGCTTGGACTGTGTGGTCAGATCGACGTCCTCGTCAATCACCGCGCCCGGCACAAAGCTGAGCACAATCGCATAGTTCGCATCGACAGCCGGCTCGGCAACCGTCACCGTGAAGGTATAGGTGTAAACAGTCCAGGATTCCTCAGGGTTCTCGGGGTCCGTCTCTTCCGTCTCAACCATCGTAACCTTGCTAAACGTGACACCCTCAGCCTCCGTTGTCGGCGTAACGGTGCCTTCCGTGAAGCTCTGCGCAACAACAGTGACTTCCTTCACACTCACGCCAATACCAGCCTTTTCAAAACTGTCGAACGACTCAACATTGGCATCACCAACCGTCACCGAGGCCATCTCGCCAGCAAAGCCCTCATCACCCGTGAACGTCAGAGTATAGGTTCCTTCCGCCGGGAACGGATCGGTCGTCGTCCAGACCACATTGTCAAGCGCGCCCGTGCCCTGGAAGCCCGCCGCTTCAATCAGCTTGCCCGAGTCAGATCCCGATTCCACCAAGCTAGGGAAGGAATCAAACTCACCGTCCTCATAAGTAGCAGAAACCTGCGTCCCGTCAATGTAGACGACAAAGGTGGTGACATTATTCTCCACCGCAGCCTTGACCGTCAGGCGATACCAAGTATCAGCCGCATAATCACCAACAACGGTGAAATTGGTCTGATCGTACTCTTCCGTGCTCTCATTGTAAAGACCCGCTGTCACGATCAGATTGGTCGTCGTGTCGTCGCCCTTCAGCCACACGAGGAGCTTATCGCCGGTCGAGGCTACGACATCCGTCTCGCTCGCCGTGAACTTGACATCGGCATCGAAGAAGACGGGGCCATCGGAGGAAAGATCGATGGTTTGCGTCGGATCATTCGCCGCGCGACGGAGCAGCACATCGTTGCCCGTATCGACCGACAGGAAGGTCGCGTTTGATGCCGCGTTCGTAAACGCATCCGGAACATTTGCCGGCGCATCAATTTGGGCTTCCGTGTACGTCTTCAGCACGGTCTGGGAGAAGTCACCACCCTCAGTACCGAGCCAATAGCGCGCGTTGGTGCCCGTGCCCTGATCGTCCCGACCAACGGCAAAATCATTTTCGCCGTATTCTTCGAACCCAGTCGAGTTCAGAACTTCGGCCTGCGCCAGAGCGGCGAAACCGAGTGCTGCGACTGTCGTCATCATCAGCTTTTTCATGGTTTTTTCTCCTTTGTTTGTTGTGTTTTGAAATCTGCCTTTTCCAATGTTCGCCTACATTCTACCAAATATTCTTCTCCCCCGCAAGGGGGAATTTAAAAAATTTTCACCCGCATGGGGGAAAATCGGGAGCGGGGCTGTACTTTATCTTGAAGAATTCAACTCCGAGCAGCTGGGCTCCCGCGCAGACGCTTGCGCGCCCTGCGGGTTCGGCTCCGCCGAATCTTCCCTCCGCTGCGCTTCGGTGCATTCCCGCTCCGCGCAATTCGTTCTGCTTCGCGTGTGAAATTGTTCTGCAGCTGGATCAATCTTGTTTAGGTTTTAGAGGGACGGTAGCTTTGCCAGTTCAAACGTTTCATATTGAATATCCGGCCGCCCGAAGTTGATCAGCAGCCCATAGGGAATTCGCGTGGCGCGGAGGTAGTGGATCACCTGCGCCCATTCAATTTTTGTTAGGGCCTTGACCGCCTTGAGCTCAATGATATAACTCCTGTTGAAACAGGTAAAGTCGGCCCGGTAGTGGGTTCGCAGCGGTACACCATCGTAATAGATGCGTACCTCATCTTCTCGCGCATAGGGGATGGCGTTCCGTTGGAACTCCAATTCGAGCGCATCGGCGTAAGCGGATTCAAGAAAACCATGCCCAAGCGTCTTGTAAACTCGTTTAGCGCAGCCCATAATGGCATATGCCTGTGGATTGTCTTGAAGTTTCATGCCGTGCTCCTATTTGCGGACAGTATATCAAAAAAGAGGAGGTCTGGAGGAAACATCCTCCCTGGAGTTTACCCATTTTTTAGCTTCTGCCGGTCCGCCCCTCGCCAAAGCCGCCGAATTTAACTCCGATCAGCAGGGCTCTCGCTACCGCTCCGCAGAATTACGTTTGCTTCGCATCCTTCATTCGCGTCTCGCTGAGCGACGTATGTAGGCTTTGAGCTGGAGGAGGTCTCCTCCAGACCTCCTCTGGCGTGCAGGGATTGGCTGTCATGTCTTCTAACCCTGCCGAAGGCAGCTCAAGAAGACAATTCGACGCACTGAATTGCCGTTGAGACATCGCGAAGCTGCGGAGCGGTAGCGAGAGCCCAAACGATCGGAGTTGAATTTCGTGCGGTTACTTTCAGAACACGCGTTTACTCTTGGACACGACGGACTTTTTCCTGCTGATGCGGTTCGTGCGGGCGCGGAGCGCACCCTCGAAAGCCGCGGGCGTGTCGACGGGCGGATCGAGCGCGGCGAGTTCGCGGCGATAGTAGCCGAACACGTCTGCGTGCGTCACCTTTCGCCCGCTCACGTCCATGCTCCGGGCGACGTCCGGGTTCCCCCTCCCGATTTCCCAGTAGCGCCAGCACGCCTCCTGGACGTCCTCGCCGAACATCCGCCGCGCACCGCCGCGTCCCGGCCGCACGGCCTTGGCGATGGCCTCGCCGGATTTCTTCGTCAGCTCGACCTTCACGGGCCGCTCCCCGCCCAGATTCGCGGCGGCCACGTCGGCATTCAGCCGTTCGCGCGACGATTTCAGCGCGTCGATGAACGACGCGAGGTCGGCCTTGACCGCAAGGGCGTGTTCGGCCTGGCAGAAATCGCCGCCGTGCTTCTCGAAGGCGGCCTTGACGAGCACGAAGCCGTCCGCCGACTCCGACCCGACGCGGCGCGCAAGCGCGATGGCGGCATCGACGTACCTGACGATTTCGCGCCCCAGCCGTCGCTTCGCGCGAGTCTCCTCCGTATCCTCGTTCGCGATGTCCATCCCGACGTCGGCGCCGTCTTCTGCCGGATCGGAATCGTCGCGGAAATAAAGGTCCATGTCCGAGAACTCGCAGTAGGCCAGCGTGGTGAACGACTGGAGGACCTCGACGAGCATCTGCCAGTCCGGGGATCGCCCGGACGCCCTCGGCCAGATCTTGACGCGCTCTCGAACGCCCAGGAAGCCGACCTCCGCGAAAAGCGCGTCGTGGCAGCGGGCGAACTCGTCGACGAGCCGCCGTGTCCCGGCCTTGTCCGGGGCGTTGCCGTTCCACGACCGCCATTGACGGTCCAGGTCGAGGCGCAGCGCAACGATGCGCGGAAGCAGGTAGGAGTTGATGCGACGGGCGATCTGCCCCAGCATTGACACGGCGTCCTCGAAATACACCCTGGCCTTGCCGCCGCGCCTGAGCATCAGGGCAGACGCCACCGTCTCCATCGTGACGCCGCGCCTCAACATGGACGAAAACGAAACGAATCTGTCGGAGCCCTTGCCCTCTAGCCGATAGACGACATGCTCAAGCAGCCCTTCCACCCGCAGGCGTTCGTCCGCGCTCAGCCGTCCGCGCCCCGGACTACGGCAGGGCCAGTCAGCATGCTTTCCACGTTTTGTCACCACGTTTTCTGTCTAAACATGTCTAGTCATTTATACAGAAGGGGTTGACCCTTTTTACCCCTTTTGATGGTTACTATCCAACTGCGGCGCGTGATTGAGATGTCCCCAGTTCGTATGCGGCACGCAATTGAGATGTCCACGCTTTGGTTGCAGAGGAAAAGACGCCCTGGCGGGAAAGAGAGAAAAACCCGCCAGGGCGCCAAAAAACGGTTAGCGCGTCACTTTGTAGTAGAGCACGTTGCCGCTCCCGAAATTGAGCGGAATCGTCACTTGGTTGCCGGAACCAGTCTTCGTGGCGGTAGCGTTATTGGCTTCGTTGTCGCACTCTGGCGTAGCCCCGTATTTGACGGTGTAGGAGTCCGCCGGCCAGTCGCCTGGGAATGTAAGCGTAAGGTTGTTCCCGTCATAAGACGCCTCCTCTATAGCAAACGTCGCACCCTCATCTGGTGCAACACCAGCCGTATATGCCTGCTCCACCGTCATCGTAGGCTTAGAATTGGCTATCGTCTCATTTACGCGGCTCTTCCCAGATTTCGTCAAATACGCACTCGGAACTTTTGAATTCCCTGCAACAGCGGGATTACCTTCCGCTGTCACCTGCGCATACGGCTCGAAAGTCCCGTTCTTCGCCACGAAGTCGTCGATGGCGGTCGTGCCGATGACATTGACGTTTGTAACTCCGGCGGACTGCGATTGCGGCGCGTTTGCGAGGTAGTATGTTGAAGCGGTCAGGACGCCGTTCGTCGCCACGACAAGGCTGCTTTTGCTGTAGTCCACCGCGACCGTGAGCCGCAGCCAAGCACCGTCTTCGAAATTGCCGAGTGTGACGGAAGTCGCGCTTCCGCTGCTCGTTGCTTTGCAATAGAGTTTCAGGTCGCCATTCGTATCGGAATAGATGGTGAACTGGGGATTGTTGGAATTGAAGTCGCCCGGCGTTTCATCAGGTCTAGCGACCTTGACCATCATATCGAACACATTGGCATTAGCGACGCCCGTCGTGTCTCGCGTGACGGTGCCGGGAACGGCGAGCACCTTCGTGTGCGCAGCATCGGATATAGGATAGCCGTAGCCCGTCGGCTTGGTTGTCTCTGCTGTCTCCAGCTTGCCGTCGCCCATCCAAGAGTCCATTGTCGATTCGAACGTATCGACGATGGGTGTAGCGAATGAAGCGGCCGCGACTGACACAACCGCTGCAACCATGGTGGCTATGTTTTTCATCTGTCTTCTCCTTCTCTGTTTTCAGTTTCAAATCTATTTTATATAGAAGGGTCTGACCCTTTTTACCTAAATGGAAAAACTGTTGCCGATCATCAGGACCTTGAGCGGCCTTTCAGGATCTTCCGCCGCAGTGCATGGGGGATCATCCGCAAAGGCGCCGCCGCTCACGTCTGCCGAGAACGGGCCGAGGGGAAGGGACATCTGGTTGTACACCGTTCCCATCGTGCGCGGGCGGACGAGATAGCGCACCTTTACCGGCACCGGAACATCCGCCGACTTAACGACAAGCTCAACGCCCGTCACATAGCCACCTCTTGCGACATTCAGGAGCTTCGCGCTTTTCCACTCGCCGTCTTCGCCCGCGACCTCAAAGGCCGGTTCGATCGACCGGTCCGGCGAATAGACATACCAGCTCTTGACATGCTTGAACGTCATCGCGACCGCGCCATCCTCCGCCAACCGCGCCGATTCCAGCACGGGCGAATCGTCCTCCTCGATGTCAAAACCGTAGTCGCGCTTGAGCGCATGGACGGCCAGTCGCTTGGCGACGATCTCCTTCCGGTTCGGATGGATGTCGTCGAAGTTGCCAACGTCCGCCGTCACCGCCAGCGCCGCGTTCGGCTCCTCCGCGCAAAACCGGGCCTGCGCCGTGCAGATGCCCAACCAGTTCTGCGTGTACGGCGCCAGCTGGACCAGATAGAACTTCAGCCCGGGATTCGCAAACCGGCGGCACCAGCCGCTGTAAAGCGCATGGAGTTTTGCGCAATAGAGCTGCGACTCGCCGCTGTTGTGGCAACCCTGGTACCAGATCAAGCCGCGCATCGCCATCGGCGCCCAGCTGTCCACCATGC
>JAZQGX010000285.1:0-7298 GCA_045540275.1 Kiritimatiellia bacterium | reverse complement strand
CCTCATTTTCTCTTTGGATTGGCGCTCTCTTTGGTGAAAGTCTCTCGACCTCAAAAAGCTCCGGTGAATTCATCCCCGGCCGAATTTTCCGATTCACGGCACCTCAAAAAACAGCCAATGTTTCTCCGTTATCAGGAGATGACAAAATTGTGGTAGAAGCATAATTTTGGAAATGATATAATATTGAGTATGAAAAAATACTTACATGCATTAGCGATTTTTATCGGTTCGGCACTCGTTTTTGGAGTTCAGCCGATGGTAGGCAACACCCTTTTGCCGGTTTTTGGCGGAACCGCCGCAGTCTGGACGGTATGCCTTTGCTCATTTCAGGTCCTTCTGTTAGCCGGATATTTCTACGCCCACATTCTGGCGGCACAACAAGATGGCGATAGCAATAAAAAGGGATGGTTTCATGTCATATTACTACTTGCCGGTTCGGCATGGGTCGCCTTTGCCGGCTTTAAATTAAAACAAATAGCCGGTTGGACCGGTGAAGTTGATTTGCCGGCATTAGGTGCTCTGGCCGCAGTTCTAATCTTGGTCGGTTTGCCATATACGCTTCTTAGTGCAAATGCCAGTCTAATTCAAGCCTTGGCCGCACGGGGTGGAGGCAATGTGTACAAGCTTTATGCGGTATCCAATGCCGGTAGCTTCTGTGGTTTGTTGTTATATCCGCTTGTTGTGGAGCCGACTGTCGGCGTGAGTATGCAATGGTTTGGATTTGCGATTGGAATGGCAATATATGCACTACTGGTTGCAACGCTTCTGAAAAGCACCGATAGCGCGACGAAGCCGCTAGAAACAACCACCAATCAAAGTCAAGTTGAAGATGGACCAGGTGAAAGTGGTTTTGGTTCTTGGCAATGGCTAGGGCTGAGCGCTTTGAGTTGCTTCCTACTCAACGGCGTGTCCTCACACCTTTGCAATGATGTTACACCGCTTCCGCTTCTGTGGGCTATATTGTTGGCGCTTTATTTGCTCAGCTGGGTTTTCGGCTTTACCGACCGCGGTGCTAAACTTTCTTCGTTGACCGCATTGTTTTCCGGTCTGCTTGCTATATACGGCGCATGGCACATGACAAAAAACGCCGGACACGGGTTCTTTATTGAGTTAGGGGTGGGAAGTCTGCTTATCTTGTTCGGCGGTTGGACAGTACATGCCAGATTGTATCGTCTTCGTCCGTGCAACCGGCTGTTGACTAAATACTATTTGTTCATCTCCCTTGGCGGCGCTATCGGCGGCACCCTGGCCAGTCTAGTTTTCCCCGCCGTCTTCAATACCATCGTTGAATATCCTGTAGCTCTGATTTTGCTGATGTTACCTTGCATCTACGAGGTTCATCGGTTCTTTGCCAATCTCGGCGCTGACGAGATGGACGTGAAATGGACAGCGGGCATCATGATTGCCTTTTCTGTTTTTGTCTTCTATTACTCGTCACTCTCCAATGGAAATGTGATAAAGGAAGTTCGCAATTTTTACGGAACCGGGCGGGTGCTTTCTCAAAACATGAGCGTGTCAGGCGGCGAAGACTACACCGTTCATATGTTTGAACATGCCGGAATTCAACATGGAATGCAAGCTATCAACCGATTCGATCGTATCAAACCGACGATGTGTTTTGGAGCTCATGCCGGCGGTCTTTCAATTGTCACGCACCCAAAATACAAAAGCGGCGAACCGATGCGAGTTGCAGTTGCCGGCATGGGGATTGCAACACTTGCCACTTATGCAAGAACCAACGATGTTTATCGGTTCTACGAAATCAATCCGCAGGTTCATGAACTTGCCGCCGACACGAATCTGTTCTGGTATCTTGCGGACACCAAAGCATCGGAGTGCAAAGTCGTAATCGATGATGCGAGACGCGCCTTGGAGAAGGAACGGCAAGCAAAAGAGGAAAAATGGGACGTACTCATCATCGACGTATTTTCCGGAGACTCGATTCCTCCGCACATGTCAACGCGCGAAGCGGTACGTCTCTACCTTGATCGTCTTAAGGATGACGGCGTTTTAAGTTTCCATCTTACCAACTGGCACCTTGGACTTTCGCCGATGGTAAAGGCCGTGGCGAAGGAATTTAATTTGAATCTGCAGGGATTTGGCTGCTGGGCAGACAAGTGGAACATTGGAAGCTACTGGACATTTTTGACTAGAGAAAAGAAAGATTTCTTCATCAAAGGAAGACACGGCATCGTCAACTATGACAAAGTAAAAGACATCCCGATTATGACCGACGAGAAGCATTCGCTCCTCCCGTATATCAGCGCAAATCCAATGCCTGAATTCGAACAACCCAAGAGGTGATGAAATGATCTACACTTATGAATATCGCGATAAGTCTGGAAAAATCTCGACCGGCTCACTTGAAGCGGCATCGAGAAAAGAATGTTTTGAAAAACTGCAGGGTCAAAATATAAACCCGATTACCGTCACCGAAAAAAAGGCTTTGGAGATAAAGGCCGACAAATTTCCCGCGTCCAAAACCGTATTGTTCTCATTGCTGCTTCTTTCTTTGGCGGCGGTGGGATTCTTCGTGTTTTCGAAAGGCGAAGCCAAGCCAGAACGCAATGAGAAAAAAACACTGCGTCCGGCACCGGCACAGGTAAAACCCGACCTGCCGAAAGAGGAAAAGACGGCTGTCGGTAAAGAAGCCTTTCCCCGGAAAACGGCTACGGTAAAAAAGCCGCAGAGTCCTAAAGATGTAAGAATTCCCAATTCGAACATTTATACGAATTCGCGCGGAGAAGAAGTCCGCGTGGCTAAAGACGGCACCCGTACCGCTATGCTTACGGCCTGGGCGCGAAAGCGCGAAGAGGCGAAAAAGAATCCTCCAAAAAGGATTTTTAAGCACACCTCCGAGGCGTACATGGCACTCTTTCTCAATCCGGCGCAACCGATTCCTCCGCCTCCCGAAAACTATTCCAAAGAACATGTCGAAGCGATGCTCAATACCGAAATCGCCATCGACCCCGCCACGGACACCGAAGAGGATATTCGCATGAAAGAGGGAGTCATCGAACTTAAGAACGAGCTTCGCCAATGGCTTAAGGAGGGCAAATCGTTCGGCTCGTTCTTGGATGTGCTACAGAAGAAGCAGAATGAGGAAGCATCCAAGATGTTTGAGGCGCGCCGCATGATAACGGAAGAGATGGAAAAGGGTAATTTCGAAGAGGCGAAGAAAATGTACGATGAAATCAACAGGCATTTTGCCGACGAACACATGCCGCCGGTGCGCGTAGCTCCCAAATATCGAAAATTGCTCGACGGACCGAAAAAACAATAGACTCGTTCTATGGCACATTACGTATTTAAACGGCAAATGAAAAAAGTAATTTCTGCGGCGTTGGTTTTTGCCATCGCCGCACTTCCGTTTGTGCAGGTCAAAGACTATGGCACTGTAAATTTGGACGATTACGATTATGTTGCAAAGGCTGTCGATCCCGGCGAAAACATTTGGAATGTATCGGAAGCGATCTGGATGCCACTCACTTGGCTAGATTATAAAATCGATTTTGCAGTGGCGAAAAAGCTTGATTCCGGGCTCATGAGGGAAAAGAGCCCGTCTACTTTTGATATAGAAGAGAGAATGCACAATATAATGCACATCCACAGCTTGGTGATTCATTCGGCTAATGCCGTGTTGCTTCTGTTTTTATTTCTGACGCTGGGGCTGCCTCTGATTCCGAGTGCTCTGTGCGCCCTTCTTTGGGCGGTGCATCCTTTGCGCTGCGAAAGCGTATGCTGGATAGCAAGCCGAAAAGACGTTCTGTCGATGTTTTGGCTGCTAACGGCAATGCTAGCCTGGATAGGCCGCGGTGGAAATAAAACACGTGCGATAGGATCTATCAGCTATTGGGCGGCTCTCGCGTGCTTTGTTCTTTCTGCAATGTGTAAACCTAGTGCAATGTTGTTTGCTCCTCTGATTTTTATTGTTGACTGGCTACTGCTTGAACGTGTTGATCCATGTGCGGACATTGCCGAATTTTACAAAAATAAAAAATGTGGCGATGAACGGCTTGCGGAGAGGACATGGTTGTTGTGCAAGCGTTATATCCCATATGCATTGCCGTTGATTGCCTGTGTTGCGCTGGCATTTTTTGCTGGTTGGGCGCAGCATGCGGGAGGCGCTATGGAGCTGACTAAGGAGGTCGGACTCGGAGCCAAATTGATCAATGCCGTTGCCGCATACGGATTGTATGTTAAAAACACGTTTTGCCCGACCGACCTTGCTCCGATGTTGCTGTACCGGATTCCCGGGCTGCCTCGTTTCTGGTGGCAGGGAATCATAATTGCTGGTGCATCGCTTCTGATTCTTTACCTTTTGGTAAAAATACGCTTCTCCGATTTATTCGGTTTCAAAAGCAAGCGGATGAATTTCTATCTTGCCGGTATGCTCTGGTTCATGCTGTCGCTGTTGCCTTTTTTGGGAATTGTTTCTTTTGGTGCAGAACCTCTGGCGGACCGTTTCACCTATATCGCCTCTGTCGGATGGTCTTTTGCCGCTGCTGGAATCATGCTTCGTTTCAAAGGCAAGTTTCATCGCTCAATTTTGCTTGGCGCCATGGTGTCGGCAATTGCGTTTCTTATGTTCAGTACGTACCGCCAGACCCGGCATTGGGAGAACGACAAGACCGTTTTCGAACAAGCCATCAAGGTAGAGGGGGAGCATCATCATGCGGCCTGGGCCAATCTTGGGTTGTGGCATTTTGACAATCCGCACAATCTCAGAAAATCAATCGAGTGTTTTGAACGTGCTCTGTCTATTGATAAGGAGAAATCTGGTCGCATCTATTGTCCCTATTTCTTCGCCCTGTACGAAGTCGGCAATCGCGATGCCATGAAGAAGGTTCATCAGGATTTTGCAATATGGGATATGAACTTCGTTAAAAAGAATCGAGCTGGCATTTATGACGGGTATTCGACCAGTGGGTATCTGGCGGCGCACGCACTGTATCTTACCTTGTTTAAAGATACCAGAAAGCAAGCCGTTGAAGAACTTTGGAAAATTGCAAAACGCTGCCCGGATTCCGACGAGCCAAAATATGCGCTCTATCTGTTGGGAGAAATCAAGGCCCACGAGTTGCGTCAGACTTCTGTCAAAAATTATTTCCGGTATCGCTTTCTTAATAGTAAGCGGCAACGGGATGTGCTATAATAAAAAAGTTTTAACCACATTGCGAAAGGCGTAGTATGAAACAGTTGTTGATTGTTGCGATGGTTGCTCTTTGCGGCGTTGCCTTTGCCGCTGATGTTGCCGAGAAAAAAGAAGAGCCTAAGAAGAAGATGACCCTTGCCGAACGCAAGGCCAGAGCAAAACGCAATATACTGATGAGAACCGGAGGATATGTTGTTCGCCCCGGAACGCAAACCGGGAAAATAGCATATATCAACGGGCAAAAGCGCGTTCCTGAAGCTGATTTGAAAAAACACACCGACAAGCTCGCAGAAATTCTTTGCATCAAAATTGAAATGGTTCCTGGCGAATCGGCGTTCTCGTTCAAAGAAATTGCATCCCAGAAGAAAAAGTTGGGCGCAAATGGAGCCATTTTCTTCATTGATGATGCAACGATGGATGATACGATGCTGGTGGCACCCGAAAACGGGTGGGCGGTTGTGAACTTTGCTGCGCTGGCAAAGGATAAGCCTACTGACGAAAAGTTAAGTGTTCGCGCCGTTCGCGAGGTGTGGAGATCTTTCGCCTACTTGTTGGGAGCGGCAAACAGCAACGAGCCGAAATGTGTAATGCGCCCGATATCCTCTCCGGGGGAGTTGGACGATCTTTTCGCCCAGAGTTTTTGTCCGGAACCTTTGGACAAAATCTCTTCTCATTTGAGAGCAATTGGCGTTGAATCTGCGGTAAGAAAAACTTATCGTCAGGCCTGTATAGAGGGTTGGGCACCGGCACCGGAAAACGAGTTTCAGAAGGCTATTTTCGAACAGGTCAAAGCCGATAAGGAACGCGGCCCGACGAATCCCATAAAAATCGAGTACAAGAAATAATGGCGCTTTTCGTTTATTATTGGAAAACCGCCAAAAACGAGCGGCACGAGGGCGAGATAGAAGCCGAAAATCGCGAGGTTGCTTTTGCCAAACTTCGTGAAAGGGGAATTCGTGCTATCAAGGTTGAACCCAAGGGGTGGGAGTCAGGTAAAGGTTATAAAGGGGTCAAGAAACGCGTCGTCCTTGGTATTGCCGTGGGTGTTGCCATGATTACTGGAGGAATAGCATTCTTTGCAGGGCGCGTATCAGACCCCACCGGCATATTGGTTGACACAACGCAAGGAACGGTTTCAATTTCTTTTGCTTCGCCTCTTGCAAGGCAGCAGATTCCTGGTGACAGGGGACGATTGAACAATCTTCCCACTAATCTCTTTGCTCATGCCTCGGAGTTCATGCTTGCAAAATTCGCCGAGCCGGGACGCAACGTTGATTTTGAGCGATTGGTTTTTCCCTCAGACGAAGATTTTAAAGCGGCGTTGAAAAAAAGGATACGCATTGCGTCGAATGAATTTACCGAATATGTCGATTTAAAACGAATCGTTTGTGGAATGAAGCGTGAGCTGTCTGCATATATCGCTGCCGGTGGAACCGTTGATCAGTATAAGATTGAGTTGGTAAAACGCCAAAAGCAGGAAGTTGCCTACCGCCAGAAAGCTCAGAATAATCTAAATGAGCTTATCACTAAGCGGAATAATGCCAATCTGAAGCCGGGCCCCGGTTATCAGGAGCGCTTGGCACAGCACCATCAAAATTGCGCTAAAGCGGCATATGAATATTGGCTCAAAGCAAATGCTCAACTGGATTCAATGGGTATCTGGGAGCTGCCTTTGCCTGATGAATTAAAGTCCTACCAAATGTCCATGGGGTTGGACTGATATTTTAATCTCCTTAAGGACGGCCATTGGGGTGGGTGGAAAGGACAGCAAGGACCTAAAGGACTTAAAGGACGGGAATGGGACAAAATACTCGAACTGTAGTTTCATTGTGAGCTACTTGTTTAGCTGCAAATAAGCGATATTGGCTTGTTATTCAATAGCGGTTTTGCTATTTTGCTTCTAATCGACTTTTACCTTTTAAACCTTAACAATTTGATAAGGTGCCCTTATGGAAGAGAAGAACAGAATAGTACTGCCTTCAGGCGGTTACCGCAATCTGATTGCTTTTAAAAAGAGCGAGGTTATTTACCAAGCAACTGTTTTTTTCTGCAAAAAATTTTTACCTCCTTTTGGCGATCGAACAGTTGATCAGATGATACAAGCTGCTCGAAGTTGCAAGCAAAATATCGCAGAGGGCAGCTC
>JAZQGX010000284.1:0-4167 GCA_045540275.1 Kiritimatiellia bacterium | reverse complement strand
TGCCGGTCTTTTTCTTCGCATCCTTGTATCCATATACGTTCGACGCCGCAAAAGTCAGTCCTGTTGGCAGCCCCGTCACCTTCGCCACCTTGCCGCCTACGGATGACACGTCGTTTGTCAGCTCCCACTTCACTGGCACATACGCCATCGACGTGAAATTCGTAAGCGAGTCCCCGAAACGCGTCACATCCACCGCTTTAGGTGTCACAAGTACCCGATATTTCATTGTCTCATAGTATGCGCCCTTCGCCTTTTTAGCCGTAATCGTAAATAGACCTGCCTTCGTAGTTTTGCCATAGACGGAATATGGCAAAGCATTAGTGGTAACAATCGTCTTCTTGCCAGACTTTTTCTTTGTGGTCAACAGCTTCGCCGTATACTTAAGGCCAGTCGGCAATCCTGAAACCGTCCACCCGCTATTTACGCCGGGGAGATAGAACTGCTCGTTCAGAGACTGCCCAAGCACCAGATCGGGTAGTTCCGTCACATCCTGTGCACGAACATAAATGAGCAGCGGAAGTGTTTCCGTCTTGCCGTTTACAGTGATGACGAGATAGACCGGATTGGTTAAGTTGTCAAGCGCGGCCGTCGGTGCGCCCTCAATCCACCATTCACACTTTGCTTTCTTGATTGTAACGGTCTTAACCTTCAACTTCTCCTTCACCTTCTTTGTAACGGCGGCATTGTACTTGAGTTTCAAACCAGCAGGCAACCCTTTTGCGACCACATCGTACGGCGTTCCATTCGTCGGCACGTCATATCCAAAATCCACAAGCGATCTCTTGAAATATTTTCCGACCTCCAAGGTTGGTACCCAATTTATGTTCCGCAAACAACCACAATCATAATATTCAGAAGAAGAATTGGCCGATTTCTGATACTCCACGCTGATTGTATGAGAGCCTTCTCCCAATTCATGCTTAAGTGGAGACCAATTCACACCGCCGGTTATGTAGGCAACCCGCGAATTGTCAACAAAGAGCACAAGGAAAGCATGATTCTCCTCACATGAAAGCATCCAATCACAGGACCATGTTCCTGGACCAGTCACCGTTTCAGTAATCCAAGAAGATCCTTTCTCGTTTTCAATTCTGCCACTTTGCAGCAAACCATACTTATTGACAAACCACAATGCATCGCCATATGTGATCAAGCCACTTTCATTGGCAAACACTTCCATTGATATCAGGAACGCAGCAAACACACCAACTAGAGATTTGTAGACCTTACGGCATCCCATTGCATGGGATATTCTCCTCACGTTCTTCATTAGCGGTTCTCCTTTCAAGTTTTTTGGAATTATATCACATCATTCTTCGTCATGTCAACACCAAAAGTAGAAAATTTGCGACTTACAATTCGTCAGCATCAAGTGCGACACGGAAACCAAGGAGACTGTGCCGCGATTCGGGCGAAAACACTAAACGGTAGGCGGAGCGACATGCCATCGCCTCGTCTTGCCACGAACCGCCGCGACGTATCTTCAGCTTCCCTTCGGGCGGCCCAATGGGGTCTGTGACCGATTCCGCAGAATACACCCCGTACCAGTCGCTGCACCATTCCCAGACATTCCCATGCATATCGTAGAGGCCCCATTTGTTAGGCTCTTTCTTCTTGACAGGATGGGACGACCGCGATGGTTGCATTTCGCCGTAGCTGTCGTCATTATACCACCCCATCTCGCACAAAACCCCATTCCCGCCAAATGGTCCGTTCGTCTCGGCACGACAGGCATATTCCCATTCCGCCTCCGTCGGTAGACGCAGTGCGCATTTCTGCTGCTCGTTCACCTTTCTGATGAAATCCATGCAGTCATGCCACGAGACCCCTTCAACGGGATGATTCGCGCCCCGGCAAACAGAGGGGTTGTCACCCATGACGGCTTCCCACTGCCTCTGCGTCACAGGGGTCTCCCCCATCCAGAAGCCTTTTGTAAGCGTGACACGATGTAGAATCTCATCTTGGGCATGCCCCTCCTCTGTCTGCGGACTCCCCATCATAAACGTCCCGGGCGGACACCACCTAAAACGCATTGACACACCACCGGGCAAGGTCAAACCCTTCATCCCCGTATGTTCCGACAAGACATCTTCCGTCTTCTCCTTGACACTTCTGAGCAACCTCTCAGTTGCCGCCATGCGCAATTCCACCGCCTGGAAATCAATGTAGTCCACACCCGCCAGAATAAGCTTGATGGCATTGGAATATGGTGCGTGGTCAAGCCTGACGGGAATTATCGGCTTGTGACATTCATCGGCAACCGAAAGCTCCCGCTTAGTCCATTTTGACACATTGGAATCAGAAGACGAGAAGAACACAACGATGCAGGAGCGCTCAATCGCATCAACAAGTTTGGAACAGAATTCATCACCACTTTCAATGCCGCTCACATCCATCCAGCAACTATAACCCTCTGCCCTCAGCCGGTCGACAACAGGCTGCACACTTCCCATATCCCGTCTAGAGTAACTGATGAACACGTCGTATTTTGCAGCTTCAAGATTCTCGCCCATGACAGCACATCTCCTTACCGAGCTGCCTTTAGCTCATTATACCACTGGATGAGGCTCTTTCGATCATTGTTCAAGTTTTCCAGGCTGCGCTTCGGGTCCCGGCCAATCGAATTGTCGGCCCTGGTCCGATTTATCAGGCCATTTATCTCCTCGAGTTGCTTCTTGAAAGCATCCTCTATTTTATCCATGTCATCCGCACGGGGGCGACAGTTCTCCTTGAGCGCTTCGTGGAACTTCTCAAGCGCACCACCATAATCCTGAAATGAATACCGTTCCAGTGCCTCCTTATACGACGGCGACAGGACATCATGACTTGACGGCACTGCTTTTGGACTGGGCACCATGACCCATTCTCCCGGTTCTGGCAGATTCATCGGGTGATTTGCCATCACTACGAATCGATCGGCCTGCGTCTTAAATCCTGTCCGAACATACTCGTATGAATACCCGCCCGGGACGAGGTCAATTTCCTCTGCCACGCTCTTGCCGTCGATCCTACATTCGACACCCCGTTCCAGTTTCGGCACGGAAACCCTTACCTTTGCAATCTCCCATGGACAAGGCCCGCGCACTTCCACCTTCTCCTCGCCAATCTTGACGACAAAGTTGGTTCCCTGCCGCACATATCCGTACCTCTCGTACTCAAGCGCGTGGTTGCCCGGCATCAATTCAACGGAAGACTTGGATGCGACGTTCGTCCCGTCTATAGCACACCACACGCCTCGCTCCAGCTCCGGCACCGCCACAGGCACGGGCCTCACGCGCCATTCCCTGTCTGGCAACGGCACGGAAACAGGCTCGGACAATCTTGCCACGAATGGAATCGTCTGATTAAAATACCCCTTTCGCCTATACTCTACCGTGTGTTCGCCAGGAATAAGCCTTTTCACCTCCGATGACGGTTTGCCATCAACCGAGCAAACAACATCCATGCCCAATGCGGGTAATTTGACATCCACAGGCCTTGCATTCCATTGATCTGGTTCGGGAATGTGTCTGCCGGTTCCCAGCAAAACATCAAAGGCAACCCTTTGCTCTTCATAACCTTCTCTCCGGTAAACGCATTCATACGATCCTGGCGTAAGCGACAAGCCGGCCCCGCCTACTTGTTTCCCATTGAAGAAGCACATAACGCCCCCTTCAAGCGATTCTGGCAACACCACTTTGACCGTAGACACCTTGAAATCGTTTGTCGTGACAACAATGACCTTCTCGTCAAGGTTGGAAGGCAGCGGACGTTCGTCATGGCCAAACAGCCACATCTTGCGTTTCGTGGGTTCTCCATCATCGAAGGAGAACTTCTGTTCAACACCGGCGGAAAGGATTCTACCGTCCACGACGAGTTTCAGATCGCTGCCGTTCTTCAAGACGCCCACGACCCTCTTCCTGGCGGCTTCGATTTCCGCACGAAAACGCGCAGCCTCCCCTTCGGTGCAGAGATGATCCTCGACAATCGCCTTTCGAAGCAGTCTTTCCGCACTTGCAATACGGTCCCGCCGGTTTGTCACAGGCTCGTCTCTCATGCGGATGTCGAAGTCGTTTTTAAACGCCTGATGCTTCAGTTTGATGTAGTCAGTTGCAGGAGGCACAAAAACCCCGTATCGCAATCTCGCGACCAGCCATGTAGCCACGCCCAGGGAAGCGACGACTAGCG
>JAZQGX010000283.1:0-7465 GCA_045540275.1 Kiritimatiellia bacterium | reverse complement strand
ACGCTCCCGTCGCGCTGGCGCTGGCGATCCTCGAAGTCGCCTGCCGTGTAGAAGCCGAACGGACCATACGTGAACTTCAGACCGATCGACATCGCGTTCTCGTTCAGCGAGTGGGTCTTCGTCCATGCGATGAAGTCGGCGTACAGGTCGCGCACCGTGCCGTCCGGCATGAGAACTCGCCCGTTGGCGCAGAGCGGGCGGAAGGCGAAGTCCGGCGCGTCGCCGTGAAGCGGGCGCAGCTGGTCGCTGCCCTTTTCGAGCCGGAACCGCTCGACGACGGTGCCGCGCCGTTCGAGTTCCCGATAGACGCCCTGCATATGCGCGAGCATCCATATGTCGTCCTCCGGGCGGCGCGGCAGGGGATCGTCGAACGTCGGCCATGCCCGGTCGATCGCCTTGCCGAACGAAAGCCATTCCATCGCCTGTCCGAATCCGCTCAGATAGTATTCACCGTTCGGCGCAAGGCCGGCGTGGTAGCCGCGGCCTCCGCCGTGGTCGCTGTGATAGTGGGTGAGGAGCATGTAGTCCACCTTCTCGCGGTGCGGATTGACGCGCAACACGTACCGCGCAATCCACTCGCCCGCATGGCGTTCGAGGCCGGGCAGGATCGGCACGGCGTACTTGCCGCGCTTGTGCGCCGGATGGTCGCCGCAGTCGATGAGCAGCGACGTGCCGTCGGGGTAGATGAGGAAGATAGACTCCGCCACTCCGGTATAGATGAAGTGAATCTGAAAGTGCCCGCTCTTCCACGGAGCAAGCGCCTGCCCGGCGGCAGGATGCCGCGCACCTGCGGCGAACGTCTGCGCGAACATCGCCGCCCAAGACGGAAGTACGCTCGACGCCGCGACGCCTGCAATGAACTCTCGCCTAGTCACAAGGAATCACTCCTTTCTACCTCCTTGGTTAAGTTCGTTGTCGTTTCTTGACATGCCCTTTCCCATTTTGCTGTGTATTGTACCATAAAGAACGCAACAAAACCTCATTATTCAAATAAAACATTTGTCATTTTTCCAATAACCCCTTGCATTCAGGCGCGCGATGAAGAAATGCGCGTCGTCCGGGAGATCAAGTTGACGTGTTGAGGGGTGCGCGAGGGTTTTTTCAATTTTTTGAATGGATCTTGCGCCATTCGCCCATCGGCATGCCGTATGTGCGCTTGAAAAGCGTCATCAAATGCTTGGACGAGACGAAGCCGCACTCGTAGGCGATTTCCGGAATGGTTTTGGCGGTTTCGCAAACAAGACGGCAGGCATTGTCGAGGCGCAATCGCCTGAGCGCGTGCGCAACACCTTCGCCGCGCACCTGGGCGAAGCGCTTTTCCAGCGTTCGGCGCGAAACGTTCAGCGCCGCGGCGACGTCCCGCACGTCTATCGCGCGCACGAAATTGAGACGCATGAACTCCATGGCCCGGGTCGTAAGACGCGCACCGCCTTTGACGTCCTGGGTGGACGCACGCTCAACGAGAGTCTTGATTCCATACGTGCGCATCACCGGCTTTTTCGGCAGGCCTTTTGCAAGCATTTCATCAAGAAGCTGCGCGGCTAAATAGCCGCCGCCCTCGAAGTCTGGCTGTATGCTCGTAAGCGTCGGCGAAGTGTTCTCGCAGATCATTTCGTCGTTGTCGACGCCTATTATCTGTATCTGCTCGGGGATGTCGAGCCCGGCGAGGTGGCAGGCGTCGATTACGCACTGCGCCCTGCTGTCGTTGTAGGCCAGAACGCCGCAGGGGAGCGGCAGGCGCGAGAGCCAGGCGGCGAGCGCGGGAACTTCGCCGCCGCGACCGTCTCGCGGAGGCCTGAATTCGTCAAATGTCGCGCCCGCCTTGAGCGCGGTGCGGCGGAACGCCTCGAAGCGACGCGTCTGATGCGAGTCGCCGAAAATGTCCATGTTGTCGTTGTCCGCGAAGGCAAGGTTGCGCAGCCCGCGCTGCAGAAAGTAGCTGGCGGCCTCGTTCCCCACGTTGTAGTCGTCGATCGTTATGGCGGCGTTGCAGAACGAGGCCTTGCGCGACTCCGGGTCGGGATCGTCGAGGCTGACGGTCGGTATTCTGCGCCGCGGAGGGAGTAGCGCATGGATGTCGTCGAACCAGAATTTCTTCGATGCGCAGATCAGCCCGTCGATCTGCTCGCCGGGCTTTATGTCGCTTGCCGTGCTGAGGCCGAGGCGCAGACTTGACGGGGTCAAGAACCTCACGACCCAGTTGCGGTGCGAGGCGGCATACCGCATGACGCCCGAAAAACGGTCGCGCCCGGCTTTGGTGCCGCGCGACGTCGCAAGGCAGATGTTGAGTTTCTTCGAGTGCCTTTCATGCATGATGCGCATATTCTACCAAATCAGGAGCGTCGCCGTCCAGCCGCCTGTTCGCAAATAGAAACCTCGATTTGCGGAAAAAGAAACTATGCAAACCGCCTGAATTTGGTATAATGCGCGTATCTATCATAGACATAGGTAAACAAAGTCAAACGGAGAACCTGAGCATGAAACGATTCGTTGCAGTGGTATTCGCTGGCGCGCTCGGCGCGGCATCGTACGCAGATGTTGTTTACGTGAACGACTTCTCGTCGCGCACAAGCGCGGGCGTCGTCCCTTCGAGCGAATGGCGCGAGGCCCCGTATGCCGTCGGCAAGCTTGTGAACGACTCCTACTCGGATCCTTTCGGCGGAACCGTGCTCGTGCTCCAGGACAACTGGATCAAGGGGCGCAACAACTGCGACGGCTTCGCCCACGTCGTTGACGACAACGGAAACCAGGAAGCGCTCTTAAGCTACGATACGACTCCGACATCGGCGAAACATGTGATCGTAAAGCAGCGCCTCGGCAGCACGTTCCTTTCGGGCGTGGTGACTGCGCAGTGCGACTTTAGACCGCCGACGAACTGGATAACATACAGTCCTCGCAGCGTCCGCTTCGTGCTGGGCGACGAGGCTTTCTTCTCGCCCGAAACCGGCGCAAACGACTATATGAACTACATCGCCGCAGGCGCGGGCGTGAGTTATGATGCAAACGGCTACAAATTCTATAAATTCGGCACTGTGACAACGAGCGACGCCAAACAGGGCGTGTGGTATCGCGTGGTTCTCACCGCGAACCTCGCGACGAAGAAGTATGACGCCGCCATTTACGAGATGGGCGCGGAACATCCTGCGCTCGACGCGGCGACGCCAGAGACTCCTCCTGCCTGGAGCGAGACGGGGGTGAATTTTTATTCAGAGGACAAAAACGTCCAGGCGGCCGGCATATCGTCGATCGCGCTCTTTGGGTACGGCGTCGGCGGCTCGGCGGATTCCGGCGAGCGCGATTCCACGGCGCTTTTCGACAACATACGCGTATGGCACGACGGGGAGCTCTGCTACGAGAACGATTTCACGACGCGGCGTTCCAGAAACCTGACGGCGGGAGCGACTGCCTCCGCGACATATCCCGTCCCCTCGACGCCCGCGACAAACGTCTATTCCTACGGGTCGGCCACCGACCTTCTTGCCGCGCGAGACGCTCAACTTCCGGAACAGCCCGTCGGCGTGGACGGGTGGCGCCGCCTCAACAAGGATCTGACGGCAATGCTCAAACGAGTCGAGTTTCATGGCGATTACGCCGGCGAGGTGTCGGATAGTACCACCAAGTCCGGCTGGGCGGGACATACGCTGGGGCAGTCTTTTGCCGGCGGCAAGGTTCGCATGGCCGCCGATGTCCGCACGACAGGCCTCTCTGATGCAAGCGATGCCAGGGTATCCATTGCGCTGGGAAACAACGAGATGTATAACGGCAACTACAACACTTATGCTAATGGATACGCGGCGATGGCTGGCGTAAGTAGCGACAAGCAAGTGGTAGGCGGTTATACGGAACGCAAGCCTGTACACTTTACACGAAATAATAACAGCCGAACGGCTGTAAAATCTGATGTATGGGTGCGCCAGGCACAGTGGATGAGGCTTGTCATCGAAGCGGATATCGACAATCAGACATATGACTTCACGATTTATCGTCAAGGAGGCGCGGAGGAGCATCCTGCATATGGCGCGGCAGACGGTACGGTTCTCCATTCCGTGACGGGGATCCCGTTCGCCAACCAGGTGGAATCTATTTCAAGTTTCGCCCTCGCCTGCTACGGGGCGACTGCATATTTCGACAACATCTGCATCTGGCACACGCCGAACGGCGGAAGCATCAAGCTTTTGTACTACGATACGTTTACCGAGCGCATGGTCTGCGGACACTCTGCGGAAGATGCGCTGGTCGGGACGATTGCGAAGAACCCCGTCGGCATCGACGGATGGACGCGCCTTGGCCGCAACCCCGGAGAGATTTTCCTTACGTCCGAGGGCACAATCGGATTCGGACAGCTTCCGGACACCCCTGCGGTCTATGCAGTTCACGATCTTGGCGGTGTATTCAAGTCTGGACGTCTTACGACGCAGTTCGATATGCGCGCGCCGACCAAATACAACGCATCGGGCCGCAATGCGTATGTGTGGCTTGGCGGCGAACGTCTGCGCGACGGGAGCCTCAACAAGGACGATGATTATCTCACGTGGCGCGCGTGCGGCGTCGGTTTCGCCGGCGGAACTTTCGCGGCGTTCAGCGGCAACGGGAACGGCGGCGGGAGTAATGTTTTCGAGTCTGGCGTCGAGCCGGGCCACTGGTATCGCTTCGTCATGAAGGCGGATATAGCCGAAAGCAAGAGCGAAATTGCGGTTTATGATATGGGCACCGAGCGTCCGGTGATGAACGCGGCGCGCCCGGCGACCGCGGTGTGGACATATTCCGGCCTGCCTTTCCGCCGCGGAATAAATGCGCTTGGCGGCTTGTCGTGCCTGGCGGTTCAGGCCGCCGGCACCGAGTATGTGAGTCCTTTCGATTCGAAGGAGGCGCGGCTGGAGATCGACAACATCCGCGTGACGCATAGCGGCGGCTTGATTATCGTCATCAAGTAGCGAAGAAAGGCGATGAGATCGACATCCCTGCGCAAGTCTGCGCTGTTTGGGCTGGCGGCGGCGTGCGCTGCCTCGGCGTATGCCGCCGAGCCCATGTCCACGGCCGAGATCGTCGTGGACTGCTCGACCGTTATCGGCCCTGTAAAACCGATGAACGCCGTGAACAACGGCCCGGCGGTGAAATCGCCCGGAGGCGACCAAAAGCGCGGCAACTTCGACGACTACCGCGCCGCGCGCATTCCTTTCGCGCGGACGCACGACGCCAACCTGTGCTCCGGCTACGGCGCGCCGCACATCGTGGACATCAACGCCGTCTTCCCCGATTTCGACGCCGACGAGACCGATCCGAAGAACTACGATTTCGTCTGCACGGACAGCTATCTCGACTCCATTCGGCGCGCGGGCGCAGAGGTGTTCTTCCGCCTCGGGCAATCCATCGAGCATGGCCCTAAAAAGTACGGCTCCCTGCCGCCGAAGGACTTCGCAAAGTGGGCGCGCGTCGCCGAGCGCGTCATACGCCACTACAACGAAGGTTGGGGATGGGGCGTCGACGATTCGCTCACGACCGCAAACACCGCGTGGTCCAACCAGTTCGGGATAGTCTACTGGGAGCTGTGGAACGAACCCGACCTCGATCCGTCCGACAAGGTGCTGCCGAAGAATCCGCGCTGCTGGGGAGGCACCGTCACGAACTTCTTCCAGTTCTACGAGATCGCCGCGAAGCACCTGAAGGCGGAGTTCCCGGCGCTGAAGATCGGCGGCCCGGCTGTTTGCGGACGCGAAGACTGGGCGCGGCGCTTTCTCGCCTACTGCCGCGACAACGATGTTCCGCTGGACTTCTTTTCGTGGCACATCTACTCGACCGATCCGCGACTGATGGCAGACAAGGCCAGGCGAATCCGCAAGATGCTGGACGACGCCGGGTACGCGAAGACGGAGTCGATCTTGAACGAGTGGAACTACGTGAAGGGCTGGGGCGACGACTGGGTGCATTCGCTTGAGGTGGAGTCGGGCAGGTTCAACCAGAAGGGCGCGGCGTTCACAGCCGCCGCGATGGTCGACTGCCAGAACGCGCCGGTCGACATGCTCATGTACTACGACGCGCGGATCAACAGCGCCATGAACGGAATGTTCGACGCGACGACGCTCTGGCCGAAAAAGGGGTATTATCCTTTCTATGCATGGTCAAAACTTGCGGACCGCGGCGTGCAGGTCGCTTGCAAGGTGAGGGAAGGTCGCGGCGCGAAAAGCGGAGCCGCGACAGGCGTCGTCTTCAACGATTCGCTCAAGACGCGGCCGGACGGACAGTTCCGCGCGGTCGCGGCAAAGGGGGCGGACGGTTCGGTTGCGGTGCTTGTCGTGCGCTATGCGCCGTCGAACGACGTCACCGACACCGGCCTTGCGGTCTTGCGCGTCCCGGGGAAATCGTTCGCGCTCGCGCGGTGCCATGTGACCGATGCCGTGCGCACGTATACCGAAACGCCTCTCGAGGTGGGAGCCGACGGCTCGGCCACTCTGCGAATGATGAGCGACTCGTTCGCTCTCATCGAACTGGATTAACAAGAAAAAAATCAAGGACCGGAAATCGAAGTTATGTCCGGGAATGCGGCCAGGCGCAGGGTGGTCGCGCCGGTGTGCAACGCGCGGCTGAACCGGAAATCACCGCGCCGCTTGAGCGTCAGGCCGTCGGCAAGGTGAATGTGCAGGTCGCCCCCTTGTTCTCCAGCGTGTTGAGCCGCCACAGCTCAAGGTCGGCGCCGGGCTCCGGCGAATCCTTGATCGGGAACCAGAAGTCGCGCTGGCGCAGCGACACCCGGGCCTGGCCGCCGCGCGTGCGCAGGAGCGCCCAGCCGATGTCGCCCCAGTGCCCGGTCGAGGGCAGGCAGAGCGTTTTGACGATGCGCGGGCTCTTCCAGTTCAGGTGCACGAAATCCTTGCGCCAGCGGTGGTCGTGGCCATGGATGTAGCCGGCCACCATGGGCGATTCGACCAGCAGCTCGCTCAGCTTCCGCCCGCCGACGTCAATGCACCACGTCGCGTAGTGCGAACAGACGAACACCGGCTTCTTCCACCGGGGCAGCGCCTCGGCGAGCCAGTCCTGCTGCGCCCTGGAGAGGCACGAGCCATCCGTCTTCCGGTCGCCGCCGAGGATGTCCAGCATGATGAAATCGACCGCGCCCGCATCGACGGTGAAAACGACCTCGCCGGGCACGCGCGTCAACCGCCCGTATTCGGGAAACACCTCGAAAAACGGATTGTGCGCGTCATGATTGCCCATGCCGAGGTGCAGGGCGATCCCGGCGTCGACGAGCGGCTGCAGGCACTGCCGCGCCAGCGTGTAATCCGCCACGCAGCCGTTCGACCGCGCCAGATCGCCGAAGAACACCACGCGCGCCGGAAGCGGATCGAGCGTCAGGATTTCCTCAATCGTCTTGCGGAGCTCGCCCGGCTGGTAGTGCTCGCCGTCCTTCTTTCCGTTGATATGGATGTCCGCGAGCAGCACCGTCAGGTCCGGGTCGTGCCGCAACCGC